>CAZNOJ010000090.1:0-10516 GCA_964574665.1 uncultured Gemmatimonadaceae bacterium
CCGGCCACGCTGATCCGCTCGGCGGCCACGATGCGCAGGGTGGCGGTGTCCGCCCGGCCGTCGCGCCCCATCCGATAGGCGACGGTGCCCAGCGAGGGGCGGATGCTCCCCAAGGGGATGCGGAACGTTCCGCAGTCGCGCCACGGGAAGGTCGAATCGCTCGCCACCTGTTCCGAGGTGGGCACGCTGAAGATCGGTGCCTGGGATACGGCGGTCTGCGGTGCCCACGTGCCGGCGAGGGCAAGCGAGGAGACGAGCAGGGTGCGGACCATCGAGCCCTCCGGGAACGGCGACTTCCCAAGGATATTCTGACCGGGGCCGATCCATCAGCGGATCGTGTCGATCACCACTCTCGCGGTCACCGTGCCCGGCGGGAGCGGGAGGTTGTCCGCACCGACGGCATCGAGCACCCGCACCTGCTCAAGGCGTGGCCCTTCCGGGTCGACCTTGGGGAACGCCCCGATCGGGCCGCTCAGGTCGTTGCCGAAGAGGACCAGCGCGAGCGCCGTCGGGCCTTGCCAGTCGTCGGCGACGATCCCGGCCTTCTCCACGTCGAACTCGCCGGTACCGGGGCCAGTCACTTCCAGATGCACCGCCTTCGCCGGCGAGGGATCGATGACGAGACGCGCCACGATCCGCGGCTTGTCGTCGGGACGGGCAGGGTCCGCGCCGCACGCGGCGATGGCCAACAGCGTGGTGGCAAGGCCGATGGATGCAGACGCCTTCATGATCCACCTCCGCCAGGAATGAGCCCGCGACTGAGCATCCACGCGCGGACGTCGCCGAGGTCGAGCCGCCCGTTGCGGTTGCCGATGAAGTCGAGGTACAGCCGCTCCGGTTCTGTGAGGTATGTGCCGCGCAACAGGGCCCCGAAGACTTCCTCGCGGGTCGGTGTGGGTACCCCGACGACGACGATGAACTCATGCGTGTCCGCCAGCGACGCGATCCGCGCCTCGAGGGTGTAGCGGTACTCGCCACCCCCGGTTGGTGTGCCGTGAAGACGTCCGTTCGCCGTGAGGGCGATACCAGGGGGCAGCGCCCCCGCGAGGATGCTCCATCGCACGGTGTCCGGTCCCACCGACCTCATCGTGCGGTCGATCGGCATCCCCACGAACAGGTTGCCGATCGGCACGCCGAGGTCGATCTCCGGCTGGGCATCGAGCAAGCGGAAATGCAGGGTGCGCCGCACGGGGCCGCTCGCGTGCACTTCATCGAAGGTGGCGGTGACACGGCTGGGCCCATGCGGATTGCCGACGAGCGCCCCGAAGCCGTTGGGCACCAACCCGTTCGGCCAGGCTCCGGAGACCAGCCGCAACTCGACCGGTTCACCGGAGCCCGCGACGAGCGGGACGGTTGTGGTGCTGAATCGGACGACCGCCACGGTGTCGCCCACGCCCGGGGTCAGCGGCGGGGTGACATGCATGGTGAACTGACGCGTGGTCGTCGCGAACGCATCGGTCGCTCGCAACGTGAATCGATGGATCCCTGCGGCGGAGGGGGTGCCTCGGATCGCAGCGGCACCGGCATCGAGCTGGAGCCCGGGTGGCAGGTTTCCGCTCACCATGGTGAGCGTCGCCGTGCCCAATGCGTCGACCGCGAGCATCGTCGCGAAGGCCTGCCCGAGGGTGCCGTGGGGCAGCAGCGAATCGGTGAGGAAGGCGATGCCCGCCCCGAACCAAGCCTGCACGGCGCGATCGCGGTTGGCGGGCAGCACGCACGGACCGGTTCCCTGGCAGTCGCCAAGCCACCGCCGGAACGGGAGACTTCCCGTGGGCTCCGCAGTCAGGGTCAGTGGGGGTTCGCTACCGTCCCGGACGGCACGGCACTCGGTGACGCAGTCCCCTGCCGGCCACCCGATGATCCGACCGGAACCGACGACGGTTGCTTCGAGCAGGAATCCGCTTCGCACCCGGACGAGGTATCCGTCGGGCAGCGAGTCGAGCACCGTGAAGCCGAACCCTCTCGCACCGTCACGGAATTCCTCCCCGACGTTCCAGGCGACGCCGTCGTCGTCGGCGATCCCGTTCAGGTCGGCATCGACCAGCTTCGCCAGGCAGCATCCGAACCCGAGCGCGATCGGGCGCGTCAGGCGATGCAGGATCACCCCGCCCCTGAACAGCGTCAGGTCATACTTCCCCCGCTTGAAGCGCGATTCGATGGTGTATCGCTCGCCGCCGGGTGTGCGGATCTCCACAAGGTCTCGGGTGTTCGGCGGACGCGTACCCATGCGACCCGAGCCGGTGATCTCGAGGGTGAGTTCCGTCTCCACCCCCGGCTCGACCACTTCCCACCGATTCCCGGGCACCCAACCCGACGCCGCGCGATTGGCCGCGATGGTCTGGGCCTGGATGTACTGCGATCCGAAGTCCGTTTCGCCCGAGCGCGCGAGGAAACCCGAACTCATGACGTCGAAGAAGCTCGAGTATTGGTGCTCGCTCACCCCGCCGTAGTCCATCCCGGAGTGGCTCCAGCCGATCGAGTGTCCGACTTCGTGCGCGAGGGTCGGGAACGACGACTGCTGCTGCGGGATCCAGGTGGCGCGGAAGACACGCGTGGTCCCGCCCACCGGGAGGGCGACTGTGCCGCCGAAGGCCGCGCCGGGCTGGAAGTTGAGTACGAAGTTGACGCCGTCGATGCCCTCGAGCTCCTGGCTGGAGACGCCCGTGGCGCAGTCGCGTGCGATCTGCGACGTGGCCACGCTGGGGTACGACCCGTAGGAGGACGCGGCGTCGATCGGCACGGGGCCAACGCCTCCGACCGAGCGGAAGTCGAGCTGACCCTCCGAGAGCTCCTCGAGGAAGTGACCGGCGGCCGGGAATCCCTTGCCGAAGCGCGCGGCGGCCTCGGACGGGGAATACAAGGGGGTCGCACCGCCAATGGCCTCACAGGTGACGGTGAGGTAGCGGAGGACGGCGGGATCGGCCCGGAGCGATGCCTCGCCGAGGTCGCGCACGGTGCTGACGGTGATCTCCCCCTCCCGCCGTGCCCGTGGCACCGCCCGCGCCGGCAGCTGTCGCAGGGCACCGGAGACACGGACCCGGTCGCCCGGCATCAAGGGGCTGGTGGGAGAACCGCCGCTCCACCGCAGCTGGTAGTCGGCGTCGTCGGTGTGCAGCATGTACTTCGGCGGAGGGGCTGGACCAGCCGGGGGGTCCGCCCAGACGATCGTGACGACTCCCTCCAGCACCGTCGTCTGGGCGGCCAACGACCCCGGCAGCGTCACCAGCGCGGCCAAGGCGCCGAGATGGCGGCGGCGTAGACTCATCGACCTTCTCGTCCGAGGTGGCAGGATTCTCCGGGCGACCCACCTGCCGCAGAAGAAGTCACATGAGGTGGGCCCGGGCGAGTTCCGGCGGACGGCCCTGATTGAGAACGGGCCAGGAAGCAGGTTCGCGCAGGACTTGAGCGGCGGCGCGCAACTGCAATGTTGTCAGCGCATTACCGGTCGTTGAGAACGACCTCACGTCCCGCGCCGCTTGGCCCTCCACCCCTTCAGGAGCTCGATGGCGATCGGCAGCACCGACACGCCGATGATCCCGAGGATCACCAGCTCGAAGCGCTCCTGGACCACCGGGATGTCGCCGAAGAGGTACCCTGCCCAGACGAACAGGGTGACCCAGACCACCCCGCCCACCACGTTGTAGGCCAGGAACCGGGAGTACTGCATCTCCCCCACCCCGGCCACGAAGGGGGCGAAGGTCCGGACGATCGGGATGAAGCGGGCGAGGATGATCGTCTTCCCGCCGTGGCGGGCGTAGAACTCCCGGGTGCGGTCGAGGTACTCCCGCTTGAGGAACCGGAACTCCCCGGAGAACGCCCGGGGGCCAAGCTTGTTGCCGATCCAGTAGTTGACGGTGTCGCCCAGGATGGCGGCGGCGATCAGCAGCCCGGTGAGGAGCCAGGGGTCGAGCTGCCCCAGGTTCGCGAAGATCCCCGCCGCGAACAGCAGCGAGTCGCCCGGGAGGAGCGGCATCACCACCAGCCCGGTCTCGACGAAGATGATCAGGAACAGGATGGCGTAGGTCCAGGTGCCATACTGCTGGATGATCTCGGCGAGGTGCTTGTCGAGATGCAGGAAGAAGTCGATGAGGCCGCGAATCAGGTCCATTCAGCGTTCCGGGGGTGCCCAGCCGAACTGGCCGAGGAGTGGGACAAAGCGGACGTCTGCCACCGGGGTCTCGTCAAATCCCGGGCCATCGGGGTGCCGGGTGACCAGGGTGAGCACCTGGGCCTCGTTCCCCCCCACCGGGATCACCATGCGGCCGCCGGGGACGAGCTGATCCACCAGGGGCTGGGGCACCGAGGGCGACCCGGCGGCCACCACGATGCCGTGGTAGGGGGCGTTGGGCTTCCAGCCCAGGGTGCCGTCGGCGTGGATCACCGACACGTTCTCGAAGCCGGTGGCCCGGAGCACCTCGCGGGCGCTCCGGGCCAGCTCCGGCAGCCGCTCGATGGAAAAGACGGATTCCGCCAGCATGGACAGCAGCGCGGTCTGGTATCCCGAACCGGTGCCGATCTCGAGCACCCGCTCGCGCCCGGTCAGTTGCAGCAGTTCGCAGGAGCGGGCCTGTACGTAGGGCTGGGAAATGGTCTGGCCCTGGCCGATGGGGAGGGCCGTGTCGTCGTAGGCGCGGCCGATGAGCGACTCGGGCACGAAGCGGTGGCGCGGCACCGTGGCCACGGCCCGGAGCACCGCCATGTCGTGGATCCCCTTCTGCTGCAGGGTCTCCACCAGGGCGCTGCGGTAGCCGGCGTAGCCGTCGCTCACTGGGCCTCGAGCGCCAGCTTCCACCCCCGCACCACCTCCAGCTGGGCGTGGGCCGTCAGGTCGAGGTGGAGGGGCGTGATGGCGATGTGTCCCTCGCGCACCACGGCGTGGTCGGTGTCCTCCTCGCCCGTCCAGGTGATCGTGCCGCCGCCCACCCAGTACACGTCGCGTCCCCAGGGATCCTGGTGCCTGGTGATGCCGTTCTGGAAGAAGCGCGACCCGCTCCGCACCACGCGCACCCCCTGCACCTCGTCGGCCGGGATGCCGGGGAGGTTGATGTTGAGCAGGGTGTTGGGTGGCAGTTCCTTGAGCGAGACGATCCGCTGCACCAGCCCAGCCACCACGTCGCGGTAGCCGGCGATCAGGTCGTCGCGGCGCCCGGCGAACGAGAAGGCCACGCCGGGAATCCCCAGCACCGTCGCTTCCATCGCGGCGGAGACGGTGCCACTGTAGAGCACGTCCTCGCCCATGTTGGGGCCGTGATTGATGCCCGAGAACACGAAGTCGGGCCGCTCGGGCACGAGCGGGGCCTCCACGGCGAGCAGCACGCAATCGGTGGGGGTACCGTCCACCTGCCAGGTGCCGTCGGGGCGGCGCACCGGGCGGAGCGGCCTGGTGAGGGTGAGGGCGTGACTCTGGGCGCTCTGCTCGCGATCCGGTGCCACCACGGTCACGCTGCCCACGGCGCGGCACGCCTCCGCGAGCACCTGCAGGCCGGGCGAGAGGATGCCGTCGTCGTTGGTGACCAGGATGTGCATTCGGTCGAATCTAAGCGGGCGATAGCAATGAGAGGACGGAGAGTCGAGGGTGGAGAACGGAGGCGACCATCAGCCTCTATTCTCCACCCTCCGCCCTCCGTCCTCCGCCGGCTGCCTGGCACGAACCGCCCGCCCCTCCAGCACCGCCATCACCTCGTCGAGGTCACGGCGGATCTCGCGGATCACCTCGTCGCGGAGCGCCTGCGTCGCCTGGATGCGGAGGTCGCCGCTGCGGCGGTACTGGTCGAGCCGGATCCGCGCGCCCTCGATGGTGTACTTCTCGGTGTAGAGCAGGTGCTTCACTAGCATCACCAGCTCCACCTCGCGCGCCTTGTACACCCGGTTGCCGGAGCGGTTCTTGGCGGGGTTGAGGAACCGGAACTGCGATTCCCAGTAGCGGAGCACGTGGGGCTTGAGGTCGGTGAGGGCGCACACCTCGCCGATCGAGAAGAACTGCTGCACGGGACTGGGGAGCGTCACGTCGCGTCACTCCGCCTTGAGGGTTCGGTCCATCAGGTTCCGGATGCTGTCGGCCGGCGTCACGCCATCGAAGAGCACCGCCTTGACCTGTGCGGTGATCGGCATCTCCACACCCTGTCGGGCCGCGAGCCGCCAGGCGCCGAGGGCGGTGTTGACCCCCTCGGCCACGGTGCGATGGGTGGCCCGGTGGTGCTCCAGCGTCTCGCCCCTGGCGAGCGCGATGCCCAGCTGCCGGTTGCGCGACAGCCCCCCGGTGCAGGTGAGGATCAGGTCGCCCATCCCCGCCAGCCCCGCGAAGGTGAGCGGGTCGGCACCCATCGTGGCGCCCAGCCGGCCGATCTCGGCGAGGCCACGGGTGAGCAATGCCGCGCGGGGATTGTGGCCCAGCCCGAGGCCCTCCAGCACGCCGGCCGCGATGGCGATCACGTTCTTGAGCGACCCCGCCAGCTCGACGCCCACCACGTCCGACTGGGTATAGACCCGGAAGGTGGGCGCGGCGAACAGCCGCTGCGTCATCCGGGCCGCATCGCGATCGTGGCTCGCCGCGACCACGAGGGTGGGCTGCCGCGCATACACCTCCTGCGCAAACGACGGCCCCGACAGCGCCACGAAGGTCGCCTGCGGGACCACCTCCGCCGCCACCTCGTGCATCAGGTCGAGCGACTCGGTCTCGATCCCCTTGGTGGCACAGACCAGCGGCATGCCGCTCGGCACCAGCGGTGCCGCCTGTGCCAGTACCCCGCGCGTGACGTGGCTTGGCGTGGCCACGCACAGGAGGTCGGCACCCTGCAGCGCTGCGGCGAGGTCCGACGTGGCGGTGAGGCGCGCGTCGAGGCGGTTGCCGGCGAAGTACAGCGGGTTCTCCCGCCGGGAGGCGATCGCCTCGCTCACCTCGGTCTCGTACGCCCAGAGCACGGTGGAGACGCCCTGGCCGGCGAGGAGGTTGGCGAGCGCCGTGCCCCAGCTCCCTGCCCCGACCACGGCGACCCGCGTCATGCCGCCCTCCGGCCGAAGCGATTCTCGGTGCCATTGGCAAGCCGGCGAAGGTTGCTGCGATGGAACCAGATCACCAGGGCTGCCATCGCACCGATGACCGCGACGACGTCCCCATCCACCTCGGGATGCAGGATCAATGTCGACGCCGGTAGGAGGCAGGCCGCGACCATGGAACCCAGGGAGACATATCCGGAGAGGCGCACGACGGCGATCCACGCGACGAGCGAGACCAGGAACGCCCAGGGCGCCACGCCGAGAATCACCCCACCTCCCGTCGCCACACCCTTGCCCCCCTTGAACCCCACGAAGGGGGAATAGACGTGACCGAGCACGGCCAGAAGGCCGAGGCCCATGGCGCCGAGCGGGGAGCTTCCGGCCCATGGTGCGAGCACGACCACCGGGAACGTGCCCTTGAGCATGTCGAAGAGGCCGACGGGAATCGCGTACTTCCAACCGAGGAAGCGATAGAGATTGGTGGCGCCGAGGTTGCCGGAGCCGACGGTGCGGAGGTCCACCCCCCGCGCGAGCCTCACCACCCAGTACGAGGTGGGGATCGCGCCGACCAGGTACGATGCGAGGATCGCGAGGCCGAGCGTCAGGCTCATCCGCGGCTCCCGCGGCGGTTGTACTTGACCCGGATCGGCGCCCCCTGGAATCCCCATGCCTGCCGGAAGCCCCGCACCAGGAAGCGCTGGTACGACTCCGGAATCTCCTCGGGGCGATTGCTCACGATCGCGAAGGTGGGTGGCCGGGTGGAGATCTGCGAGGCGTAGAGGAGCTTGACCGGTTCGCCCAGCGCCTGGGGCGGTGCGTTGCGGTCCACCAGCCCGCGCAGCACGTCGTTGACCTCGGCCGTGGCGATCCGGCGATCGCGCGCCTCGGCCACCTCGAGCACCAGGTCGAGCAGCTTGCGCACGCGCTGCCCGGTGAGGGCGGAGCCGTAGAGGAACGGCACGAACTCGAGGAACGGGGCCTTCTCCACCAGCATCTGCTGGCCGCGCTGCGCGGTGTTGGCGTCCTTCTCCTCGACCAGGTCCCACTTGTTGACCACGATGATCAGCCCGGCGCCGTGCTCCCAGGCCTGGGTCGCGATGCGCAGGTCCTGGTTGTGCAGGCCGCGCTCGGCGTCCACCACCAGCACGCACACGTCCGCCCGGTCAATGGCGCGCTCGGTGCGGATCGTGGAGTAGAACTCGAGGTCGCCCTCCACCTTGGCCTTGCGCCGCAGGCCGGCGGTGTCCACAAAGGTGAGGGTGCGGCCGTGGTACTGCATGGTCGAGTCGATGGCGTCACGCGTGGTGCCGGCGATCGGGGTGACCACGTGGCGCTCCTCGCCGAGGAGCCGGTTGACCAGCGAGGACTTGCCCGCGTTGGGCCGGCCGACCACGGCGATGCGGATGGTGGTGGCCTCGTCCACGGGCTCCGCGTCGGGGAGGCGGCGGACGATCTCGTCGAGCAGGTCGCCGGTCCCCTTCCCCGTGCCGGCACTCACCGGCCACGGCTCGCCGAGGCCGAGGAGGTGGAAGGCGTGGCGGGCGTCCTGCTCCCGGATCTCGTCGAGCTTGTTGACCGCGAGGAGCACGTCGGCGCCCGACTGGCGCAGCCGCCGCGCGATGTCGTCATCAATGGGATTCGGGCCATCGCGGCCGTCCACCAGCAGCACCACCAGGTCGGCCTCGGCGACGGCGCGCTCCACCTGGGCGCGGCTCGCCTTGTCCATCGTCTCCTGCGAGTCCGGTACGAGGCCGCCGGTGTCCACCAGCCAGAAGTCGCGCCCGTTCCAGGTGGCGTCGCCGAAGTGACGGTCGCGCGTGGTGCCGGCCTGGTCGGACACGATCGCGTCGCGCCCACCCACGAGGCGGTTGAAGAGGGTGGACTTGCCGGTGTTGGGGCGGCCCACGAGGGCCACGGTGGGCTTCGTCACGCGGCCAGTGGCTCCTCGAGCGCGTCAATGAAGTTGCGGGAGAGTCGCACCGGCATCGGCAGCCGCGCGGCCAGCTCGGTGAGCGGCATCGAGTCGATGAACAAGCCGGCGTCGTTGACGGCCTCGCCCGGGATCAGGGCCAGATCCACCGGCGGCAGCGCCGCGAGCGCCGCGTGCAGCGCCGAGCCCGGGAGGAGGCCTGCCGTGGTGACCCTCGGGCCGAACAGGTCGTTCGCGACACCCACGAGGGTGAACTCCGCGCCGGTGGCCTCGCGCAGCGGATCCATCACCAGCGGCATGAGGGGCGCCATGGAAGTGCCCGTGAGCACCGCGATCCGCCGTCCCTGCCACCCCCGCAGCCGCTCGGCGCCCTCGGTCACCTGCTGCTGAAGCCAGCGCACGGAGCCCACCCCGTTCTCCACCTGATCGAAGGCGCCGTACGCCGAGGCCGGCGGCAGCTCGAGCTCGGCCCGGAGATAGAGCTCGTCGGCCCCATAGGCCCAGGTGATGCCGCGCTCGCGCCGGGCCCTCTCGGCGGCGGCCTCCACCAGCTCCACCGCGCGGCGGCACTCCGCCACGTCGGGCTCGCGCACCAGGTGGTGCTTGCTGAACTCGGTGAGCCCCACGGGCACCACCGACACAGTGA
Source organism: uncultured Gemmatimonadaceae bacterium (assembly GCA_964574665.1). Taxonomy (GTDB): domain Bacteria; phylum Gemmatimonadota; class Gemmatimonadetes; order Gemmatimonadales; family GWC2-71-9; genus Palsa-1233. The sequence continues at coordinate 9,573 of CAZNOJ010000090.1, forward strand.
GGATGGCCGGCCCGAACGCCCAGAGGTCGTCGAGCGACTGCCGGAGCACCTCCCCGTCGTTGACCCCGGGGGCCATCACGATCTGGGTGTGGAACTCGATCCGGTGCTCGGCGAACTCCCGCAACTGGGGGAGGATCTCCGGGGCCTGCGGGTTGCGGAGCACCCAGCGCCGCACCACGGGATCGGTGGCGTGCACCGAGACGTAGAGCGGCGAGAGCCGGTAGTTGATGATGCGCTGCGTGTCGTGCGGCTTGAGGTTGGTGAGGGTGGCGAAGTTGCCGTAGCGGAAGGAGAGCCGGTAGTCGTCGTCGCGGATGTAGAGCACCTCGCGGAGCCCGGGCGCGTTGCCGTCCACGAAGCAGAAGTCGCAGCGGTTGGCGCAGCGCCGGATCCGGGCCGCCTCGACCTCGACGCCGAGCGGCTCCTCGAGCGGCCGCTCCACCTCCACCTCGAACTCCTCGCCGGTGGCGGGGCGTCGCCAGACCACGGTGAACTCCTCCTGGGCGGTGTGGTACTCCCAGTCGAGGAAGTCCTCGAGCTCGTGGCCGGCAATGGTGAGCAGCTCGTCGTCGGGGAGGAGACCGATCTCCTCGCCGATCGAGCCGTGGACGATGCTGGTGACGCGGATCACGCGGTGGGCCGGTTGTTCACCCGGCTAATATGCCGCTAACTGCGCCCCTGAACAAGGTTTGGCGGCGGTCACTTCAAGCGGGTTCTCGGAGCGCGGTGGGGCGGAGTCGGCCATGAAAAGGTCCCTCGGGCGCGGGTGCGCCCGAACGGCTGCATGCCGGGTATGAAAAGGTCCCTCGGGCGCGGGTGCGCCCGAACGTCTGCACGCCGGGCATGAAAAGGTCCCTCGGGCGCGGGTGCGCCCTCGGGACAAGCGGGAGACGGGGCTCGAACCCGCGACCCTCAGCTTGGGAAGCTGATGCTCTACCAACTGA
>CAZNOJ010000091.1:0-3071 GCA_964574665.1 uncultured Gemmatimonadaceae bacterium
TTGGCGCCGCGCTTCAGGGTCGACAGAATCTTGCCGTTCGGCCCGGCGCGGACGCCCTCGCCATCTGCCAGGACCGGCTCCGGGAAAAACAGTTCCTCAACGACTGCGCGGTGGCCACCGTCCCCTGGGCCCCGATTCACGGTCCGGGTCAGTTCGGCGAGGCGTGGAACGCGATCGGCGCACGGCCGGCGATCCTCAAGACCGCGCGCCTGGGCTACGACGGCAAGGGACAGATGGAGGTGCCCGACGCCGCCGCGCTGGCGACGGCGTGGGATGCACTCGGCCGCGTGGCCTGCGTGCTGGAGCGCCGCGTGCCCCTGGCCTCGGAACTGTCGGTGATGGTGGCTCGTGGCCCCGACGGGCATTGCACCACCTGGCCAGTGGGCGAGAACGTCCACGTCCGGGGCATCCTCCACACGACGGTGGTGCCGGCCGCCGTCTCGTCGCACCTCGCCGAGCTCGCCCGGGCCACCGCGACCCGCATCGCGACGGCCCTCGACTACGTGGGCGTGCTCGGCGTGGAGTGCTTCCAGACCCGCGAGGGCGGGTTGCTGGTCAACGAGATCGCCCCGCGACCGCACAACAGCGGCCACTGGACCCTCGATGCGTCGGCCACGTCGCAGTTCGAGCAGCAGGTCCGGGCGATCACCGACATGCCACTCGGCGCGACCACCCTGCTCGCCCCGGTCGCCATGGTGAACATCCTCGGCGATGCCTGGGCCGGGGGCATGCCTCGGTTCGACCGGGCGCTCGCGGTGCCCGGCGTGCGACTGCACCTCTACGGCAAGAAGGAACCGCGCCCGGGGCGCAAGATGGGCCACCTCACCGCCGTGGCCGGCACCCCCGCCGAGGCGCTGGAAGCCGCCACGCGGGCCTGGGCGGCCCTCGCCCCCTGAGCCGGTTCAGGGCGTGCGCGGCACCACGCCCAGCGCATCGAGCAGGAAGGCATAGTCCACCGCGATCTCGCGGAGCCGGTCGTATCGGCCCGACGCGCCGCCGTGCCCCGCCCCCATGTTGGTGAGGAGGTAGAGCGGTGCGCGGTCGCGCTTGAGGGTGCGCAGCCGCGCCACGTACTTCGCGGGCTCCCAGTACATCACCTGCGAGTCGTTGAGTGCGGTGCGCACCAGCATCGGGGAGTACCGTGCCTCGGCGAGGTTGAGGTACGGGTCGTAGCTCCGCATCCAGGCAAACTGCTCGGCGAGCGCGGGATTGCCCCACTCCTCGTACTCGCCGACCGTCAGCGGCAGCGAGGCATCAGACATCGTGTTGAGCACGTCCACGAACGGCACCTGCGACAGCACCGCGGCAAAGCGATCCGGCGCGAGGTTGACCACGGCCCCCATCAGCAACCCGCCGGCCGACCCCCCCTCGATCGCGATCCGCCCGGGGGCCACGTGGCCGCCCGCCACCAGGGCATCGGCCGCGGCGAGGAAGTCCCGGAAGGTGTTGGGCTTGTTGGCCATCCTGCCGGCGTCGTGCCACGGCTTGCCGAGTTCCCCGCCGCCGCGGATGTGCGCGATGGCCACCACCACGCCGCGCTCCAGCAGCGACAACCGATGCGAGGAAAAGCCGACCGGGTACGGGTAGCCGTAGGAGCCGTACCCGTGCAGCAGGCACGGCGCGGTGCCATCGGCGGGTAGGTCGGCCCGGTGCACCAGGGTGACGGGAATCGGCGTGCCATCGTGCCCTCGCCCGTGGATCCGGCGCGCCACGAAGCGCGAGGGGTCATGCCCGCCAAGCACTTCCTGCTGCTTGAGCAGGGTCCGCTCGCGGGTGTCGAGTCGGTAGTCGTAGACCGAGGCCGGGGTGACCATGGACTGGTACGCCAGCCGATAGGTGGCCGTGGCGAACTCGGGGTTGGCCTGCCCATGGCACTCGTACGCCGCCTCCGGGAAGGCGATCCGGTGCTCGCTGCCGTCGTCGAAGCAATGCACCCGGATGTGCGGGATGCCGTCCTCCCGCTCGTGGACGATCAACCAGTCGGCGAAGCACTCGTGCCCCTCGAGCATCACGGTCTCGCGGTGGGGCAGCAGCTCCGTGGCGGCCTCAAGCCCCGCCCCGTCCACCGGCATCCGGAGCAACCGGAAGTTGCGGCCGGCGTCATTGATGCGGATGAAGAACTCGCCGCCCCGGTGCGACACGCTGTACTCGCGGCCGGCCACCCGGGGGAGGAGCACCCGCCAGTCGTCGGCCGAACCGGTCCGGCGCACCCGTGTCTCGCTGGTGGTGTGGCTCGACGCATCAATCATGAGCCACTGCCGGCTGCGCGAGCGGTGCACCCCGACGTTCATCGCCTCGTCATCCTCCTGCAGCGCAAGCGCGTCGTGCTCGCGCCCCAGCACGTGCTGCCACACCTGCCAGGAGCGCTTGGTGGTCTCGTGCTCGATGCCGTACCAGAGGGTGCGCCCGTCGGTGTCCCAGGCCACCGACGTCACCCGCGGGCGTTCCACGCCCAGGTCCTCCCCCGTCCGGAGGTCCTTGATGCGAAGGGTGTACTGCCGGAATCCGGTCTCGTCGAGGGAGTAGGCCAGCAACCACCCGTCGTCGCTCACGGCAAAGTCGCCCAGCGCGAGGAACGGCTTTCCGGCGGCCAGGTGGTTCAGGTCGAGCAGCACCTCCTCCCCGGCGGGGTCGTCGCGATCCCGCCGGCGGCAGTGGATCGGGTACTGCTTCCCCTCCTCCGTGCGTGTGTAGTACCACCAGCCGTCGCGGCGGTAGGGTACCGACAGGTCGGTCTCCTTGATCCGCCCCAGCATTTCCGCGTAGAGCAGCTCCTGCAGCGGCCGCAGCGGGGCCATGGCCGCCTCGGCCCAGGCGTTCTCCGCGGCGAGGTACTCGGTGACCGCCGGGTCGTTCCGGTCGCGCAACCAGGCATAGTCGTCGGTGAACGACTCGCCGTGCCGGACGACGGTGACCGGGCGACGCGGGGCAACTGGAGGTGGTCGGGTCATGGGGAGCCTGGCTGGAAGGGGCCACAACCTCGTCCCGAGCGAAGCGAGGGACCTCTCGCCGGTCACGGCAGGAGAGGTGCCACCCGTAGGCGCGGGGCACTTGAGGCGGACGGGCACGAA
>CAZNOJ010000091.1:3081-10445 GCA_964574665.1 uncultured Gemmatimonadaceae bacterium
ACCGGCGCGCCGGCCGCCGGGGGCCACCTCTCGCCGGTCACGGCAGGAGATCCCTCGCTTCGCTCGGGACAAGTGGAGCCGCAGGGAATCGAACCCTGGTCCGAATCGGCGTCCGGTACCGCGTCTACGTGCGTAGGTTCCGCTTCCAGCTTGGCATCGGACCGGCGCGGAACCCGCCTTCCCGACGTTGACCTCCTGCAGTGCTCGCTCCCGGCGGCGGAGGACCGCCGGTCGCTAGTCCGGATTGTCGATCCAATGGAGGCGCCCCGGACGGGCCCCTGTCATTGGAGGTGCATTAAGCGAGCGCGAGGCTCAGCTTACGCAGCCAGTGCCAGATCAGAGTTGGCAGGTAAATCAGTTCCGAAGGGATTATCCAGGACCTCGGACCTGGGCACGCGACGATGCCTTCTCCCAACCCGTCGAAGCCAATCGCCCCCGTCCTGACAATATAGCCGGACCGCGGTACCTTTTCCACACCCGGCGGCTCACGTCGCAGGCTTCCTTCCTCATCACGGACCGCCCTCCATGCACCTGCGAGCGCTTGCCCTCGCCTCGATGCTGCTCCCCGGCCTGTCGCTCCCGGCCCAGACCCTGCCCCTTCGCCAATCGGGACTCACCCGCACCGCGCGTGACCTCTCGTTCCGGGTGCCCCTCGACTCCACCGCCGACGGGCGGTGGCTGGGCAGCGCCCCGGGGGCGGCCCGCTGGGACGTAGCCGGACGGTGGCTCTACTTCGCCTACGACACCGCCGTGCGGGTCACGGATTCGGTGGGGCCGGAATCGCCGTGGTGGCGGGTTTCGCGCGACGGCCGGCGCGTCGAAGCGGTGTCGCGCGAGGCGGCCCTGGCGGTGCCGACGGCGGTGGCCTGGAGCCGCGACGGCCGGCGGGCGGCGTGGTTCGCCCGCGGCGAGCTGCGCCTGTGGGAGAACGGGCGCGAGCGCGTGGTGGTGCGTCGTGCAGGCGCAGTGCGGCCGTTCTGGTCAGCCGATGAACGGGAACTGCGCTGGTTGGACGGCGACGACCTCTGGGCCGTGGAGCTTGCGTCCGGCACCCTGCGGCAGGTCACGCGAGGCCATGTGGCGCGCGAAGTGCCCAAGGACAAGCCGCTCAATGCCGAGCTCAAGCGCGAGCAGCTGGCGTTGTTCGACTTCGTGCGCAGCAACGCCCTGCAGGAGGACTCCAGCGCGGCCCGCAGTCGGCGCGACCGGGCGCCGATGCCCTTCGTGGTGCTCAAGCCCAAGGGGACCGACGTCGTCTCGGGGCTGGAACTCTCGCCGGCCGGGAACCACCTCACCTATCTCGTCGCCCCGCGGGCCGAGGAGACCCAGACGCTCTGGGGCGACTACGTCAATGATTCGGGCGTGGTGATCACCCGCACGGGTCGCGCCAAGGTCGGCACCCCACCGGTGGCGGCACGGATCGCGATCGTGCCGGCGGATGCCCTGCTCGAACCCGACTCGGTGCGGATCACGTGGGTCACCGACGACTCCACCGCCTTCCCCAAGAAGGTGCGGGCGCTCCGCGCCTCGTGGAATCCCCAAGGCACGCGCCTGGTGGCGGAGTACGCCTCGCTGGACTACAAGGACCGCTGGATCGTGCTGGTGGACCCGGCCACGGGCAAGACGGAGCGCATCCTCCATCACGAGCACGACGACGCCTGGCTGCTGGAGTCCCAGGGCATCACCTGGCTCCCCGACGGCGAGCAGTTCGCCATCATCTCCGAGGCCAGCGGCTGGCAGCACCTGGTGCTGGTGGACCTGGAGGGGCAGGTCACCGCCCTCACCAGCGGACCCTGGGAGGTGCGGGGCTGGCGGCTGTCACGCGACGGAACCACCTGGTGGTTGCAGACCTCCGAGGCACACCCGAGCGAGGTGCATGTCTACACCATGCCGCTCCGGGGCGGGCCGCGCACCCGGGTGGACAACATGGGCGAGGGCCAGGCCACGGCGATCGTGTCCCCCGACGACCAGGCGATTGCCCTGCGCTGGAGCGCGCCGGACGAACTGACCGACCTCTACCTGCTCCCCCGCCCCGGCGCGGAGCCGGTTCGCCTGACCCGCAGCGGCACCGATGCCTTCTGGCGGATCGCCTGGCCCCGAAGCGAGTATGTAGCCTTCGCGGACGCGCGGGGAGACTCCACCTGGGCCCGGGTGTACCTGCCGATCGCCCCGCACCGCAACCGCCCGGCGGTGCTGGAGATCCACGGTGCCGGCTACGCCCAGGGGGTGCACAAGGCATTCAAGGGCTCGAGCGCCCACGGCTCCTCGCTGTACGCCAAGTATCTCACCGACCTCGGCGTCGCCTACGTGGTGCTCGACTACCAGGGCTCGGCCGGATACGGTCGCGATGTCCGCACCGCCATCTACCGCTCGATGGGCGACCGTGACGTGGGCTCGGCGGTGGCGGCCATCCCGTTCCTGCAGCAGCGCTACGGGGTCGATCCCGACCGCGTGGGGCTGTTCGGGTGCTCCTACGGCGGGTTCTTCACGCTCATGGCGCTGTTCCGCCATCCCGGCACGTTTGCGGGCGGCGTGGCACAATGCTCGGTGACCGACTGGTCGCACTACAACCACTGGTACACCGCCCGGATCCTCAACGGTGCGCCCGCCGACGACAGCACCGCCTATCGGGCCTCGTCACCGATCTGGCACGCCGAGGGGCTCGCGGATCCGCTGATCATCCAGCACGGGCTGGTGGACGGCAACGTGCAGTACCAGGACGCGGTGCGGCTGGTGCAGCGCCTCCTGGAACTGGGCAAGGACTTCGAGTTCGTGACCTACCCGATCGATGCCCACGGGTGGCAGTCGCGCTGGGCCCGCCGCGACTCCCAGCGGCGCATGCAGGCGTTGTGGGAGCGGGTGCTGCTGAACTGAACAGAGGACGGAGAACGGAGGACGGAGAACGGAGAGGGGAGCAGGGAGAGATTTCCAGGTCCTTCGCTCCTCTCTTCTCCGTTCTCCGTCCTCCGATCTCCGTCCTCCGTCAGAGCCACCCCTTCCGCCGGAACCAGACGAAGATGCCGCCGGCCACCCCGGCCATGCCGAGCAGCGCCAGGGGATAGCCCATGGGCTGGGCCAGCTCGGGCATGTGGTGGAAGTTCATGCCGTAGATCCCCACGATGAACGTCAGGGGCAGGAAGAACGCGGAGAACACCGTGAGGATGCGCATCACCTCGTTGGTCTTCCGCGACGACATGGAGAGGTGGACCTGCAGCAACTGGTTGACCTCGTCGAGGAGCTGGTCCACCCAGAACTGGGTCGCCTCGGCGGATTCCCGCATGTCCTGGAAGAGCGGGGCGCTGCGGTCGCCGTCGGCCGCCACCTTGGCGAGCACCACGTTGGTCTGGCGCAGGATCCGCTGTGACAGCGCCACGCGCCGCTTGAGGTGGAAGGCATCGCGCAGCGTGGGGGCGGGAAACTCGTCCTCGAAGACCCCGGCCTCGAAGGCGTCGAGCTGGTCCTGGGTCCGTTCGAGCGAGGGGTCGTAGGAGTCGATGGTGGCCCGCACCACGGCGACCAGCATCTGCGGAACGGTGGCCTGGGCGGCCGCATCCCCGCTGCCGAACCGGGCGCGGAGCTCGGCGATCTCGGCGAGGTCCGCCCGGTGCACCGTGAGCAGGAAGTCGGCGCGGTAGAACACCGCGACCTTGCGCGTCAGCTCCTGGATCGTGGAGGCATCGTCGGGCGCCGAGAGGTCGCGGGCCCGCAGGATCACGAAGGTCGCGTCGCCGAAGCGCTCGTGCTTGGGGAGGTGCTCCGGGTCGAGGCAGTCTTCCACCACCGTGGGGGGCAGCGAGAACTCCACCGCCAGCGTGAGCAGGTCCATCCGGCTGGGGGCGGTGATGTCCACCCACCGTGCCCCGCTCCGCTCCACCACGTCGTGTCGCATGGGGACCTCGTCAGGCCGCCTGTGGAACCGGCATCCGCTCCAGGTACTCCCGGAAGATCACCTCGGCCTCGTGCATGGATTCCACCGCGAAGAGCTCCTGGCGCAGCGACGTGGATCCCGGCAAGCCCTTGGTGTACCAGCCCAGGTGCTTGCGGAACTCGAGCACCGTCTGGCGGTTGTCGCCCTGGAGCTCCAGCGCCAGCCGGGCGTGTTCCAGTGCCACGGCGAACCGCTCCCCGGCCCCGGGGGGCGCCGGGAGTGGGCGCCCCTCGAGCAGTGCCCGGGCTCGCGCAAACAGCCACGGATTGCCGAACGACCCGCGCCCCACCATCACCCCGGCGCACCCGGTGTGCTCCCGCATCCGCACCACGTCCTCGGGCGTCTCGACGTCACCGTTGCCGATCACCGGGATGTCGAGCGCCTCCACCACCCGGGCGATCTCGTCCCAGTTGGCCCGGCCCGTGAACATCTGCGACCGCGTGCGCGCGTGCAGGGTGAACGCCCGGGCCCCGGCGTCCTGCATCCGGAGCGCGATGGTGACCGGATCGCGGTGCTCCTCGGACCAGCCCGATCGGGTCTTGACCGTGACCGGCAGGTGCGTGGCCGCGACACAGGCCCGGATGATGGTCGCCACCAGGTCGAGGTCGCGCAGGCAGCCGGAGCCCCCGTTGCGGCTCACCACCTTCTTGACCGGGCAGCCGAAGTTGATGTCCACGAACTCCGGGGTGTAGTGCGCCGTCACCAGCGCGGTGGCCTCGGCCATCGCCGCCGGGTCGCTGCCGTAGATCTGGATCCCGATCGGCCGCTCCACCTCGTCGAACTCGCAGCCCTCGAGCACCCGCGAGATGCGGCGGCGGAGGCCCTCGCTATTAAGGAACTCCGTCAACACCACGTCGGCGCCCATACGGCGGGCAATGCGCCGGAAGGGCGCCTCCGACACCCCGGCCCTGGGGGCGAGGAAGAGCGGGAACGCGGACCGGGTCGGGTACGGGAACGACATGCCCCAAAGTTAACAGCGACCCCTGCGGCCGGCCCTCACCCGCCCGTGGAGAGGTACGCCGCGGGGATCGGATTGGCCGCCGACTCACTCTCCCACAGGATGCTGAGGACCCACCAGCGGGCGCCATCGAACCAGAGCTGGATCGAGTTGATGCCCCGGGCAAACGGCTGCGGATCCTCGGCCGTCCGGCGCGAGTCGTAGGCCGAGAAGAGCTGCACGATGTTGCCGTACCGGTCGGTGCGGCGCCCGATCTCGCGCTCGAAGAACCCATTGGCCACCAACTGGGGCCCGACCGTGGTGATGTACTCCTCGACCGTCCACGACCGGCGCACCCCGGTGCCGTCGGGGCGGCGTCCCGTCGGCATCATGCGGGCATCGGGAGTGACCAGGCTCCGCAGGCGTGCCCAGTCGCGTGGCGCTCCCGCCGGCCCGGAGATGCTCTCGTAGAGCGCCGTGATGATGCCGTCAATCGTGGCGACATCGGCGGGCCGCGGTGCGGGCGCCTCCTGCGCCGAGGCGGCGTGTGCGGCGAGGCAGAGCAGCAGGGACGCCCAGTGCATGCGCATTTCTGGAATCTCCGGGAAGGGTGTAAGCTTCGCGAATGGTGCCCAGCGACTTCCTCGCGCGCGACGCGATCCGGCTCGAGATCCCGGCCACCTCGCGCGACCACGCCCTCGAAGCGATGGTGGAACTGCTCGGCGTCGGTGGCCGCACCAAGGCCACCCTGCTCCGCCTGCTCGAGCGCCGCGAGCTGCTCGGCTCGACCGGCGTGGGTCGAGGGATCGCCATCCCCCACTGCCGTTCCCTGGTGGTGCCGCGGGTTCGCGTGGCGTATGGCCGGATGACCACTCCGCTCCCGTGGGGGGCGCCGGACGGCGAGCCGGTGCGGCACGTCTTCCTCATCGTAGCGCCGCCCGTGGAGGTCAGCAATCAGTACCTGCCCACCCTGGGGCAGGTGGCCCGGGTCGCCCGGCTCCCCGAGTTCCGGGCCGCCCTCGACCAGGCCGCCCAGCCGGCGGATATCCTGGCCGCGCTCCAGGGCTAGGCTGGACAAGGCATCGCGCTTGACGGGTCGCTGACCTGACCGCAGACTAGGGGATCCCCGAACCGATCCCGGAGTCCCCGATGCGCGCCCCGTCCGTGGCCTTGCTTGCCCTGCCCCTCCTGTTCGCCTGCAGTCCTGCCGAACCCGCCTACCTGGGCACCTGGCAGGCGGTGCAGTCGCAAACCGACGTGTCCAACCTCACCGCGACCTACGAGCAGGTGGACTCGACCACCTACCGCGTCACCATGGACAACCAGACCTTCGAGATGCGCATGGACGGCACCGAGACGCCCACGCCATGGGGCGGCACGGTGTCGGTCCGGGTCGTTGACTCCCTGAGTTGGGAATCGGTGATGCGGGTCAACGGCCAGCTGATGTCCACCGACACCATCCGGATCGCCTCGGATGGCCAGGCGCTGAGCATGGTCTCGCACAACGTGGCGAGTGGCACGCCGACCCGCTCCGAGATGCAGATGACGCGGGTGAGCGGCGGCCCGGGACTCGCCGGGGTGTGGCGCGCCTCCTCGATGTCGGGCGCCATGCTCGGTGACCTCTCGATCGCGGCGGCCGGGGACAGCGGGCTCACGCTCGGCTTCAGCGCGATGAGCGCCACCTGCTCCCCGCTCTGGGACGGCAGCGATGCGCCGGCCGCGTCGCCGATGTTCGACGGCAGCTGGACGTGCACGGCCACCCGCGACTCGCTCGGCGGACTCACGCTGGGCTGGAAGCGGAACGGCGAGATGCGCTACACCTCGCAGTACAGCGTCTCGGCGACCGGCGACACCCTCCGCGAGGTGAGCACCGCCACCGGCGCCAACGAGCCGGTCACCGTCGTCTACACCCGGAAGGCCGAGACCACGCCGTAACGCGCCGGGGCGAGGCGGGACCTCGCCCCGACGCCCGATCAGTGGGCCAGGGCGAGGCGGGGCCTCGCCCCTACTCCCACTCGATGGTGGCGGGCGGCTTGCTGCTCACGTCGTACACCACCCGACCCACGCCCTGGACCTCGTTGGCGATCCGGCTGGAGATGAGGGCGAGCACGTCAGGCGGGAAGGGATACCAGTCCGCGGTCATCCCGTCGCGCGACGTGACCGCCCGCAGGCCCACCACCTGGTCGTAGCTGCGGAAGTCGCCCACCACGCCCACCGAGCGGATCGGCAGCAGCACCGCGAACGCCTGCCAGATCTGGTCGTACAGGCCGGCCGCGCGGATCTCCTCGATGAAGATCGCATCCGCGCGGCGCAGCAGGTCGCACTGCTCGCGCGTCACCTCGCCGAGGATCCGGATCGCCAGCCCCGGCCCCGGGAAGGGGTGGCGGCCGACCATCTCCTCGGGGAGGCCCAGCTCGCGGCCCACCTGGCGCACCTCGTCCTTGAACAGCTCGCGCAGCGGCTCGATGAGGGCGAACGGCAGCCGCTCGGGGAGCCCGC
>CAZNOJ010000092.1:0-10269 GCA_964574665.1 uncultured Gemmatimonadaceae bacterium
CGCGGGCCTTTTACACTCCACACCCCACCCAAGACTCACTGCTACGGAAGGATATGCTCCCCCGTGATCTCCACTTCGGAGATCTCGCCGGTGTAGCGGAGCGAGATGTTCCAGAGCCGCGCCCCGATGGTGGGATCGTGACTCACCAGGGACGAGGCATGGGGCCTCTCGTTCTTGAAGTACTTGCCGGTGACGCCCTCGACCTCGCGTGACATGGCCAGGTGGAGCGGGGTCTTCGCCCCCTCCTCCACGGTGCGCGCCACCCGCTTGGCGATCGGGATCGCCCAGCGGCTCCACCAGCGGTCCATGGCCACCTCGATGATGCCGGTGTCCACCAGCCCCGGCGCGCACGAGTTGACCGTGACGCCGGTGGCCTCGAGCCGGTGGGCCAGGTCGTATCCGAACATCACGTTGGCCAGCTTGCTGCGGGCGTAGGCCTGGTAGCCGCTGTAGCTGATGCGCGACTCCCAGTCCTCGATGTTGCTGGCGCGCTGGTGCGCCTCGCTCGACACGATCACGACCCGCGCCGGCGCGCTCGCCTTGAGCAGCTCCTTGAGGGCGCGGGTGAGGATGAAGGGGGCCAGGTGATTGATCGTGAAGGTGGCCTCGTGGCCGTCCGGCGCCATGGCGCGATGGAGGTTGAACACGCCGGCATTGTTCACCAGCACGTCGAGCCGGTCGGTGGCCGCGATCACGTCCGCCGCAAGCCGGCGCACCTCCGCCTGGTGCAGGAAGTCGGCGTGGAAGCCGCGGATCTGCTCGCTGCCGCTCGCGGCCCGGAGGTCGGCGACCGTGGCCTGCGCCTTCTCGGCGCTGCGGGCGTGGACCATCACCGCGGCGCCCGCGCGCGCGAGCTGGAGCGCGATCTCGCGGCCGATGCCGCGATTGGCGCCGGTGACCAGACAGACCTTGCCGTGCATCACGTAACGCTCCGTGGGGGTGGGGGAATATAGGGTGCCCGTCGCCGGGATACCTTCCAGCCATGCTCCCGCTCCGCGACCATGCCCTGCCGCCCGACCTCGAGGCGTGGCGCCACGCCCGGCACCCGCGCGGCCGCGTGATCGTGATCGCCCCGACACGCGCCGCCTGCGAGACGATCGAACTGGCGCTCCGGACCCGCATCACCACCCTCCTCGAGCGCGAGCACGGCGACCAGCTCCGCGAGTGGGCGGCCACCGGCAAGCGCTTCGGGATCGTGGCCGGCACCGGCACCGGCAAGACGCTGGCGGTCCGCTTCATCGCCGAGGAGATCCTGCGCGAACCGCTCCAGGTGGGGGTCGTCAATCGCGAGCGGGAGGCCACCCCCGAGACGCCCTCCTGGAACGTGGTGGTGATGACGACCGGAATCGCCCGGCGCTGGCTCACCGACGACCTGATCACCGCCCGCGACACCGTGGTGGTGGACGAGATCCACCAGACCTCCGCCGAGCTGGAACTCTGCCTCGCCCTCGGCAAGCGGGCCGGGGCCCGCTTCATCTGGCTCTCGGCCACCGTGGATCCCACCGTGTACCGCGCCTACCTCGACAGCGACGAGGTGCTGGTCACCTCGGCATTCGACCCGTCCAAGCGCGCCGAGGTGGAGGTGCTGGCGCTGCCCCCGGAGCAGTTCCTCGACGATCGCCGGGTGCGGCGCTTCGTGAGCGAAAAGCGCGGGGTGGCCGTCTTCCTGCCGACGCGCGCCGAAGTGGAGCGCCTCGGCGAGGAGCTCGGCTCGCGGTTCCCGCGCCTTGCCGCGGCGTTCTACCATGGCGGCGAGCCGATCCGGGTGATCCGCCCCTTCCTCGAGGGCGAGGTGCGCCACCCGTGGCTGCTCGCCATGACCGCCGCGGGCCAGTCGGCGCTCAACGTGCCGGGGCTCGACACGGTGGTGATCTACGACGCGCGCTACGGCAACCTGGTGGAACGCGGCCGCAACGTGCTGCACCGGCTGCACCTCGGCGCCAACGAAATCCTGCAGATGGCCGGGCGCGTGCACGGCCGCGTGGCGGGGGGACAGGTCTTCATCCTCTCGGATCGCGACCTCGACTTCGCCTCGCTCCAGCCCGGTCCGCCCGAGTTCCAGCTGGCGGGCGACGCCGAGCGCGTGGCGCTGACGTGTGCCGGCCTCGGCGTGGATGCCCGCGACCTCGACCTGCCGGTGCCGCTGGATCGCGTGGCGTACGTGCGGGCCGTGCGCCGGCTCACCGCGCGCGGGATCATGGAGGACGGCAAGTTGTCGCGCTATGGCCGCCAGGTGGAGGCGCTCCCGGTGGAACGGCCCTGGGCGGAGCTGCTGCTGCACGCCGACGCCGAGCTGCTGCCGCTGGTGGCCGGCGCCAGCGGCATTGATTCGCTGCACCGGATGACCCGCGACGAACGCGACCTGCACGGCGTGCTGGTGGCCGGGAGCGACCATCTCACGGCCTACAACCTCCTCGCCGAGGCGGTCAACTCCTGTTCCACCCTCGGCGAGGTGCATGGGTTGCCGCGCCACGTCTTCGACGAGGAGCAGCTGACGCGCTGGGCCGAGCGGCGCGGGGTGCTGATGAAGGCGGTGGAGGACGGGGCCCTGGGGATGGCCTCGGTGTATCGCGCGCTCGATGCAGAGCTTCCCGCCGTGCTGCCGCATCCCGACAAGCGCCTCCGCGCGGCCTTCGTGGACCTGGTGGCGCGGATCCAGCCCTTCGACCTGGTGCTGGACGACCAGACTGCCGATGGCCAGGAGGCGCGCGTGTCGCGCACCTCGGTGGCGGCCTCGTGGGGCGGCGTGGCGGGATCACTCAAGTACTTCGCCGATCGGTTCGGCGTGGCGCGGGCCTCGATCGAGGGGACCACCATTCCCCTCGACCTGATCCGGAAGTACGCCGTGGAGGGGCCGGCCGAGCTGGTGATCAGCGGCACCCGGACGCACCAGGGGTTCGCGCTCGCTCGCCGACTCGCCTATTTCGGATTCGACCTCGAGACCACCACCGAGCGGATCCGCGGCCAGGTCCCCGAGCCGTACCGTGAGGCGGCACGGGACCTCCTCGCCGACGCCCTGCTCGAGGGCCAGCTCGAGCATCCCGCGCAGGGCCGCATTCGGAGGGCGTGGCGCGAGCTGCGGGAGTATTTCGTCAGGAGCGGTGGCGCGCTCGCCGCGGCGAGCGACGAGGCCGTGCGCACGCTGCTGCGGGCGCAGCTCGGCGACGTGGACTCGTGGGAGGAGTTCCAGCAGGTGCCGCTGGCGCTCGATGTCGCCGCGCTGGTGCCGCCCGCGGAACGGGCGCACCTCGACGCGCTGCCCACCAGCGTGCAGCTCTTCGGCGACCGCGCCCCGCTGGAGTACCGCCTCGAGGCCGCCGGTCCGGCGGTGGTGCTGTTGCTGCGTGAGGGCGCCTTGCGGAGGCTGCGCGAGCATGACCTCCCGACTTTCGACCGCCCGCTGCGGTTTGCGGTGCGGCGCGGCGACCAGATGCTCGAAGCGCCCACTCTGGAGCGCTTGCGCGAGCTGGTGGGGGAATACGACGCGCGCGACTTGCGGGAGCGGCACCGCGACCGGGGACCGCGCGGCGGCGGACGGCGTGGCGGCCCGCCTCGGCGCGGTGGCCGCGGGGGACCACGGGGAAGGGGCCGCCCGAGACGCTGAGCTGTGGTGTGCATCGAGTGTGCGCCCCGAGATGCCTGCCACCTGCCTGCCCACCCCTGCGTCGTGTGGCCAACGGATGCCGAACCACCGGATCTGTTGGCCATTCGACGTTCAGGACAACGTGACGCTCCTCCGCACTCACTTGATGCGCCAGGCCATCGTGGCGCCATCCGGCGCGCTGCTGCTCGCCCTCCTTGCCGGGTGTGCCTCATCGCCTCCGGCGGTACCCGCGCCCCCACCGACGAGTCCACCGCCACCACCGCCTCCGCCGCCGCCGCCGCCACCGCCGCCGCCACCACCTCCGCCGCCCCCACCCGGGACCCTCGCGTGGCCCGTCGGACGTGGTTTGCATGACGGGTTGTACGTGATGAACTACGTGGACCACGATCCTGGTGCCGGGGTGCTCGACTTCCAGTGCGGCCAGCGCACCTACAACACGCATGGTGGCCTCGACCTGGCGCTCACCTCCTTCCACGCGATGGACCAGGGAACCCCGGTCTACGCGGCCGAAGCCGGCACGGTCCTGCTTGCGGACGACCACCACTTCGATCGCAACATGTCGACCCCGTATGTCGGGACGCTCAACGACGTGAACATGGTGCACATCCGACATGCCGACGGCACCACGCTCTGGTATGCGCACCTCCGCCAGCACTCGGTGTCGGTCGCCGTCGGGGAGACCGTGGCGCGGGGCCAGGTCCTGGGCATGATCGGCAGCAGTGGGTGGTCACCGATGCCCCATCTGCACTTCGAGATGCGGGCCGGCGCCTCGCTCCAGAGCGCAGTGATCGATCCCTACGGCATCCCCTGCGGCACCGGCCAGAACCGGTGGAGCACGCCGGAGCCGTATTCCGGAAGGGACGCGATCAACCTCTACGACGCGGACGTCACGCTGGAGCTCGGGCTGATCGGGAGCTTCGGCAACCTCAACGGACTGGAGCTGCTCAAGGAGCGCCTCGAGCGGCCTGCCGTGGTGGCGACCACCGAACCCCAACTCGGTCTCTGGCTGTTCCACCAGAGCCCGCTCGGAGGACCCTACGAGGTGCGCGTGATCCGGCCCGACGGCACGGTGCACGCGGAGTTGCACCGCATCGCGAATGGCGGCCGCCCGTTCGGCTGGGAGGTGCTGGCGATCCCGTTCGTCTCGGTCGGCGTGATCCCGGGCACTTGGGTGCTCGAAGTCCGGGCAGGTGCCCGTGCCGTGACGCGTCACTTCGAGGTCGGCACAGCCACCGAATTCGGACCGCGCTTCCATCCCCTTCGTGGGCGCTCCGTGCGCCTGGATCGGGGAGGCACCCAGGAAGCGCTCCGCCTGCGGCGCCCCGTTGACGACCCCCGATTCCGACTCGAGGGCGCCCCGCCCGGTGTGTCGCTTGAGGGCGATCGGGTGTTGATGGGCGGTGCCGCCCTGACGGCGCGCGACCACGTGTTCCGCGTCATCGTGACCGATGCCAAGGGCCGGGCGGACACGATGCACATGCACCTGGTCGATCGCACCCGCAGCCCCAATCCCCCCTTCTGGAGGCCGTAGTGCCAACGAACCGATTGCTCCGCAGGCACCTCACCCTGCTCCTGGGCCTCACGGGCTGTGTGGTGCCGGTGGCCGCTCAGGTCCCCGGCCACGACCTCCTGGTCTCGAGTCGGGGCACCAGCTCGGTGAAGCGCTACGACGGCGTCACGGGGGCGTATCGTGGAGACCTGGTGATGCCTGGGTCCGGCGGCCTGAGCACCACGCAGGAGGTGCGCCTCGGCCCGGACGGCAAGCTGTACGTCACCGGACGCGGCAATTCGGCTGTCCTCCGGTACGATCCGGTCACGGGCGCGTACCTCGACCGGTTCACCAAGGGGTACACCCTCGACCAGCCGACCAAGATGACCTTCATCGGCGGCAACCTCTACGTGTCGCAGTGGGGGACGTCGAAGTCATCGGTAGCGGTCTTCGATGCCACGACAGGGCAGTTCCTGCGCGAGGCCACGCCGAATCTCGGGCAACCGATGCAGCACCTCCTCCTCCCCGGGGGAGACCTGCTCGTGTCGCGATTCAACGGGAGCACGGTGCTCCGCTTCGGCGCGGATGGCTCCGACAAAGGGGCATTCACCAGCGGCAAGCCGATGCAGGGGCCGGTCAACCTGGCCGTGCACCCCAACGGCGACCTGCTGGTCATGGACTGGACCGCTGGAACCGTCGAACGATTCGACATCGCCACCGGGGCATTCAAGTCCACGTTCATCGGCGGACTCGCCAACCCCGAAGGGTGGGTGATCGGACCCGATGACCGGCTCTATATCGCGGAGTGGACGGCGAACCGGGTCTCGCGCTTCAACAAGGAGACCGGGGCGCGGATCGGCACTGCGGCGTCCGGCGGAGGGATGCAGAACCCCAACTCGCTGCTCTTCATCGCCGCCGCCGCATCCGATTTCTCGCTGGAAGCCACCCCAGCAGAGCTGCGCGTCACGGCTGGAGACATCGCCGATGTGGACCTCGCGCTGGTGCGCCAGGGCAGTGCGCCCTTGGGTGCCCCGGTCACCCTTGCGTGCCGCGACCTCCCTTCCCAGTGGTCGTGTGCGTTCTCACCCGCGTCGGTTTCCCTCGGCGACGCGCCCACCACGGTCCAGCTGGCAATCCACACCGACTCCGGCACCGCGGCGCTGTTCAGGATCCTGCCCGCGGGTCTTGTGCTGCTCGGGCTCGTGGCCGTGGCGCGACCCCGTGGACGCGGCGCGGCGCTCCTGCTGCTCGCGGTGGCGTTGGCGGGATGCGGCGGGGGCGGCATGCCTGATCCGACGGACGAGGTCGAGGTGGACCTGGAGGTGGTCGCCACGAGTGGCGTGCTCTCGCACGCGGTGACCATCCACGTGGTGGTGGAGTCGCCCTAGGGATCGCCCCGGTCAGCGTCGCCGGCCCGTGGCCCCCAGCCGCTCCAGGCCGCTGCGCACGGCGTCGAGCGACGCGCGATGTTCCGCGAGGGTGCGGGCAAGGGTCTCCCGTTCGCCGAACAGCCGCTCGGTGGTGGCCGTCAGCTTCTCGTCCCGCGCGCTCCGCCGGCGCGCCACGGCGTAGGCCTCCTCCACCGCGGGCTTGAGCGAGCGGGCGTGCGCCAGCACCTCGCCGGCCGTCTCGGCCACCCGGCGCGCGGCGTCCTCGCCGCCCTCGGCCTCGCGAATCGCGCCCACCAGCACCGCCTGCAGCGCCTCCAGCGCCGCCACCCGCGACGCCAGCTCCTCGCCGAGCGACCTGGTGGCCGCCTCGATCGCGCCCGACGACTCGGCCGTGGCGTCGGCCAGGCGGCGGATCTCCTCGGCGAGCACGCCGAAGGTCTTGCCGGCGGTGCCGGCGCGCGTGGCCTCGAGGGCGGCGTTGTTGGCCAGCAGGTTGGTGCGGAACGCCACGCCGCTCACGGCCTGGTTGCTCACCGCGATCGCCTCACCCCACGCCGCCAGCCGCAGCAGGTCGTCGGTGAAGGCACGCAGGCCGTCGAGGGCCTGGGCCACCTGGTCGTTGGCGTCGCGGATCCGGGTGCGGGAATCGGTGGCGGCCATCTCGAGGTCGTCGCTCCGGCGCGAGACACCGTCGAGTCCGTCGCTCAGCTGGGCCAGCACCTCGCTGGCATCCACCGGCGGCGGCACCGCGAGCGTCTCGTCGAAGGCGGCCTGGGGCAGGCGCGCCAGCGCGGCGTGCATCGCGTTGGATGCCTCCACGGCGTCCTGCACCACCTGGCCGTTGCGGTCGCGGAGCAACTGCTCGCGACGCCGGGCCCGCAGCGCCGTGGCGATCGGCAGCAGGAAGGCGGTGAGCCAATCGCGCTCGCGACGGCCGAAGGTGCCCGCCGCCACCGCATCGAGGCGCACCTCGCCGAGCGGCTGACCGGCGCGTCCAATCGGCGCCACCAGCGTGCGCTGGTCATCGAGCGTCTCGGCCTCGGGCGCGATCGGCTCATCGGGCACCGCGCGCACGTCGCCCTCGGTGATCGCAAGCGGCGGGGTGGCGAGCCGGATCGTGACGCCATCGGCCTGCAGGGCCGCGCGCAGCACCGCCGCCAGGTCGCGCAGCGCCTCGCCCAGCTCGCTGTCGTCGAGCAGGCGTTGGGCGAGGCGGTGGGCCTGCAGGTCGCGATTGACGGGATTGACCAACGGCAGCGACAGCACGGCCGCCAGCGACAGCAGTGCCAGCGCCGCGATCGCCAGCCGCGCGGCGGTCATCGGCCCGTCCAGCGGGGCATTGAGCGCAGGCACCAGGGGCGCGAGCGCGGTGGGCCCCGCCCCGAGCAGGACCGCGGCGAATGCCCACGCATTGGCACGCCGCTGCGGTCCACGCCGCGTGCGCGAGGCCACCGCGAGTCCCAGCGCCACGACGGCCGTGGCCACCCCGAGCGGATCGAGCACGTGCCGCAGGATCAGCCCGTCCACCATCTCGAACAGGGGGGCCTCGTTGGCGGTGTACCCGCCGATCGCCGCGACCAGCAGCGCGATGTGCAGGGTGTACCAGCCGACCACCATCCCCGACCACTCGCGATGCCGGTGCGGCCACCCAATGGCGAAGGCGAAGTGGACGATCAGCGGGGTGAGGAGGTACCGCCAGGGACCCGACAGCAGGAACAGCGGCAGCGGGACGGTGTCGGTGAGGGAGGTGACCGGGGCCAGCGCCAGCAGCGCCGCCACCGCGGCGGCCAGCCCCACGAATGGCCGACTCGGCAGGGCGGTCGGGGTCCGCACCTGCGCCACCACTCCGGCCCCGAGGGCGACCAGCGCCAGTAGCAGCATCACGGTGACACCGCCGGGGGAGGTGGTGCTCACCTCGCCCTGGGTCCCGAGGATCACCCCGAGGAGGACGAAAATCAGTCCAGCGGCGAGGGGCCACCCGGTGGCCAGGGTGGTGGTTGTCCCCTTATGAAACCCCACCGGACCGGCGGGCGTAGGCTGGCCTATGACCATGTCTTCTCCCACCCCGATGCCGTCGGTGTTCTCGCCACTGGCCAAGGCCCTCCTCGATGCGTTCCACGAGGGTGTGATCGTGTTCGACCAGCAGGGTCGGATCATCTACCTCAACGCGCCGGCCTCCGAAGTGCTGGCCGACGCCGGGCTCGATGCCACCAGCGAGAAGGACGACTTGCTGCCCGAACTGGCCGGCCTGGGTGGCCGGCTCGCCCCGCTCAAGGTTGGTGCCCTCGACATCGGCGAGGCGATCTTCATCCCGAAGCGGGAGGGTCCCACCACCCTCGCGGAGCGGGAGAAAGATGCCATCGTGCGATCGCTCGAGGCGCACAGCTGGCGCCTCGCCGAGACGGCCAAGACCCTGGGGATCTCGCGCACCACGCTGTGGCGTCGGCTCCGGGCCTACGGCCTGCACCGCGACGGACGATCCCGATGGGACCAGGAGATCGCCTCCTGACCGGACCGGGGCGGCCGCAGGATGGCCGCCCCGTTTGCTTCGCCGCCGCTTTCCCCCCAATCTACCGCACCCGGGCGACCTGCCGCGTCGCCGCCTGATGCCTCGCCTTGCCGGGAGCCGCTCGTGTCTCGTCGCGTCACCATGGTGCTCGTGCTGCTGGCGCTCGCCGCGGCGATCCTCTGGTGGTTCTCGGCGAGGGGTGTGTCCCGCAGCGGTCACGTGATGCTCGAGTGGCGCGGATCGCGCAGCGGTGAGGCCGTGCTGCCGGGCCGGATCGCGTGGTGCCCGATCACCCGGCTTGCCACCCTGGAAGCCGTGAGCAACGACACCGGCCTCGTGATCACGCTGCTGGAGGTGGACACGCTCACCTCGGGACCGCACAACGCCGTGCTGCCCGACATCCGCGACCAGTCACCGCGCCCCAACGCCGTGGCCGCGATGCGCTGGGTCGTCGAGGGCGACACGCTGATCGGCTTCCGCTCGGTGAGCGGCGTGGTGGACCTCACCACGGGCGGTGGGCTGGCCTCGGGGTCGCTCAACCTGCGCATGGGCTCGCCGATCGGGATGGACACCCTGGTGCTGCGGGGCGACTTCCGCGCGGTGCCGATCACCGCCAGCGCGGTGGGGTGCCCGTAGCGCTCCCTTATCTTCCGGCATGGAGTCCACCTACTTCCGCCGCGGCTTCGGGCTCAAGGCCACGATCCAGGGACCGCTGTCGGCGGACTACTCCTCGCGGCTGGTGGAGACGATGCGGGCCCGCGGCAACCGGCTCGAGGTCGGTCCGCTCACCTTTCGCCTGGCGCAGGAGTTCGGGTTCTGCTACGGCGTGGACCGCGCCGTGGAGTACGCCTACGAGACCCGCACCAAGTTTCCCGACAAGCGGATCTTCCTGGTCGGCGAGATCATCCACAATCCCCACGTCAACGACAAGCTCAAGGCGATGGGGATCACCTTCCTGGAGCGCCCGCCGCACGGCGAGTTCGACTTTGCGGCGATCACCCCCGACGACGTGGTGCTGATCCCGGCCTTCGGCGTGACGATGGCGGACTTCCAGCGGCTGCGCGCCATCAACTGCATCCTGGTGGACACCACCTGCGGCTCGGTGCTCAACGTCTGGAAGCGCGTGGAGCAGTACGCCCGGGACGGCTACACCGCCGTGATCCACGGCAAGCACTACCACGAGGAGACGCGCGCGACGGCCTCGCAGGTGACCCGGCATCCTGAAGGCCGCTACCTGGTGGTCTTCGACCTCGAGGAGACCCGCCGGGTGGCGACG
>CAZNOJ010000093.1:0-10255 GCA_964574665.1 uncultured Gemmatimonadaceae bacterium
AGCGACGAGTTGCGAGAGCCGGAGTCGGGAATCCGGTGACACACGCACTGGCGAAAAGCCATGGCCGGAGCTTGATTTCCGACACCTCGTCGCTTGTCGCTTTTCGCTGGTACCATCCACTCGTGCCCGGAGCACCGATGCGGTCCCGCCTGCTGCTTCTCCTTGCCCTGGCCCTGCTGCTGCCGACGCCGGCGTCGGCGATCCCGGTCTTTGCGCGGCGCTACCGGGTCAGTTGCCAGCTCTGCCACAATCCGGTGCCGGCGCTCACGCCGTTCGGGGAGACCTTCGCCGGCAACGGCTTCCGGATGACGCCGGGTGAAGTGCCGCGCGACACCATCACCACCGGGGATCCCGAGCTGTGGTTGCCGCGTGACCTGCCGCTGGCGATGCGGCTGGATGCGTATGCCCAGGCGTTCTCGGGGGGGCGCTCGGCCACCGACTTCCAGGGGCCGTACGTGCTCAAGCTGCTCGGCAGCGGGGTGATCTCGCCCAAGCTGTCGTGGTACCTCTACGCGATGCTGCTCGAACGCGGCGAGTACGGCGGCATCGAGGATGCCTACGTGCAGGTGAACGACATCGGCGGCAAGCCGGTGGACCTGATGCTGGGCCAGTTCCAGGTCTCCGACCCGCTCTTCAAGCGCGAGCTGCGCCTGATGTTCGAGGACTACGCGGTGTACCGCGCCCGGGTGGGGAGCGATCCGATGACGCTCACCTACGACCGGGGCGCGATGGCGGTGGCCGACGTGGCGGGGTTCACCGTCTCGGCGATGGTGACCAACGGCAACGGGATCGGCCCGGCCGAGCCGGACCGGCGGTTCGACAACGGCCCGGGGAAGCTGGTGGCGGTGCGGGCGTCGCGCGAACTGGCGGCGCCGCTGCGGCTGGGCGGCTTCGCCCTCTCCTCGCGACACGACAGCGACGGCTTCGACAATCGCACCACCGTGCTCGGCGCCGATGCCACGCTCAGCCAGGGGGCGGTCGAGCTCAACCTGCAGTACCTGCGGCGGGAGGACGACGACCCGCGCTTCAGCGGTGGCGGCGCCGTGGTGACGGAGGGCGGCTTCGCGGAGCTGCTGGTGCGCCCGGCCAGCAGCAAGTGGCACCTGTTCGGCCTCTACAACCTGGTGACCGCCGACGCCCCGGTGCTCGACGTGCGGCTCGGGGGTCCCTCGGCGATCGAGCGCTACGAGACCCTGACGGCGGGCGTGGGGTACCTGGTGCGGCGCAACTTCAAGGTGAACGCCGAGGCGACCCGCGACGTGACGCAGGAAGCGATGCGCTGGAGCGTGGGGATGGTGACGGCGTTCTAGGCGAGTCGTGAGTCGCGGGTCGTGTGTCGTGAGACTGTTGCATACCGGCACTCCTGCGACTCAGGACTCAGGACTCATCACCACCTTGTGCGGATCGAACCCCGCCTCGAGCGTGGGCTTGATGATGGCGAAGTAGGGCGAGACGTCGAAGTCGCGGGGCGTGAACAGCGAGTGGTGCCGGATGTGGAGCACCTCCCGGGCCGCCTCGCGCCCGCCTTCCTTGGGGATCAGCACGCGGAGGTCGGGGAGGATCGGGTAGCCGACGGCGTGGAATGCCTCGGCGATGAGCGAGGAGCAGATGGCCCGGGTGGGATCGCCGCTGCCCAGCGCGAGGAGCCGCCGGCGCCAGCGTCGCGGGACCGGCGGGTGGGGCACCAGGTAGCGGGCCAGGTCCCAGATGTTCTTCATGTCGTAGCGCTGGCCCACCCGCGACACGGCGAGCTGGATCACCCGTTGCAGCTCGTCGGCCGAGAGGCCGACCGGGCGGCAGATGCGGGTGTGCTGCTCGGCGTAGCGGGCCAGCGGCACCAGGCGCACCCCCTCACTGACATCGGCCTCCAGCAGCACGTTGGGCGCGCGCTCCGGCGCCGCGTCGGGGTCGGGCTGGGCGATGCAGAGCGCCGCGTGCGACCAGCTCGACTGGGTCAGGTACTTGATGGCACTGGAGATGCGCGACGACCCTTCCACCAGGAGCACGTCGCCCGGCCGCAGCGTGGCGGCGAGGGTGCGCGGCCAGGTGGTGGAGACCTGCCAGTCGGACCGCCGTGGGTGCGACAGCCAGCGCGCGAACCATCGTCCGGCGCGGTCGAGCGGGATCACGGACGGTCGTGGAGCGGACGCACCCAGATGTTGCGGAACCGGACCGGCGCGCCGTGGTCCTGCAGCGCGATCGGGAGGCGGTCGGCATGCGCTTCGTAGGGGGCGCGCACCATGTGACTCGTGGGGCCGAGCAGCGGGACGTCGTCCTGCACGAGCACCCCGTTGTGGAACACGGTGAGGCGGGCCGGCTGGGTCACCTGGCCGGCGTTGTCAAAGCGCGGGCGCCGGAAGATGATGTCGTAGCTCTGCCAGGTGCCGGGCGGCAGCGAGGCGTTCACCAGCGGGGGATACTGGCCGTAGATCGCCGCCGCCTGGCCGTCGGCGTAGGTGCGATTCTCCCACGAGTCGAGCACCTGGACCTCGTAGCGCCCCATCAGGAAGACGCCGCTGTTGCCGCGGTCCTGGCCCTCGCCGCGCACTGCGGCCGGGGTCATCCACTCGAGGTGCAGTTGCACCGACCCGAACCCGAGGCGGGTCTCGATCCCGCCCTGGCCGGCCACCACCTCCATGGCGTCGCCCACGGCGCGCCAGCGGGCGTCCGACGAGTCGCGGCTGGTTCGCCAGCCCCTGAGGCCGTGAGTGCCATCGAACAGGATGATGGCGTCGGCGGGCGGCGGGATCAGCGCGGCGCCACCGGGGTGCACCACGGTGGGGAGGGGCCGGTCGAGGGCATGCTGCCGCCACTCCTGGGCGTGGAGGGCGCAGGGCAGGAGCAGCAGGGCGAGCGCGGCACGGGGCACCGGGGCGATCCTCGGGGTTGGGGCGTTCAGGCGCGGGGTGTCAGGATCCCGCGGCGGAGCCGTCGTCGTCAAGCAAGGGCAGCAGCTCGCCGTAGCCCGCGGCGGCCATCTCGTCGCGCGGGATGAAGCGCAGCGCCGCCGAGTTCATGCAGTAGCGCATGCCGCCAGGGCCGGGGCCGTCGGGAAAGACGTGGCCGAGGTGGGCGTCGCTCGACGCGGAGCGCACTTCGGTGCGCGGGGCGAGCAGCTTGTGGTCGGTGCGCGTCGTGACGCGCGAGAGGTCGATCGGCCGGGTGAAGGAGGGCCAGCCAGTGCCCGAGTCGTACTTGTCGCGCGACAGGAAGAGCGGTTCGCCCGACACCACGTCCACGTAGATCCCCTCGCGGTGCTCGTTCCAGTACTCGTTGCGGAACGGCGGCTCGGTGGCATCACACTGGGTGACCTGGAACTGGAGCGGCGTGAGCCGGGCTCGCAGGGATTCGTCGGGCATTCTCGACCTCGACTTCCTTGAATGCGAAGCGACATGCGACGAGCGACGGGCGACGTCAGGATCAGTCGTCGCCTGTTGCCAGTTGCCCGTCGCCCCTACTGCACCGCCACCATCGTCACCGTGAACACCATCGTCGCGTTGGGCGGAATCGCGGGGGCGCGGCCCGCGGCGCCGTAGCCCAGCGTCGGCGGGATGATCAGCCGACGCTCGCCGCCCGCTCGCATGCCGAGGAGGCCCTGGTCCCAGCCATCAATGACCAGGCCGGTGCCGACCGGGAAGGTGATCGGCTCGCTGGCTCGCGACGACTCGAAGAGCGTGCCATCGGGGAGGTACCCGTCGTAGTGCACCGAGACCGTCTGGCCCGAGGCCACCTCGGCGCCGTCGCCGACCTTGAGGTCGCGCCAGAAGAGGCCGGTCTCGGTTCGCTGGTAGTCGGCGATGTTGATGTCGAGCGACTCGGCGAACGTGGCATCCTGAATGGTGGCCGGGGTGTTGCTGATCACCACCGGCTCCTCGGCATCGGGAGCTCCGCAGGCGGCGAGGACGAGCAGGGCAGTGGCGAGACGGGCAGGTGACACGATGGTTCCCCGTGAGGTGAATCCCGCAATATAGTGCCGCCAACCGATCGTCCCCGGTGCGCGTAGATTGGTGCTGGACGCCTTCCCCTCCACTCATCGGGAGTGACCCCATGCAGCTTTCCGTCCGCCTCGCCGGCGTGGCGGCCCTGACGGCCTGCCTGGTGCCGGTGGCCCCGGCCCAGAACGCGCCGGTGCGCCCCGCCACGTGGGCGATCACCGGGGCCAGGATCGAGCCGGGCAACGGGCCGGCGATCGCCAGCGGCACGGTGGTGATCCGCAACGGGCTGATTGCGGCCGTGGGCAGCAACCCCGCGATCCCGGCCGACGCCCGGGTGATCGACGGGAGCGGCCTCACGGTGTATCCCGGCTTCATTGATGGCTACACCTCGCTCGGCATCGGCACGGCGGCGGCCGCGGCCGGCGCCGGACAAGGTGCTGCCGCCGCGCAGGCGGCGCGGCGCCCGTCGGCGCCCAACTCGACCTATGGGCCGGGGCTGCAGAGCGAGGTGGATGCGGCCGCGGAACTCGATCCGAGCGGGACCGCGTTCACGGCGGCGCGAGCCGCCGGATTCACGGCGGCGCTCACCGCCCCCGCGAGCGGCGTGTTCCGGGGGCGTTCGGCGCTGGTGGCGCTCGGGTCAGGGCGGCCGGCAGACCTGGTGATCCGGAGCCAGGTGGCGCAGCACCTCGGCTTCTCGCGCGGGGGCGGGGGTGGCGGAGGTGGCGGTGGCGGGGGCGGTTATCCCGGGTCGCTGATGGGCGTGATGGCACAGCTCCGCCAGCAGTTGCTCGACGCGCAGCATCACCGGGACCTGTCGGCGGCGTATGCCCGCGATCCGCTGGGGACGCCGCGGCCTCCGCTCGATCCGTCGCTGGAGGCACTCGTGCCGGTGGTCACCGGCCGGCAGCCGGTGGTGTGGCAGGCCAACACGGAGCGCGAGATCCACCGGGCGCTCGACCTCGCGCAGGAGTTCAACCTGCAGGTCATCATCGCCGGTGGTCGCGAGGCGTGGAAGGTGGCCGACCGCCTCAAGGCGATGAACGTCGCGGTGCTGGTGGACCTGGACTTCCCGCGCCGCACGGCACCCGCGGGCGGGAGCCAGGCGGGGAATCCCGCCGACCAGGCGCCGGAATCCATGGCGCTGCTGCGGAGCCGGGTGGAGGCGCCCAAGGGACCGGGGCGGCTGGCCGCGGCCGGGGTGCGGTTCGCGCTCGTTTCGGGCGGCGACTACACCGAGCTGGCCGCCAACCTGCGGCGCGCGGTGGAGGGGGGTCTCGGCCGCGACCAGGCGATCCGGGCGATCACCGTGGAGCCGGCCGCGCTGTTCGGCGTGGCCGATCGCCTCGGCACCATCACGCCCGGGAAGATCGCCAACCTGACGCTGGTGCGCGGCGACCTGTTCGCCGACGGCGGCCGGGTGACGCAGCTGTTCATTGACGGCGAACGGATCGAGTTGCCGGCGCCGACGGGCAACGCCGCGGGGAGGGGACAGTGATGCGCAACTTCATGACGACGATGGTCGGCCTCGCGGCGGTGGCCCTGCCGACCGCTGCCCAGCAGCGCACCGCCTCGCGGGCGCCCGCCACCCTGATCCGCAACGCGACCGTGGTCACGGTGACACGCGGGACGCTGCCCGGCACCGACGTGCTGCTGCAGGGCGGCCGCATCGCCGCGATCGGCCCCAACCTGACCGCACCCGCCGGGGCCACCACGATCGACGCGACCGGCAAGTTCCTGTCGCCGGGGATCATTGATCCGCATTCGCACATGATGACGGACGCCACCAACGAAGGGACGCTCTCCGTCACCTCCATGGTGCGGATCGCCGACGTGCTCGACCCGACCGACCTCAACATCTACCGGGCGCTGGCCGGCGGCACCACGATCCTCAACATCCTGCACGGCTCGGCCAACACCATCGGGGGCCAGAACGCGGTGGTGAAGCTCAAGTGGGGTCGCCCGGTGCGCGAGATGCTCTTCCCGGGCGCCATGCCGGGGATCAAGTTCGCGCTGGGCGAGAACGTGACCCGCAAGAACTCCGGCACGGTGATCGTGCAGGGGCAGCCGGCGGCCCCGCGTCGCTACCCCACCACCCGGATGGGGCAGGCGGAGGTGCTGCGCGACGCGTTCACCCGGGCGCGCGACTACCAGCGCGAGTGGAACGACTACCGGGCCCGCGTGGCCCGCAACGAGCGCAACCTGGTGGCGCCGCGGCGCAACCTGGAGCTGGAGCCGCTGGTGGAGGTGCTCGAGGGGCGGCGCTACGTGCACGCCCACTCGTACCGCGCCGACGAGATCCTGATGATGCTCGAGGTGGCCGACGAGTTCGGGTTCACGGTGCGCACGCTGCAGCACGCGCTCGACGCGTACAAGGTGGCACCCGAGATCGCCCAGCACGGCGCGGGCATCTCCACCTTCGCCGACATGTGGGGCTACAAGATCGAGGCGTACGACGCGATTCCCTACAACGCCGTGATCACCATGCGGGCGGGGGTGCTCTCCACGCTCAATTCGGACGATGACGGGCGCGCGCGCCGGATGAACATCGAGGCCGCCAAGCTGGTGCGCTACGGCGGGCTCACCGACGACGAGGCGATGTCGCTGATCACCATCAACGGTGCCCGCCAGCTCGGCATCGACGCCCGGGTGGGGTCCATCGAGGTCGGCAAGGACGCCGACGTGGTGCTGTGGACCGCGCACCCGCTGTCGGTGTACGCGTCGGTGGTCACCACCTTCATTGACGGCGAGGTCTTCTTCGACCGCGAGCGCGACCAGGCGCTGCGCGCCGAGCTGGCCGCCGAGCGCACTGCGCTGGAAGCCGCCGAACCGAACAAGCTGCCCGCCAGGGGCGGGGGGCCGGGACGCAACGCGCCGCCGGCCGACACCACCGCCGCCGGGGAGGACCACTGATGCGCCGCCCGTTCCTTGCTGCGGCCGCCGCCGCGGCCCTGATCCCTGCGGGCTCCGCCACGGCGCAGCTCGGCTCCTTCAATCCCGAGCCCGGTCCCCAGGCGACCGTGGTGATCCAGAATGCCCGCATCGTGCCGGTGAGCGGCGCGGTGATCCCGAACGGCAGCATCGTGATCGCCGACGGCCGCATCCAGGCGATCGGCGCCAACGTGACGGTGCCGGCCGGTGCCCAGGTGATCGACGCCCGCGGGCTCTCGGTGTATCCGGGGATGATGGACGCCGCCACGTCGATGGGGTTGCTCGAGATCGAGCAGGGGGCCAACGCCACCGTGGACAATGCGGAGACCGGCCGCTTCAACCCCAACGTGCAGGCGATCTGGGGGATCAACCCGCACAGCGCCCACATCGGGGTGACCCGGGTGGTGGGCGTGACTCACGTGATCTCGCGCCCCAGCGGCGGGATCGTGTCGGGGCAGGCGGCGCTGATCAACCTGGCCGGCTACACCGCGCCGGCGATGGCGGTGGTGCCGCGCATGGCGATGGTGATGCAGTTGCCGTCGGCCGGTGGGGGTGGCGGCGGGTTCGGCGGGGGCGGGTTCGGGGGCGGCGGGGGCGGTGGCGGTGGCAACGCCCAGGCCGCGCGCACCGCGGCGATCGACTCGCTCGAGCGGCTGCTCGACGATGCGGCCGCATACGGCCGCGCCATGGAGGCGGCGGCACGCGATGCCACGCTGCCCCGGCCCACCACCGACATCATCCTGGCGTCGCTGGTGCCGGCGGTGCGGGGCGAGATGCCGGTGATGTTCCCGGCCGAGAGCCAGGCCGACATCCGCGCGGCGGTGGAGTTCGCGGAGAAGCACCACCTCAAGCCGATCATCGTGGGCGGGCGCGACGCGTGGCGGATGACGGACTTCCTCAAGGAACACGACGTGCCGGTGGTGTTCTCGCGCACGATGGCGCTGCCCTCGCGTGACGACGATCCCTATGACGCCATGTACTCCGCGCCGGCGCGGCTGGCCGCGGCGGGGGTCCGCTTCGCCATCGCGTCGGGCGAGGCCGATCCCGACGTCCGCAACCTGCCGTACGTGGCCGGGATGGCCGCGGCGTTCGGGCTCGACCGCGATGCGGCACTCCGCGCGGTCACGCTGGCGCCCGCCGAGATCTTCGGGGTGGCCGACCGCCTCGGCTCGCTCGAGGTGGGCAAGGTCGCCAACCTGGTGGTGACGGATGGCGACCTTCTCGAGGCGCGCACCAACACGCGCTACCTCTTCATTGACGGCCGCAACGTGCCGCTCAACACCAAGCACTCGGAGCTGTACGACACCTTCAAGGATCGCAAGCAGGCGGCGAATCCCAAGACGTGACCGTCGAGGGCGTGAGGTGAACGATGCCGACCCGGACTGAGACGCGATCGCCGCTGGCCGTGTTGCTGCTCGCGCTCTTCCTGGTGGGGGCGGTCGGCACGTTGCTCGAGCTGCTGCTGCTCGAGCACGTCGAGGACTGGCAGCAGTGGGTGCCGGTGGTGCTCCTGGCGGGCGGGGCGTTGCTGGCGGCGTGGCTCCTCTGCCGGCCGGGGCGGATGGGAATGCGGCTGCTGTGGTGGCTCGGCATGGTGTCCATCGTCTCCGGGGTGGTCGGGGTCTGGCTGCATCTCGCCGGCAACCTGGAGTTCGAGCGGGAGCTGAGTCCCGACCTGGCCGGCTGGCCGCTCTGGAAGGCGGTGCTGGCGGGTGCCACCCCGGCACTGGCGCCGGGGACGATGGCGTGGTTCGGCGCGCTGGCCATGCTGGCCGTGCGCGCCCACGGCGGCGGACGGTCCGGCGCCGACCCTCTTGTGGAGGAAGGTGCGTGATGCGGGGACGCAACGTGGTGCGGGCGGCGGTGCTGGCGATCGCGGCGCCGTTGGTGCTGGGGGCCCAGGTGGGCAAGCCGGTGACGATCGTGGACCCCAGCGTGGCGACGCAGGCGCAGCTGGCCGCCGTGCCCGGGTTCACCGCCGAGCTGGTGACGGCGCTGGTCGCGGCGCGGCCGTTCCTGCGGCAGGCCGAGTTCGATGCCTTCCTGTCGCCGCGGCTGTCCGCCGAGGCCAAGGCGACGGCCTATCGGCACGTCTTCGTGCCGATCGACCTCAATGACGTGACCGATGCCGAGATCCTGATGATCCCCGGGGTGGGCAGCCGGATGCTGCGCGAGTTCCGGGAGTATGCCCCGTACCGCGGGCTCGCCCAGTTCCATCGCGAGATCGACAAGTACGTGGACGACGCCGAGCTGGCCCGGCTGGAGCAGTACGTGTACGTGAAGATGGACGTCAACACCGCCAGCGACGAGGACCTGCTCACCATTCCCGGCCTGGGGCCGCGCATGCTGCGCGAGTTCAAGGAATACCGTCCCTACCGGGCGATCGCGCAGTTCGACCGGGAGATCGGCAAGTACGTGGACGCGAAGGAAGTGGCGCGGCTCAGGCGGTATGTGGAGGTCAGGTAGTCGGGAGTGGTGAGTCGTGAGTCCTGAGTCCTGAGAGAAGCAGCCCCGCCAGGGACCATCCTGACGGGGCCTTCACTTTCCCTCTCACGACTCAGGACTCAGGACTCACTGCTCATCCGTTGCAGAACAGCGCACACCCTGCCTGCTGGGCGCGCACCACGGCGAAGAACCCCGAGGGCTGCACGATCACGCCCGGGATGAGCAGGCGCTTCGCCTCGTCGTAGGCCGCCTCGCGCGCCACCCCGGCCTGCCGCAGCTTGGGGACGATGAAGCCGCGCAGCGCCAGGTCGCAGCAGAGCACGATGCCGCCGCCCTCGATGAAGCCGGGAATGGTGTACTTGCGGGCGCTGGCCGGGGCGTCTGCGGCCGCCGGCCCGATCGGGTTGCGGGTGACCCAGTTGCCGTCGCGGTCCTTGAGCTCCGCCTGTTCCCCACCGCCGAACTTCTCCCAGTACTCGTGCTGCATCGCGAGCGGAATCGCCGCGTGCCGCAGCACCAGCACCGAGGCGAACTGGTCGGGGAAGGTGCCGAAGACCTGGCTGTACTGGTCGCGCAGCATCTGCGAGCGCCAGAGCGCCCCGCCGTCGGAGACCGCGGGGGAGTCGATCACCACCCGGTGCGGCTTGTTGAGCTGGTCCACCCACGACATGTCGAAGTCGGCGGCCACCGGGGTGAGCGAGTCGCTGGTGGGAAACGGCGGCTCCAGCATGGGCAGGGCGGCGCCGGCGCCGAGGAGGCCGAGGAAGTTGCGGCGGGAGGTCATGGAGGATCCGGGGGAGGGGGACGCTGGAAGATACGGGAAGACGGGGCGCTTGGTGTCAGGTTGGCCAACGGCTACAGGCGACTGTCCGTCGTGAGCAGGCCCGGGCGCCAATCGCCGGCCTCGTCGCGCCCGATCGTCGCGCCATCGCGCTCCGCGGTCG
>CAZNOJ010000094.1:0-10225 GCA_964574665.1 uncultured Gemmatimonadaceae bacterium
CCTCTTTCCGTAGTGCCGGGCGAGAGGTCCCTCGCTTCGCTCGGGACGAGGCCTGCAACTTTTCGCCGTTCGCCTATGTTTCGCCGATGCCGCTGCCGCTGTTCCCGCTCGACGTGGTGCTCTTTCCTGGCGCCCGGGCTCCACTCCACATCTTCGAGGATCGCTATCGCGCGCTGCTGGCCGACGTGCTGTCGGGTGACGGCACCTTCGGCATCGTGGCGGGGACGGCTCACGTTCCTGGGCCGGGGGCCCTCGGAGCGCTGGCGCGCGTGGTGACCCACCAGCCCCTCGACGACGGCCGGTCCAACATCCTGGTCGAGGGAGCGGGACGCTTCGTGGTCCGCGAGTTGGTACCCTCGGCAAGGCCCTACCTGGTCGCAGAAGTCGCGGCGTTCGACGACGAACCCGGTGGCGACCCGGTCGCTCCCGATGCGCTCCGGACGCTCCGCGCGCTCGGCGCCAGGTGTCAGCGGGCCATGGCCACGCTGGCCGACCGCCCGGAGGAGCGTGGCCTCATCGGGGTCAGCGAGGACCCGACCTTCGAGGTGGCGGCCCTGATGCCCTGGGAGCCCGCGCAGGCCCTGCCGTTGCTGGCGCTCCGCACCCCACGCGAGCGCGCCGCGCTGCTGCTCCGGATCCTGCCGGGGGTGGTCCCCGACCTGGAGCGACGCGCGGGGGTGCACCGTCGCGCCGGGACCAACGGCAAGGGCGGGCACGCCGTGCCGTCCGCCCACTGACCCGGGACATGTACACGGTAGCGGTCACCGGCGGGGCGCTCGCCCAGGCGCTGGCGGAGCCCCACGGCATCGCCCGGCCCGACCAGGTCTGGCGGGTGGAGGGGCCGGGCGCCATCGCCTGCCTGCAGGGGATCTTCACCAACGACCTGGAGCGGGCCGGCCCCGCGGCGCTGATCTGGGGCGCGGTGCTCACCCCGAAGGGCATGATCATCACCGACCTGTGGCTGCATCGGGAAGGCGATGCGGCCACGCTCGTCGTCCCCGAGACCGGCGCGGCACCGTTGCGCGAGGTGCTGCGCAGGTCGTTCCCGCCGCGCCTCGCGCGGGTCACCGACCTGAGCGCCACCCATGCCTGCACGTGGATCACCCACGCACCCGGGGCGCTCGCGCCGGGCATGGTGCTGCCGTCGGGACCGGCACCGTTCGCGGCGCTGGTGATCGGGTCGCGCGACGCGCCGGTCGCCCTCCCCTCTGCCTCGCCGGCGA
This sequence comes from uncultured Gemmatimonadaceae bacterium, assembly GCA_964574665.1. Classification (GTDB taxonomy): domain Bacteria; phylum Gemmatimonadota; class Gemmatimonadetes; order Gemmatimonadales; family GWC2-71-9; genus Palsa-1233. The sequence continues at coordinate 1,224 of CAZNOJ010000094.1, forward strand.
TCGCGGACGCGATGATGCTGGTGGCCGGGTGGCCGGTGCTCGGTCGCGAGATGGATGAACGCACCCTGGTGCAGGAAGTCCGGTTCGACGAGCTGGAGGGCGTGCGCTACGACAAGGGCTGCTACGTGGGGCAGGAGACCGTGGCCCGGCTCCATTTTCGCGGCCATCCCAACCGCACCCTGCGCGCGCTGGTGGGCAGCGGCAGCGCCCCGGTGGATCCCGGCATCACGTCGTCCGAAGGACGCGAGGTCGGCGTGGTGGCAACGCTGCTCGACCTGGGCGGGCGCTGGATCGCCAGCAGCAGGCTGCGCCGCGAGGTGGCCACGGGCGACAGCGTGCAGGTGTCGGGGCAGCGTGCGGTGGTGCGCGATTTCCCGCTGGCGCGCGACGACTGGTCGTGAATGCACGTCGCCCCGGGGCGCGATGCCCCGGGGCGACATGTCACGCTGCTGCCGTGTGTCTCAGTGCGTCGAGTCGGGCGTCGCCGCGTGGGTCGTGTCGGGCGTCGCCGGAGTGGTGCTGTCCGGCACCGTCACGGGCGCAGCCGCAGGCGCCATCGTGGTCGTGTCTTCCATCCCCGCGTCCGTCTTCTCGCCGCAACCAACCACTGCCACCAACGCCGCCGCCGCCAGGAACTTCCGCATCGCCTCTCCCTTGGGTGTGTGCTTCACGTGATGATCGTGGCCCGTGCCGAGCGCCGGCCGCGACAGCCCGATTCACCGCGGGACAAGTTAGGGACCGTCGCGATGCTGTCAAGCGCCCTAACTAGCTGCCGACAAGCGACTTCCGGCGACTGGCCCGAAGAAATCCCGAATCGCCGGGGGTGTCCCGGCTCCGTCACTTCCCCGCCAGCGGCTCCGCCAGCGTGACGATCAGGTCGGCGGTCCGGTCGAGGCCCAGCCAGCCGGTGTTGAGCGTCAGGTGGTAGTTGGCCGGGTCGCGCCAGTCGCGGTGGTACCACTGCCGGTGGTAGCGGTCGCGGTTGGCGTCGGTGGCCTTGATCTGGCGCTCGGCCTCGTCGTGGGTGGTGCCGAGTCGTTCCGCGACCACGAGGATCCGGTGCGGCACGGGGGCCACCAGGCGCACGTGCAGGGCGTCCTCGCGCCGGGAGAGGAGGGCCACGGCGGCCCGTCCCACCAGCACGGCCGGTCCCTCCTGGCAGGCATCGGTCACCACCTGTTCGGTGAGCCGGACCAGCCGGGCCTCGTCGGCCTCGGGCGGGTCCACCTGGTCGTTGGTGAGCAGTTCGGGGGTGGCGGCGGAGAGGGCGCGGGCGAGTCGCTCGATGAACGACGGGCCGCGTTCCTCGCGGCGCGCCACGTCGTCGGGTGACAGGCCGGCGCGGCGGGCCACCTCCTCGAGCACCTGGTTGTCCACCACCCGCCAGCGCAGGCGGGAGGCCACCAGTTGCGCCACGGTGGAACCGCCGGCGCCGAATTCCCGCGAGATCGTGACGAACATTCAACCCTCCTCGGTGTGCCAGAGGCGCGGTCGGAGCCAGAGTGTGCCCAGCAGCGACACCACGCCGCAGGCGAGGAATGCCGGGGCCGCGCCGAGGTGCTCGGCGACCCAGCCGGACTGGAACGCGCCGAACGGGGCCAGGCCCAGCACCACGAACGAATAGACCGCCATCACCTGGCCGCGGAGTTCGGGGGCGGCGGCGAGTTGCAGCGAGGTGGCGGTGGCGATGCCGGTGGTGGCCATGGCCGCGCCGGCCATGCCGATCCAGATCACCGCGGCCGGGAAGCTCCGGGTGAGTCCCAGCAGGATCACCGCGCTGGCGAGCGCGACGCAGCCCATGGAGGCGAGGCGGGCGCGGGGGATCCGGTGACCGAGTGCCCCGACGATGATCGCTCCGGAGGCGGCGCCGACGCCGAGGGCCGAGGTGAGGGTGCCGTAGCCCTGGGCGCCGCCCTCCAGGGCGTCGCGCACGAACACCGGCAGGATCGGGATGAACGCCACGGCAAAGACCGTGATCAGCACCATCTGCAGCGTCATCGCCTTGAGCGCCGGCCGGGCGGCGATGAAGCGCACCCCCGTGAGCACCGAGCGGCGGGCGGTGCTGCCCGCGGGGGAGCGGTGGCGGATCCGGCCCAGCGAGAAGAGCACGGCCAGGTAGCTCGCCGCGTTGAGGGCGAAGCAGATCCCGGGGCCCAGGGTGGCGAGGATGACGCCGGCGATGGCCGGGCCGATCACCCGGGCCAGGTTGTAGATGGTGGAGTTGAGGGCGGCGGCGGAGACGAGGTCGTGGTGGGGCACCAGTTCCACCAGGAAGGCCTGGCGGGCCGGCACCTCGAACGCGGTGGCGAGACCGTGCACCAGGGCCAGGGCGTAGATCCACGGCACGGTCACGTGGCCCGAGAGTGCCAGCGTCGCCAGGGCGGTGGCCTCGAGCAGCATCACCGTCTGCAGCAGGATGATGAACCGTCGCTTGTCCACCCGGTCGGCGACCACGCCGCCGTAGAGGGTGAAGAACAGGATCGGCAGGGTGTTGAGGGTGGTCACCAGCCCCACGGCGAAGGCGGAGCCGGTGAGCTCGAGCACCAGCCAGCCGAGGGCGATGGACTGCATCCAGGTGCCGATGAGCGACACCGTCTGGCCGGTGGCGAAGCGGGCGAAGTCGGGGTGGCGGAGCGCGCGGAGCGGGCCGTCCACCGTGGCGGCGCGGAGGGTGGCGGTGAGGCGGGGCGAGAGGGGCGGGGGCACGGGGGAACAATACTCCCCCCTACCGCACCCCCTCCCACGATGCCACCACCTCACCCGGCGCCACGCGACGATACCCCTCCGCCGCGCCGGCGGACGCCTCGACCACCGCCACCACCGGCGGCGTCCCCGGCGTGGCGGCGGCCACCTCCAGCACCGCGCCCCCCTCCAGCGGCCCGATCAGCAGCACCAGCGGCGACGTGCCCGGCGAACTCTCCGCCAGCACTGCGTCACCGCCCAGCACCGTGACCTCGCCCGACGCCCCGCCGATCGAGAGCAATGCACCGCGCAGCTCGGTGCCGGCGGCGTCGAGCGTGAGCCGGTAGCGCACGGCCGGTGCGGGTGCGGCGGGATCCGACCCACAACCGGCCAGCAGCCCCGTGACCGCGACCAGCGAAATCATGCGCCGCATCAGTGGCCCCCGCTCCGCGACACCGCGCGCGCCACCGACGGCGACAGCGAGGCACCCGGGGTCCGCTCCACCAGCGCCACCAGGTCGCCCAGGTCGAAGACGCCGTTGTGATTGCCGGTGGCATCGAGGGCCGCCTGCACCGCCGCGGGGACGCCGGCCCCGCCCGTAAGCGCCGCGGCCACCATCGTGATCACCTGCGGATTGGGCAGGAAGGTCGCCCCCACGCCGCGCGCCTGGTCGAGCGTGACGGTGCACGCCCCGACCCCTGAACACGCACCGGTCCATCCGGTGAACACCGCGTCCGTCGTGGCCGTGAGCGACACCTGCGACGCGTAGGGGAACGACGCGGCGCATTGCGTGCCGCCCTGCGTGCAGGAAATCCCCGCCGGTGCCGACGTGACCGTGCCACCCCCGGCACCACCCACCACCACCGTCAGCACCTGCGCCGGGATCGCGAAGGTGGCGACCACGCTCCGCGCCTCCGTCATATCCACCACGCAGGTACCGGCGCCGCTGCACGCCCCGCCCCAGCCCGTGAACTCGCCGCTCGAGGCCGTGGCCGTGAGCGTGACCGACGTCCCCTCGTCGAACGACGAGGAGCAACTCCCGCTGGCCACCCCGACCGCGACCGCACACCCGATCCCGGCAGGCGCTGATGTCACCGACCCGCCGCCGTTCCCCGCACCGCTGACGGTGAGCAGGTGCGTCGGCAGCGTGAATGTGGCCCCCACGGTCACCGGCCCGTTCACCGCGATGTTGCACGCCCCCGTGCCACTGCACGGACCGCTCCACCCGGCGAAGCTTCCCGCGCTCGCCGCCGGGGAGAGCACGACGCTCGACCCCTCGGCGAACGGTGCCGCGCACGTTCCGCTCGACGCACCGGCACTCCAGGTGCACGCGACCCCGGCCGGTGTCGACACAATCGCTCCCGCACCGGTGCCGCTCACCATCACCGCGACCACATGCGACGGAACCGGCTCGAACCGGGCCGTCACCGCGCGGGCGGCCGACATCGTCACCTGGCACGCGCCGAGGCCAGTGCATGCACCGCTCCAGCCGGCGAAGGAATGCCCGGCTGACGCCACCGCGGTGAGCGTGACCGCCGTTCCGGTGGGGTACGGGGCGCTGCAGGTGCCGCTCGCGCTGCCCCCCTGAATGGTGCACGTCACTCCGGCTGGGGTCGACGAGACCGAACCGCTCCCTGCCCCGGCACCACTCACCACCAACTGCTGCGAACTTGGGTCCGCGGTGAACGTCGCGGTCACGCTCCGCGCCTGCGACATCGTCACCTGGCAGCTTCCCGTCCCGGTGCACGCACCGCTCCACCCCGCGAACGCGCCGGCGGTGGCCGTGGCCGACAGCGTGACGACGGTTGGCTCGGCGAACGCGGCGCTGCACCCACCGCTCGACACGCCAGCGGTGCTGGCGCAGGAGATCCCGGCCGGCACCGACGTGACGGTGCCGCTGCCGCTGCCCGCCCCGCTCACCGTGAGCTGGTGCTGCTGCACGCTCCCCGGCGTGGTGATCGTGAGGTTCCAGCCGGTGGCCGTGGCCGCGCCCACCTGCACCGAGATCCCGTTCACGGCATCGGTGAACGTTTCGCCGGTCACGAAGATCGCGCCGGCATCGTTGGGATCGCCGTTGTTGTCGGGGTCCACCACGTTGGCCGGAATCCCCATGCCGGGGCGGATCCGGTGGATGATCACGCCCTCGCCGTTCAGGTCGGTGTCGTACCCCAGCTGCCGGCGCACCTCCAGCGTGTAGTAGTGCGACGACCCGGCGATCGGGATCGTGACCATCACCGCATTGCCGCCGGTGGCGGGCGTCTCGGCCTGCTCCAGCACCAGCGACTGCACGCCGGGCGCCGCCGCCACGCGCCGGCCCGCCGGCACCCACCCCAGCAGGTTCTTGTGGTAGATGATCGTGTGCCCGCCCACCCACGCCCCGGCGTGCGGCGTGAGGTACGCGTCGCTCATCACGTCCCACTCGGAGTCGTACGTGGAGCCGTACGGACCCGAGGAGTGCGGCAGGCCCAGCGAGTGCCCCACCTCGTGCGCGTACACGCCGTACTTGGAGGCCTGCGTCGCCCAGAGCGGCATCCACGCCGTGGGCCAGATCCGCGACGAGCCCTCGGTGCTCACGAACGCGGAGCCGCCCCACGCCGAGCCGTCGAGGTCACCGTTGACCTGGATGATCATGCCGTGGAAGCCGGCAAAGTTGACCGTGGGGTCGGCCACCGCGGCGCAGTCGTTGGCCAGCTGGGAGAGGTTGGCGTTCCCGGGCACGTAGAACGACCGCGGCTGCGGCAGCGTGAACCAGCCGAACACCTGGCTCCCGGCCAGGTTCATCTGGTCGTCGGAGATCTCGCGGTAGTAGTGGTCGAGATTGGGGTAGGTATTCCCCAGCAGGGTCGTCGCCTCGGCCGGCGAGATCGGCGGATTCCCGGTGACGTCAGGGAATCTGCAAAGGAGCAGGGCATAGGGCTTGGAACCGAACTGATCGGGCATCACGAGGGATGCCCCATCCTGGCGCACGGCGGTGGCCCGGAGCCGCGGCGGCAGCCGGGGAGCGGCCGCCTCGGCCTGGCCGGTCACCGTCACCCGGCGTCCCTGCAACCCCCGGTACCCGCCCTCGCGCGCCAGCTCCGCGGCCGGGATCTCCACCTGCCACTCGGCGCCGCCGGCATCCCGGAGGAACCACTCCAGCCGAGGCGCCACCCCCGGCGCCTGCGGGTCGCCATACCGGCCGGTGAGCACGCCGGAGACGGCGGCCTGTTGGGCCGCCGCCACGACCGGGGCCATCGCCATCAAGCCGGCAGTGACGAGTCGGCGCATCAGGGGCGAACGCGAGCTGAAGACACGGGAATCATCCCGGAAGCATCGGATTCAGAGGGCTCGGCCCTGAACACCAGGTCTGCCCATGCTCCCCCGTCACCCGTCGCTCGTTGCCGATGGCCGCTTCACCCTTCACCCTTCACCTGTACCTGACCGTCTTGACCGTCCGCCCCCGCGGCAGCGTCTCCCCCTCCGTCACCCCGTTGATCAGCGCGATCTCCGCAGCCGTCCCGGCCCCGCCACTCTGCTGGGCCAGTGCCGTCGCGGTGGTGTTGGCGCCCAGGGTGATCACGTTGAGCTCGCGGACGCGGCGGAACTGCTGGTTGGATGCCGTCGGCGCGAACGACCGCAGCGTGGCCCCCATCGTGGCCAGGTGCTGCTGGGTGCTCGCCAGGGTCAGGCTCAGGAACTGGTACACCGTGCCACCGTGCGCAATGAAGAGCACCTCGCCCACCAGTTGCTGGCCATCCTGCGACTGCGCCGTGAACGCCACCCCGTGCGCCGGCAGGCCGTGCACCGTGAGCGCACCACTCTGCCGGGTGGTCACCCCCTGCTGCGCGGAGAACGCCTGCGCCGCGGCGGCAGGCGATGCCTGCTGCACGCCGGAGAGCTGGATCTGCCCCTGCCCGTTCGGCTCCACCAGCACCACCTGGTTCGCCATGTTCACCCCCTGCCAGTTGACGGGCGCGTCGAACTGGAAGCGCAGCACGGGATGCAGGAAGCGGTTGTTGTCGAAGTAGCCGGCGCGCGGATCGGCCCCGAACACCAGCCCGTCCATCAGGGCGAGATAGCGGTCGCGGTCGGTGCGGAGGTTGGCCACCGAGGTCACCGTGTCGGCCCACTGCTGGGTGGCCTGCACCCGGTCGCCCGGATCGGGGTGCGTGGACATGAACGCCGGCACCCGGTTGCTGGCCCCCGCCTGCTCCCCCACCCGCTGCAGCGTGCGGAACGTCTTGGGCATCTCGCGCACGTCGTAGCCGCGCTGCAGCGAGTAGCGGTGCCCCAGCTCGTCGGACTGCCGCTCGTCGTCGCGCCCGAACTTGAGGAACAGCATCCCCGCGCCCACCTGCGCCAGCTGGCCCACGGCCCCGCCGGCGATGTCGGGCGCGGCAATCGCACCGGCCACCAGCCCCACCTGCGCCAGCGTCGCCTTCGACACCTGGCTCACCGAGTGCTTGGCCGTGACATGTCCGACCTCGTGGCCCAGCACCCCGGCCAGCTCCGCGCCCGAGTTCATCACCGCCAGGATCCCGCGCGTCACGAAGATGAAGCCGCCGGGTGCCGCGAAGGCGTTGATCGCCGCGTCATCGAGGACATGGAACTCCCACGGCAGGTTGGGACGTTCCGACGCCCGCGCCATCGCCATCCCCATCTCGCGCACGTACGCCGTCAGGGCGGCGTTGTCGTAGAAGCCGGTCTGCTGCTGCGCCTGCGCCAGCGACTGCCGGCCCATCTCGATCTCCTGCGCCTCGCTCACCAGCGACAGCTCGCGCCGCCCCGTCACCGGGTTGGTGGCGCACGCGGCCACGAGGGCCAACCCCAGCACCTTCAGCGTTGTCCGCATTGATCTCTCCCTTGAAGCGGGCGGCGCCGTGCGCCGCCCCTTGCTGCCCTCCCCGCCTGGCTCGGCGGGCCAGCGCCCACCAGCGTGAGGGGCGCGGTGCACCGACTCGCCTTATGATAAGGTCCGTGACGACCGACCCGCCACCGCCAACCACACGCACCTCCTGGACCGGCTGGACCCCGGTGCATGGGTCGCCGCTGGCACTCCCCACGTCCGACGCCGACCCCCGGATCGCCTTCATCCTCAACCTCGGCCGCGCCCTGCACACCTCGGGCTACTCCGCGGACCGTCTCGAGGAGGCCCTTTCCCTCGCCAGCGACCGCCTCGGCCTGCTGGCCCAGTTCTTCTCCACGCCCACGTCCATCATGGCGTCGTTCGGCCCGCAGGACGACCAGCGCACCTTCATGCTTCGCGTGGAACCGGGTTCCACCAACCTCGGCAAGCTGGCGCGCGTGGACGAGGTCACCCGCGATGTGCTCGGCGGACGCCTCACGCCCTCCGAGGGGACCAGCGCCATCGCCGCCGTGGAGCAGCGGCCCGCCGACTACGGCCCGCTGCTCACCACCCTGGCCTTCGGCACCGTGTCGGCCTCGGCGGCGCGCTTCCTGGGCGGCGGGCTCGTGGAGGTGGCGGCGGCCCTGGGTGTCGGCCTCATCACCGGCCTGCTGGCCCTCCACGCCGCGCGGCACCCCGGGCTGGAGCGGGTGTTCGAGGCGGTGGCGGCCTTCGTGGCGTCCGCGCTGCTTTCCGCCGTCGCGGCACTCGGGCTGCCGGTGTCGGTGCTGATCGCCACCCTGGCCGGCGTGATCGTGTTGATTCCCGGCCTCACGCTCACCACCGCCATCACCGAGCTCTCGTCGCGCCACCTCGCCTCGGGAACCGCGCGACTCGCCGGCGCGATGGTGCTGCTCCTCGGGATCGCCTTCGGCATCGCGCTCGGCGCCAAGCTCGTGGAGCTGGCCCCCGGTGCGGTGCCGCTCACCGATCCGCACCCGCTGCCGGGATGGACGATCATCCTGCCGCTGGTGATCGCGCCGCTCTCGTTCGTGGTGCTGCTCAGCGCCGAGCCGCGGGACGCGGGCTGGATCCTGGTGGCCGGCGCCCTCGCCTTCCTCGGCGCCTGGTTCGGCGGCCGCCACCTCGGCCCCGAATTGGGCGCCTTCGTCGGCGCCCTGCTCACCGGCATGGGGTCGCGCTGGTACTCGCGCATCACCAACAGGCCGTCACAGATCACCCTGGTGCCGGGCCTGCTGCTCCTGGTGCCGGGGTCGATCGGCCTCAGGTCGCTGACCTCCCTCGTCGATCGCGACGTGCTGCTCGGCGTGGAAGGGATCTTCCGCATGGGGCTGATCGCGGTGTCGCTGGCCTCGGGTATCCTCGTGTCGCGCCTGGTGTCGCCACGGCGGGCCCTGATGGACTAGAAGTGAGTGTTGAGTCCCGAGTGGGAAGACGTGGAAGGACTGGCTGCCTCGTCCCGAGCGAAGCGAGG
>CAZNOJ010000095.1:0-10197 GCA_964574665.1 uncultured Gemmatimonadaceae bacterium
GGCAGCCGTGGCGCCCCGCCGGCTTACCGGTCGACTTCCTCTCGCTCACCGGCAAGATGGGCGCCCAGCTCCGCGCCACCGTCGCCTCGTTCGGGCCGCTCCTGCTGGCCAAGGTGCTCTCGCTCAACGCCACGCAGACCTCGGTGCTCACCATGGTCTTCAAGTACTGCGACGACCGCGGCCTGGCGCTGCTCGACCTCGCCGACCTCCGCGCGGTGCTGCAGTACCTGAGCGAGGACGGCGCCGGCGAGCTCAAGGAGTACGGCGGGATGTCGCCGCAGACCGTGGGCGTGCTGCTGCGCGAGATGGTGGAGCTGGAGCACCAGGGCGCCGGCGCCTTCTTCGGCGAGCCCGAGTTCGACCTCGACGAGCTGATCCGGCACGACCGCGACGGGCGTGGCATCGTGTCGATGCTGGAGCTCTCCGACTGCCAGGACCGCCCTGCCGTGTTCTCCACCTTCATGATGTGGATGCTGGCGCGCCTCTACCTCGATCTCCCCGAGGTGGGCGACCTTCCCAAGCCGAAGCTGGTGTTCTTCTTCGACGAGGCGCACCTCCTCTTCAACGACGCGAGCAAGGAGTTCCTGGGGGAGGTGGACAAGATCGTCCGGCTGATCCGGAGCAAGGGCGTGGGCGTCATCTTCATCACCCAGTCGCCCAAGGACGTCCCCGCCGAGATCCTGGGCCAGCTCGGCAACCGGGTGCAGCACGCGCTGCGGGCGTTCACCCCGGATGACGAGAAGGCGCTCCGCGCCGCCGCCCGCACCTTCCCGAAGACCCCCTGGTACGACGTGGAGGAGCTGCTCACCACCGTCGGCACCGGCGAGGCGGTGATCACGGTGCTCACCCCCAAGGGCGCCCCCACGCCACCGGTGGCCACGCACCTGGTGGCCCCGGCCGCCGCGATGACGCCGCTCCCCGCCGAGGAGCTGTCACGGCGCAACGCGGCCTCGGAGCAGGTCCGGCGCTACGCCCAGCCGCTCGACCGGGAGAGCGCCCGGGAGCGGCTCGCCGCGCGGGTGCGGGCGGAGGAGGGAGAGGCACCGGTGGGGGTGGAGGACAAGCCGACGGCCAGGCGCCGGAGCACGGCCAAGACGCCGCCCTCGGGACTGGAGAAGATCCTCAAGACGCGCACCGCGTCCAACGTGGGCACCCAGATCGTCCGCAGCGCGATGGGGGCGCTGGAGCGGTACCTGAAGAGACGATGACGGAGGGTGGAGAACAGAGAACGGAGTTGAGTGCATCAACGCCCCACCCGCCGTTCTCGACCCTCCACCCTCCGTTCTCTATCCGCCCCGCGCCACCCTTTCCACCTGCTCCATCACCCGCAGCAGGTTGCCGCTCCAGATCTTGGCGATCTGCTCTTCCGTGTAGCCGCGCCGCACGAGTTCGCGCGTCACGTTGAAGGTCTCCGCGGCGCTGCGCCACCCCACCACCCCGCCGCCCCCGTCGAAGTCCGACGAGATCCCCACGTGGTCGATCCCGACCAGCTTGACGGCGTAGTCGATGTGGTCCACGAAGTCGGCCACCGTGGCCGGCGGGTCGCTGGGATAGCGACGCTCCTCGATCTCGCGCTGCCGCTCCAGGTAGGCATTGCGCCGCTCCAGCGGCAGCGAGTCGATCGCCGCCTGGATCGCCGTCCGGCCGGTGCCCGCCACCCCGAACTCGCGCCGCAGCGCGGCGATGGCGTCGGCCCGCGCGGCGTCGCGCACCGGGTCGCACTTCACGTAACCGTTGAAGGCCACCAGCTGGGCGACCCCGCCGTTGGCCGCCAGCGCCCGGAGCTGCTCGTCGTCGAGGTTGCGCGAGTGGTTGCAGAGCGCGCGCACCCCGGAGTGCGACGCGATGATCGGGGCCCGGGTGATCTCCAGCGTCTGCATCATGGACTGCTTCGACGGGTGCGAGATGTCGATCATCATGCCCACCCGGTTCATCTCGCGGATCACCTGGCGACCGAGGTCGGAGAGGCCGTGGTGCAGCCAGATCCCGTCGCGCTCGCCGGTGTTGGAGTCCGACAGCTGCGAGTGGCCGTTGTGCGCCAGCGACATGTACCGGCCGCCCAGCGCGTGGAAGCGCGCCACGTTGGTGACGTCGGCCCCGATCGGGAAGCCGTTCTCCACCCCGATCAGGATCACCTTCTTGCCGGCCGCGTGGATCCGGCGCGCATCGGCGGCGGTGCGGGCCAGCTCCGCCCGCCCCGGGGCGATCGAGTCCACCAGCCGGTGGATCGCGGCGAACTTCTCCATCGCCTGCGCGTGGGCCCGCGCAAACCCCTCGGGCGTCAGGTTGGCGTTCTGGCCCACGTACACGATCAGGAAGGCGGCGTCCAGCCCCCCCTGCTCCATCTTGACCAGGTCCACCTGCGTCCGCGGCAGCTCGCTGGCGTAGTTGGGCTGACCCAGCACGAAGTTGCCGGGGTTGATGTCGACGTGGGTGTCGAGCGCCATGACCCGGTCGTGGATCGCCCGCGCCCGGGCGTCAATCTCGGCGTCGGTCTGGGCGGCCAGCGGAGTGGCGATCAGGAAGAGCAGCAGGCGTCGCATCGGGGCCTCGGCGGGAAGGCGAGCAGGCGGGCGGACAATCCGTGCAATCTACCGCCGGGACCGACGCCGCGCCGCACCCGCACCGGCACGTGCCCGCGTGCTCGCTTTCTCGCGGTGGCGCGGGTATGGTACAGGTTCCAACTGCCAGGAGCGATCTCGTGTCCGTCGCCAAGGTTTCCGAGCTGATCTGCGAGTCCAACAAGTCGTTCGAGGACGCCGTCGCCAAGGGCATCGCGCGCGCCAACAAGACGCTGCGCAACGTGACCGAGGCCTGGGTCCAGTCGCAGAAGGTGATCATCACCAAGGGCAAGATCACCGGCTACCGGGTGATCCTGAAGGTGACGTTCGTGCTCGAAGGGTGAGCCGGGGCGGCCAGCGCGCCTAGCGGCCCAGCACCCGGTCCGCGGCGCGCAGGCCACCCAGCATCACTTCGCCCAGCGACGCGCCGGTGCGCCAGGCCCCGGTCAGCGCCAGGCGGCGCTCCTCGGCCTCCACCTGGCTGGCGGCATCCAACCGCGCCTGGTGGCCGCTCACCGCCAGCGGCAACGCGGCGGGCCACCGCTGCACGATGGCAAACGCCGGCTCGCCAGCCACCCCGAGCAGGCCCCCCACCTCGGCCACCGCAATCGCCACCAGTTCGTCGTCGCGCAGCGCCAGCTGTGCCGGCTGCCGAGCCCCGCCGAGGGTTGCGGTGAGCAGCACATGGTCGGCGGGGGCGCGACCCGGGAACAGCGACGAAGTGAACTGGACCGAGAGCACCCGGCGCCGCTCGCTGGCCGGCGCCAGCAGTCCGTATCCATCGAGTGGGTGCGCCACCTGGCCACGGCGGTAGCCCAGCGCCACGGTGATCGGCGACGCGTGCGGCATCGAGGCGATCGGCGTCACCCGCTGTTGCACACCCGCCGGAAAACGGATCGCCCCCAGCGCCACCGCCGGCAGCGCCAGCACGGCAGCATCGTACCGCGTGGTCCGGCCCGTCGCATCGGTGAGTTCCACCCCGTCCACGCGCGGCTCGACCCCGACCACCGGCGAGCCCAGGTGCTGCGTGCCGTTGAGGGCATTGGCCATGCGGTCCACCAGGGTGCGCAGCCCGCCGTCCCAACTGCGCGGCGGCGGGGCGACGCGCTGCCCCGATGCCCCGCGCTGCCGGGCCGCCCGGAGTCGTGCCTTGAGGATCGAGCCAGCACGCTGCTCCTGGGCGGCGAGCAGCGGCATGGCGAACCGGACCAGCACCTGCTCGGGGTCGGCGCCACTCGTCCCGGACACCAGCGGCTCGAAGAAGCGGGCGGCCACCTCGTCGCCGAATCGGCGCCGCGCGAACGCCGCCACCGATTCCTCTTCGGGCGACGCGCCGCGCGGGATGAACGGCTCCTTCAGCATGCGCACCCGGCCGGCCAGCGACAGCAGCGGAGAGGCGAGCATCTCCTTGGGCGAGGACGGCACCACGACCGGCCTCCCCCGGTGCACCAGGTAGCGCCGTGAGCCCACCGGCTGGATCGGGATGCTGTCGGCCAGCAGGCCCGCCGACTCGAGCATCGCCTCCACCTCGGCGGGCAGGTCGGCCAGGACCGAGGCACCCTGCTCGATCAGCCAGGGCCCGGGTCGCTCCGTCCGGATCGCCCCACCCAGGCCGGCGGAGGCCTCGTGGAGGGTGACCGAGGCGCCAGCGGCCTGCAGCCGGAGCGCCGCGGCCAGCCCCCCAACCCCGCCCCCCACCACGGCAACCCGGCTGGGGGGCATCAGGGGATGGGCCGCCGGTGCGGGCACATGGGAGCGATCCTGGGATGGGGGGCGTGGAGTGAGCGCAACGATAGGGCAGCCACCCACCCCGGTCAAACCAGACCGCCCGGGTGTGGCGTTTCAGCACGTTTCAGCTTGTGTCGGCCTCCGATCTCCTCTAACTTTCAGCCTTGGCATACCCGTCCCGGAACCCCGTGGGCCACGACCCTACCCGAGCATCGCGAGGGCACGTGCCGATTGACACCATCCAGACCTCGGTGGCGCTGTTCGACAAGTGCCGGCAGTTCACCCGCGCCCGCGAGGTGCAGGCAGCCGGGTTGTATCCGTACTTCAAGCCCATCTCCGAGTCGGAAGACACGGTGGTCGTCATCGAGGGCAAGAAGCGGATCATGCTGGGCTCCAACAACTACCTGGGGCTCACCCACCACCCCAAGGTTCTCGAGGCGGCCGAGCGCGCGTTGCGCCGGTACGGGTCGGGGTGCACCGGGTCGCGCTTCCTCAACGGCTCGCTCGACCTCCACGAGCAGCTCGAGGCGGCGCTGGCGGAGTTCCTCGGCAAGCAGTCGTGCATCGTCTTCTCCACCGGCTACGGGGCCAACCTGGGGATGATCTCCGGGCTGGTCGGGCGCGGCGAGACGGTCTATCTCGACAAGCTCGACCACGCCTGCATCGTGGACGGTGCCAAGCTGGCCTACGGCGACACCCAGCGGTTCAACCACGGCGACCTCGAGGGACTCACCCGCCTGCTGGAGCGCAACACCACCGGCAAGGGCACCCTGATCGTGGTGGACGGCGTCTACTCGATGGAAGGCGACATCGCTGACGTCCCGGAGCTGGTGCGGATCGCCGATCGCTACGGCGCGGCCCTGGCGGTGGACGACGCCCATGCGCTCGGGGTCCTGGGCCCCAACGGCGAGGGCACCGGCGCGCATTTCGGCATGCAGGCGGAAGTGGACATCATCGCCGGTACCTTCTCCAAGTCGCTCGCCTCGGTGGGCGGTTTCGTGGCGGCCGACGAGCAGGTGATCCACTACCTGAAGCACCACTCGCGGCCGTTCATCTTCACGGCCTCGCTGCCGCCCGCCAACACCGCCGGGGTGCTGGCCGCGCTCCAGGTGCTCCAGGCCGAGCCGGAGCGGCGCGATGCGCTCTGGACCAACGCGCGCCGCCTGCAGCAGGGGTTCCAGTCGCTCGGCTTCGACATCGGACCCACCCAGACGCCGATCGTGCCGGTGCTGATCGGCCCGCTCGACACCACCTTCGTCTTCTGGCGCAAGCTCTACGACGCCGGGGTCTTCACCAATCCGGTGGTGCCGCCCGCCGTGCCGCCGTCGCAGTGCCGGCTCCGCACCTCGGTGATGGCCACGCACACCGCCGAGCAGATCGACCAGTCGCTCGAGGCCTTTGCCGCCATCGGCAAGGAGCTGGGGGTCATCTGAACGCCACCGCGCCGGCGATCCGGCGCGTCGAGTCCAAGGGCGACCTCGCCCGCTTCATCGCGCTGCCCTATCGCCTGCACCGGCGGGACCGCACCTGGGTCCCGCCGTTTCGCGGCGAGGTGGCCAAGCTCCTCGACCGCCGCCGCAATCCCTTCTTCGCGCACGCCGAGGCGGAGTACTTCCTCGCCACCCGCGGCGACGAGGTGGTGGGTCGCATCGCGGCCATCCACAACCACCTGCACAACAGCACCCACCACGACCGGGTCGGCTTCTTCGGCTTCTTCGAGTGCATCAACGACTTCACCGTGGCGCGCGCGCTTCTCGATGCGGCCGGCGCCTGGGTGGCGGCCCGCGGCCTCGACACCCTGCGCGGGCCGATGTCGTTCTCCGTGAACGACGAGTGCGGCCTCCTGGTCCAGGGGTTCGAGACGCCCAACACGCTGATGATGCCGCACAACCCGCCCTACTACCTCACCCTGCTCGAGACGGCCGGCTTCACCAAGGCGCGCGACCTGGTCTGCCTGCAGGGCGGCTCCATGGCGCACGCCGTCCCGCCGCCGGAACGCACCACCCGCGCGGTGGACCTGATCCTCAAGCGCTACGGCCTCCGGATCCGTCCCCTCAACCTGCGGCGCTTCGCCGACGAGGTCGAGCTCGTCAAGCAGCTGTACAACGCGAGCTGGGAGCACAACTGGGGCTACATCCCCATGACCGACGCCGAGATCGACCACCTCGCCGCATCGTTCCGCCCGGTGGTGATTCCCGAGCTGGTGCCATTCGTGGAAACCGAGGACGGCCGCACCGTGGCCTTCGGCCTGGCCCTCCCCGACCTCAACCAGGCCCTCGCCTCCAACCGCGATGGCCGGTTCTTTCCCGCCGCGCTCACCATGCTCTGGAAGCTGCGCACCCGCCGGATCACCCGCGCCCGGATCCTGCTGCTCGGCATCCTCCCCGAGTGGCGGGGCAAGGGGATCGACGCGGCGCTGTATCACTGGATCTGGACCAAGGCCGGCGCGCGCAACCTGACCTGGGGCGAAGCCGGCTGGCTGCTGGAAGACAACCACGCCATCCTGCAGGGGCTCGGCAAGGCGGGCTTCACCCCGTACAAGACCTACCGCATCCTCGAGCGAGCCGCGTGAAGGCGCTGGTGACCGGCGCCACGGGCTTCGTGGGCGGACAGCTCACCCACCTGCTGCGCGACCGGGGGCACGAGGTCACCGCGCTGGTCCGCTCGCCCTCGCGTGCGGCGCCACTCGCGGCCCGCGATGTCCGGCTGGTGCAGGGCGACCTGGCCGACACGCGCGCGCTCGCCGAGGCGGCGCGGGGCCAGGATGTGGTGTTTCACCTCGCGGCCCTCACCGGGGCGGTCAACGAGGCCGAGTTCCAGCAGGCGAACCGCGACGGCACCGCCCGCCTGGTCGAGGCCGCAGTCGCGGCCGGGGTGCCGCGGTTGGTGCTGGTGTCGTCGGCCGCCGCCGGCGGTCCGTCCGCGCCGGGTGCCCCGCGGCGCGGTGACGACGCGCCCGACACGCCGCTCACGATGTACGGCCGCAGCAAGCTGGCGAGCGAACGCGTGGTCCGCGACGCCCCGCTGGAATGGACCATCCTCCGTCCACCGGCGGTGTACGGCCCCGGCGACCTGGCCAACTTCCTCACCGTCTTTCGCACCGCCCGGCGCTTCGGCATCGCCCCCGTCTTCGGCGATGGCTCCCAGGAGATCTCGCTGGTGCACGTGGCCGACCTCGCCGCAGCGACGCTGGCCGCGGCCGGGACCCCGGATGCCTTTGGGCGGACGTGGTACGTCAATCATCCCGAGGTCCTGACGACTCGCGAGCTGGTGCGCGCCATCGGGCGCGAGGTCGGCCGCGACCTCACGGTGGTGCCGCTGCCGCTGTGGGCCACCCGCGCCGCCCTCACCGTGACCGGCGCCTGGGCCGCGGCGTGGCGTACGCGGAGCATCCTGCGGGCCGACAAGGCCCACGAGTTCGGCGCCCCGGCCTGGACCGGCGATCCGGGGCCGTTCTCGAGGGTCACCGGCTGGCAGGCCGAATTCGACCACGAGACCGGGCTGGCCGATGCCGCCGCATGGTATCGTGCCCGGGGGCTGCTCTGACCCTGCCGGCACAATGGCGCACGGTGGACCGGATGCTGGCGATGTATGCCGGCTTCGTCACGGTGATGGCTGCCACCCGCCTCGACCAGCGCGGCGTCGCCTGGATCCTGGCGGCCCACCTCGGCCTCGGGGCGCTCACCGCCCTCGTGGCCCGCGCGCCGGTCAGCCGGTTCTCGCAGGTCCTGCGCGCCGCCTACCCGGTGCTGCTCCTGCCGGGGCTGTACTCGTCCATTGATGTCCTCAATCACTTCGGCGCAGCACCCACGCACGACGCGCCGCTCCTGGCGCTCGAGCACGCGGTCTTCGGCTTGCAGCCCGCGCGCGACTGGTGGCGCGCGTCACCGGTGCCGTTCTGGTCGGCCGTGCTGCACGCCAGCTACTTCACGTACTACGTGGTGGTGCCCCTCCCGGTGGTGGTGTTCCTCGCCACCCGGCGCGGGCACCTGGTGGACGGCTATCTCACCGCCGTGATCGGGGTCTTCCTCGCCTGCTACGTGACCTACATCGCCTGGCCGGTGGCGGGACCCTACTACCAGTTCGCCCACCCCACCGGCCCCTTCGTGGACAACGCCCCGGCGCGCGCCGTGTACCGCATGCTCGCGACCGGATCCGCGTACGGGGCGGCGTTCCCTTCCTCGCATGTGGCCGCCATGGTGGCCGCCACCGCGGCCAGCTGGCGCGTGGCACCGCGGCTCGGCACCCTGCTGCTGGTGCCCACCGCGCTCCTGACGGTGGGTGTGGTCTATACCCAGATGCACTACGTGGTGGACGCCGCCGCCGGGGTGCTGGTCGGCCTCGCGTTGCCACTCGTCCTCCGAAGCGGCCGTCCGCCGGGGTGACGCCATGCACCGCGCCTGCTACCTTCCACCCGCGATGATGCCCCGCCTCGCATGCCGATGACCCCGCCTCCCTGCCGCACCCTCGGCCGACAGTGTCGTGCGCTCGACGTGGTGCTCCGGGTCGCGGTGCTCGAGGGACAGGAAGACCACGATGCCACCTGGCTGATGGGCCACACCGAGCGCATCGACTTCGGCCGCACCTTCACGGACAACGACGAGCTCTGGGTCGAGGCGCGGGTGCACGTCCCCTGTCGCCACCTGCAGGCCAGGCCGGACGGCAGCGTCCGATGCGCGGCCTGGGGATTCCGGGGCACGGTCAGCCCGCCGGCGCGCCCGCCGCAACCCCGCCGCCTCGGCGGCGACTCCTTCCGGGTGGTGGACGGCCGCCGCCTCGCCAACCGGAAGCTGCCGACGGCGCCCCCGCCCCGTCGCCCGCTCCCGGTGCACCCGATGGTGCCCGACGCCAACCCGTGCGCGCACGCCAAGTGCCGCACCGCCGACGGGCGCCATCACGCGGCCTGCTGCCGCGACCTCCAGGTGGAAATCCGCTGCGACGAGGACCGCCAGGAGCTCCTCGAGGCGCTGCTCCGCCACCGGAAGTCTCCCTACCTCTGCAAGGTGGAGCGCGAGGATCCCGACGAGCCGGTGCTCAACGTCGAGATCCTCTCGGCCTGCGACTACCTTCTGGAAGACGGGCTCCACTGTGCCCTCCACGGCCGGCGCCGGGCCGATGGCCGGCCTGCCAAGCCGGAATTGTGTTCACAGTGGCCAGAAACCAGGACAGGTCTCCATCCGGGGTGCGCCTTCCGGAATCGGCGCCTGCCGCTGTAAGCTGTTCGCCGACAACGACTTGCAACCAGCCCCTGGGGGCTGTGCACGCTGGCCCGGCCCGTGCGTCTCCTGCTCGACGCACCCGTGCCCTGGAGGCATTGATGGCGTTCGACCTCGAAGGTCTCTACCGAACCAGCTATGACGCGGTCGTCCGGTTCCTCTACCGCAAGGTGTGGGACGCGGATCGGGCCGAGGATCTTGCCCAGGAAGTCTTCATGCGGGCGCTGCAGCACGAGCCGGAAAAGCCGCGCTCGTGGGTCTTTGCCGTGGCGGCCAACATCGCCCGCGACGAGGCGCGCTCGGCCATCCGGCGGCGCAAGCACCTGACCCTGCTCAAGCACGAGCCGATCGCGTCCCCGTCGGTGGGCAACGACATCGAGGAAGACCTCGAGCTTTCGGAGCGCGAGGCGGAGGTCCGCCGCGCCCTCGCGACGCTCACCCCGCGGGACCGCGAGGTGCTGCTGCTGTGGGACGCCGGCCTCTCGTACCCCGAGATCGCCGAACAGACCGGGTTGGCAGTTGGCGCCGTCGGCACCACCCTGGCCCGGGCCCGCAAGCGACTGGTGGCCGCGCATGACGCGATGGCCGCCCAACGTGAGGAGCAGCGTGCGGCCGCATCTTCCTGACGACGAACTCCACGCCTGGCTCGACGGTGCGCTGTCGCGCGCCCAGCAGGCGGAGATCGCGCACCA
>CAZNOJ010000096.1:0-5286 GCA_964574665.1 uncultured Gemmatimonadaceae bacterium
GAGCGGCCGCTCGCTGCGGCAGATCAGCATGTCGGGCTGGATCCCGACCTGCATCAGGTCGCGGACGGAGTGCTGGGTGGGCTTGGTCTTGAGCTCCCCCGCCGCCGCGATCCACGGCACCAGCGTGAGGTGCACGAAGATGGCGTTCTCCCGCCCCACTTCCTGGCGGAACTGGCGGATCGCCTCGAGGAACGGCAGCGACTCGATGTCGCCCACCGTGCCGCCGATCTCGGTGATGACCACGTCGTGGCCCGGCGCCGTCCGCCGCAGCGCGGCCTTGATCTCGTCGGTGATGTGGGGGATCACCTGGACGGTGCCCCCCATGTACTCGCCCCGCCGCTCCTTGCTGATCACCGTCTGGTAGATCCGGCCGGTGGTGACGTTGTTCTGCTGCGAGAGCGACCGATCAATGAATCGCTCGTAGTGGCCGAGGTCGAGGTCCGTCTCGGCGCCGTCGTCGGTCACGTACACCTCGCCGTGCTGGTACGGCGACATGGTGCCGGGGTCCACGTTGATGTACGGGTCGAACTTCTGCATCGTGACCGAGAGGCCGCGCTCCACGAGCAACCGCCCGAGCGAGGCGGCGGCGATGCCCTTGCCCAGCGACGAGACCACGCCGCCGGTGACGAAGATGAACTTGGTGGTCCGCTGCGGAGTCGTCATCGGGAGGCCTCGGCAAATTCGGGCCACCGCGCCTCCGCGGCGGCCAAGTCGTCCGGGGTGTCGATCCCCGGCCAGGCGGGCTTGTCCAGCAACATCACGCCGATCGTGAAGCCGGCTTCGAGCGCCCGGAGCTGCTCCAGCCGCTCGGCGCGTTCCAGCGGCGACGGCGGCAGCGCCGCGAGCCGGAGGAGCACCTCGCGGCGGTAGGCGTAGATGCCGAGGTGCTGCCACCACGCCACCCGGTCCAGTTCGCCGGGCTCGCGCAGGTGCGGGATGGCGGCCCGCGAGAAGTAGAGCGCCCGGGACCGGTCGTCCGTCACCACCTTCACCCGGGCCGGATCGTCCCGCAGCCCCGGGTCGAGCGGTGCCGCCGCGGTGCCGATGGCGTCGCCCTGCTGGACCCGCGCCACGGCCCCGCGGACCGCCTCGAGCGGCAGGAACGGCTCGTCGCCCTGCAGGTTGACCACGATGTCATAGCCGGCAAACTCCGACCGCGCGGACACCGCGGCCACCCGGTCCGTCCCGCTCTCCAGGGTGCTGCGTGTCATCACCACGTCCACCCCGACATCGGCCACCGCCTCGGCGACGTCGTCCGAATCGGTCGCCACCACCACGCGATCCGCGCCGGGCACCCGCAGGGCGCGCTCGGCAACGCGGTGGATCAGCGGGGCCCCGCCAAGGAGGAGGAGCGGTTTGTTGGGAAGTCGCGTCGAGCCGACGCGGGCCGGAACGACAATCAGGACGGGCACGATACAAGCTATCTGGTCGCGGTCCCGGTGTCAAAATGCGTGCCGAGACCGATAACCCATTGACAAGCAACCAATTAGGTGAGTACCGAGGGGAGGCGAAGGAAGTTCGCCAGCAGGCGCTTCCCTTCCGGGGTGCCGACCGACTCGGGGTGGAATTGCACCCCCCACAGCGGTCTGGTGCGGTGCCGCATCGCCATCACCTCGGCTCCCGGGGCCCGATCGCTCGACCACGCGGTGACCTCGAGCTCCCCAGGGAGGCCAGCGGGGTGCACCACCAGCGAGTGGTAGCGCATCACGGTCATGGGGACCGGCAGGCCCAGGAACAGGTCGCTCCCGGAGTGCTCCACGGTTCCGGCCTTGCCGTGCATCAGCCGATCGGCACGCCCCACCACCCCGCCGAACGCCTCGCCCATCGCCTGGTGGCCCAGGCAGACGCCGAGGGTCGGCACCCCGGCCTCCGCAGCCGCCCGGATGAGCGGCACCGAGATCCCGGCGTCGGCCGGGGTGCCGGGACCCGGAGATACCACGATCCACCGGGGCCGCCGTGCCAGCGCCTCCGCCACCGTCAGGGTGTCGTTGCGCACCACCACCGGCTCCGCGCCGAGTTCGCCCAGGTACTGGGCCAGGTTCCAGGTGAAGGAGTCGTAGTTGTCGAGCAGCAGCAGCATACCGCAAATCTATCGTCGCTCGACCTCGTCCCCGAGAAAGGCGAGCAGGTCGGCCACCACGAGGCGCGGAACCTCCCAATGCGGGGCATGACCCACGTCCTCGTAGGCCACGAGGTGGGCACCCGGGATGGCGGCGAGCAGCAGCTCCTGGTCGCGACCGCTGAAGATCGCGTCGCGCTCTCCCCACATCAGCATGGTCGGTACCCGCAGCGCGCCGAGTCGGTCCTGGTCGCGGAAGTCCAGCTGGCCGCGGAGCACACGCTCCCACACCGCCGGCGGCACGGCAGCGGATCCCTCGATCATCGTCGCCAGGAAATCCTCCGGGACGCCGCGCTGGATGGTGCTCCGCTGGAAGCCCTCCACGAACTCAGGCGGAATCGAGTCGCCGGCAGCCACGATGGCCTCCAGCAGCTCCTCGGTGCCAGGGTTCCGGAAGGATGGCGCTGAACCGATCAACACCAGCCGCCCGACCCGGCCTGCGGCCTGGCGCGCCGCCTCCCGCGCCACCAGCGAGCCGAGCGAGTGCCCCACCAGCGTCACGTCGCGGAGCTGCAGGGCCTGGAGCAGGGCCGTGACGTCGGCAGCAAAGTGCGGGATCTCGTAGCGACCGGGCCGGTCGCTCGCCCCGTGCCCGCGCAGGTCGATTGCGATCACGTGGATACGCGTGGGCAGGTGCGGCAGCAGCAGTTCCCACGAACGCCACGAATCGGTGTAGCCGTGCAGCAGCACGACGGTGGGGCCGGCGGGGTCGCCCTGCTCCGCATACCGGAGCGTCACCCCCGAAGGCAGCGCGATCCAGCGCAGGTCGGGTGGCGTGGCGGCAGGCGACGGGGGCGCCGCGAGCGCGGCGAGCGTCAGCAGGGCGATCGAGTGCATGGCACGGCTCCCTTCCCAGGGGTGGTGGTCACGGACACCCTGGAATGCGGGGGACCCCGGCTCGGCCCGACATCACCCCCGAGGATGGAACTGCTTGTGGACCGAACGGAGGTACTCCCGATCCACGTGCGTGTAGATCTGGGTCGTGGAGAGGTCGGCATGCCCGAGCATCTCCTGCACGGCGCGGAGGTCGGCCCCGCCCTCCAGCAAGTGGGTGGCGAACGAGTGCCGCAGCGTGTGTGGCGTCACGTCGGCGAGCCCCGCGTGCTCGGCGTGCCGTTTCACGATCCCCCACGCACCCACGCGGGAGAGGGGCTCTCCCCGGGCATTGAGCAGCACCCGCCCCGCCGACGCTCCCCGATCCAGCGCGGGGCGCAGCGCCTGCAGGTAGGTGGAGACCGCCGCGATCACCGGTCGCCCGATCGGGACCAGTCGCTCCTTGCGGCCCTTGCCGAAGGCGCGCACCAGCCCGTCGCCGAGGAAGAGGTCGGTGAGCTCCAAGCCGCACAATTCTGAGACGCGGAGCCCGGCGCCGTACCCCAGTTCCAGCAGCGCGCGATCGCGCCAGGCGAGGGGCTGGTCCACTCCCGGTGCCTCGAGCAACCGACCCACCTCCTCCACGGAGAGGGTTTCCGGGAGCGTGCGCCACCGCTGCGGCGTCTCCAGCCGGTCGCTCGGGTCCCGCTGCACCAGTCCCTCCGCCGCGAGGAAGGCGAACCAGGTCCGCACTCCGGAGATGGTGCGCCGGATGGTCGAACCCGCGAGCCCGAGGTCCTTGAGCAGGTAGATGAACTCGCGCAACAGCGGCGTGGTGACGCGCCCGGGATCGGTCACGCCGCGGGACGCCGCAAACGCGATCAAGCGTCCCAGGTCACGAGTATACGCCTCCACCGTGTGCGCCGAATGGCCGGCCTCGAGCGACAGGTGCTCGCGAAACTCCTGCACATGGAACCGCGCCAGCAGGTCCGCGGGGAGGGTGGGGAGGCTCATGAACGCCGTGCCGCGCGCCGGCGGCGCACCACCACCCACGCCACCAGGCCAAGCACCAGCACGAGGGAGATGATGCCCAGCGTCCGGTTGACGCCGCCGATCACCTCGACGATCCGGTCGAGGCGGCTGCCGAGCGCGGAGGCGACGAAGATCAACCCACCGTACCAGAGCGCGGACGCGAGAAACATCGGCACGAAGGCGCGCCACGCACCGAGTCGGATCAGCCCGGCGAACGGCGCCACGACGGCGCGGAATCCGGGAAGCATGCGGCCGAGGAAGAGGCCGGCGATGCCGAAGCGCTGGTATTCCGCCCGGACGTGCTCGATGCCATCCTCGGAGAGGAAGCGCCGCACGATCCGCGACCCGAAGAGGGTCGTGGCGTGGTGGGAGGCGAGCCAGTACATCCCCATGGCCGTGCTCATGTTCGCCACGATGGTCACCACGAAGACGAGCCAGGGTTCGGTCACGCCGCGGTGCGCGAGGAAGGCGCCCAGGGCGATCGCGGTGTCCGAGGGGAACGGCGGGAAGACGTTCTCGACGGCGGCCATCAGCGCCAGCACCCCATAGACTGCCACCGGCGGCAGGCCGGCCAGCCAGGTGATCAGCGACTCAAGCACGGTGTCGCCGCGTCAGCGGTCGGCGTGGCGGGGACCCAGCGTCGCCACGGCCATCACCGCGACCCCTTCGCCGCGCCCGATGAACCCCATCCCCTCGTTCGTCTTGGCCTTGAAGCCGACGTCGCCCGCGGCGACCCCGAGGGCGACGGCCAGCGACTCCCGGATCGCCGGCGCGTGCGGCGCCAGCTTCGGCTGCTGGGCGATCACCGTGATGTCGCACTGCAGGGGCCGCCACCCCGCGTCCTGCAACCGGGTCACCACCTGCCTCAGGAGCACCAGCGAGACCGCATCCTTCCAGGTGGGGTCCGTGTCGGGATACAGGGTGCCGATGTCGCCCAGTCCCGCGGCACCCAGCAGGGCGTCGATCAGCGCGTGCACCACGGCGTCGGCATCGGAGTGGCCAGTCAGCCCGAGCTCATGGGGGATCCTGACCCCACCGAGCACCAGGGGCCGCCCGGCCGCGAACCGGTGGGAATCGTACCCGATGCCGACCCGGATCACGCCACCGCCGCGAGCGGCGCGTCGAGCAGGGTGTAGTCCTGGCGACGGCGGGCCGGGGTGAAGCCCGCGTCACGAATCGCCCGTTCCATCTCGGCGATCGTGGCCCGGTGGGTGGTGCCCGCCGCCGAGACGACGTTCTCCTCGATCATCACCGACCCGAAGTCGTTCGCCCCGTAGCCGAGGGCGAGCTGGGCAATCTTGGGGCCTTGCGTGAGGATCGAG
>CAZNOJ010000096.1:5296-10021 GCA_964574665.1 uncultured Gemmatimonadaceae bacterium
CCCACCTTGAGGCCCATGGTCACCCAGCTCGACTGCAGGTTGGGGACGTTGGGGAGGAGGATCCGCGCCAGCGCGAGGGTGCGCAGGTATGTCACCGCATCGGTCTTGGTCCGGTCGGCCATCGCGGTGCCTTCGGGCTGGAGCGGCCAGCAGATGAACGCGGTGAAGCCGCCGGTGCGCTCCTGGACCTCCCGGATCCGGAACAGGTGCTCCACCCGGTCCGCGTTGCTCTCGCCCAGGCCGTACATCATCGTCACGGAGGTCTTCATCCCCTGGCGGTGGGCCTCCTCCTGCACGCCGAGCCACTCCTCGGTCTGCGCCTTCTTGCGGGCCACCCGTTCGCGGACGGCGTCCACCAGGATCTCCCCGCCGCCACCCGGGATCGAATCGAGGCCGGCCTCGCGGAGCTGGCGGATCACCTCGGGCATCGGGATCCGGAACCGCTCCGAGAAGAACACCACCTCCGACGGGGAGAAGCCGTGGATGTGGATCGGATGGTGGCGCTTGATGTAGCGCATCAGCTCCAGGTACCAGTCGAACGGGATGTACGGGTTGTGCCCGCCCTGCAGCAGGATCTGCACGCCCCCCAGCGCCTTGCACTCGTCGATCTTGGCGCCGATCTCCTCGAAGGAGAGGACATAGCCCTCGTGGTCCTTCGGGCGGCGATAGAAGGCACAGAAGGCGCAGTCGGCCACGCAGACGTTGGTGTAGTTGATGTTCCGGTCGATGATGTAGCTCACGACCGGCTCCGGGTGCAGCCGTCGGCGGGTCGCGTCGGCCATCGCGCCCAGCTCGAGGAGCGGGGCCCGCTCGTAGAGCTCGAGGGCCTCGCGAAAGGCCGGCGCTTCCCGGTCAATGGTCACGTCAGGCCGCCGTGAGGAAGGAGAGCGAGCCATCGGGCACCAGGCCGTCCTTGGCCAGGCGCCCGAAGAACTCCGTGAGGCCGGCCAGGTGCCGGTAGGAGAGCTGGTAGTCGAGGTCGCCCAGGTAGGCCCGGACGGTGACCGGAGGGATGCCGGTGCGGGTGGCCGCTTCGGCCGCGATCAGGTCGAGGTGCCGGAGCCCCCAGTCACGCGAGGCGAGCAGGCGGCCGTGCAGCGCGAGGGCCGCGGCGCGATCGGCGTCGCGCCGCGCCGCCCACACCGCGAACACGAACGGCAGCCCGGTCCACGCCTTCCACTCGGCGCCGAGGTCGTGCTGGACCGGGTAGAGCGCGGCGGCGCGCAGGTGCAGCGCCGCATCGCCGATCACCAGCACGGCATCGTGCGGCAGGGCCTGGAGCGCGGCCAGGTCGTTGGCCTCGGCACGCGCCGTCGCGAAGTGCGGAGCCACCCGCCACACGTGGCGGCAGAGCAGCTCGAGCAGCAGCACGGAGGTGCGGCTCGAGGCGGTGCGCAGCACCGTGGCCCCCTCGAGCTCCGTCACCGGCCGGCGGGAAAAGAGGGCGACGCTGTGCACCGGGCCATCGCAGGAGATGGCCAGGTCGGGCAGCAGGTGATAGCTCGCCGCGTCGCGGGCGTACTCGACCGCGGACACCACGCTGAGGTCGAGCTCCCCGGCCGCCAGCAGGTCATTGAGCTCCGCGGCCGTGGCCGACACCACCACCTCCGCGCTGGGCACCAGCCCGCGATCCATGGCCGCATTGACCGGCGCGGCGTTGATCCAGGGAATGCGTCCCAGCCTCATGCCGCGTGCACCACCGGCAGGGCGCGGCGCACCTCGCCACCGCGCGGCACGTCGAGGTCGCTGAAGTCGGTGCGCACCGGCTGGTAGAGGGAGTCCCGCTCCACCGGGACCTTGCCCGCGCCGCGGATCAGCCCGACCAGCGCGGCATAGGACATCCCCAGGTCGGTGGTGGCCCCGGCCTCGTGGTAGATCCGTTCGAACACCACGGTGCCCTCGACGTCGTTGCAGCCGAACGCCAGCGCCACCTGCGACATGAACGGCGTCACCATCGGCCAGTGGGTCTTGACGTTGGGAATGTTGTCGAGGAAGAGGCGCCCGATCGCGATGTTCTTGAGATCCTCGTAGCCCGTGGTGGCGGTGCCCACCCGCCCCAGCTCCTCGCCGAGCTCGTTGTGCTCGGTGTGGTAGGCAAGCGGGATGTAGGTGAGGAAGCCGCCGGTCTCGTCCTGCAGCGCGCGCAGTGCAGCGAGGTGGGCGATGCGGTCCTCGGCCGTCTCCACGTGGCCGTACAGCATCGTGCAGTTGCTGGGGATCCCCAGCGCATGCGCCTCGCGGTGCACCGCCAGCCACTCCTCGCCAGAGAGCTTCCGCTCGGCGATCGTGGCGCGCACGGCGGTGGAGAACACCTCCGCGCCCCCCCCGGGCATCGAGGTGAGGCCGGCGGCGCGCAGTTCCTGCAGGATCTCGCGGACCGGCCGCTTCTCGATGCGGGCGATGTGGGCGATCTCCACCGCCGTGAGGGCCTTGATGTGCACCTCGGGATGCCGCGCCTTGAGGCCGCGGATCATCTCGGCGTAGTAGTCGAGGCCGAGCTTGGGGTGCAGCCCCCCCACGATGTGGAACTCGCGCGTGGGGGTGCCCGTGGCCTGCGCTGCCTCGTGATACACCTCGTCGAGGGAGCGCGTGTAGTGCCCCTCCTCCTTGGGCATCCGCGCGAACGAGCAGAAGGTGCAGGTGTTGCGCAGGATGCAGACGTTGGTGGGGTTGATGTGCTGGTTGGCGGAGAACCACACCCGATCGCCGTGAAGGCGCCGGTTCGCGAAGTCGGCGAGCGTGCCGAGGCCGAGCAGGTCGTGCGAGGCATAGAGGGCGAGCCCGTCCGCCTCGCTCAACCGCTCCCCGGCCTCGACCTTGGCCGCGATCGGTCCGAGCGCAGGGTCGAGGAGGCGGTCCGGCGGGATGGCCGCGGCGGCGACACCAGGCGCGTGGCGGGAGGGGTGGCCAGGCATGCCGGAAGATAAGGGCAACCCCAGCGAGACTGGAGTCCGCGCGCGCCCGCCCCCAGATTGGCTCCCATGAGCGCCCCGACCTGCCTCGGCTGTGGCCGCGCGTTCCTCGAGACGCGCCAGCTGGCCACCCTGCCGCACGCGCAACGCGTGGCCTTCGACTCCGACCGCGAGCGGGCGTGGCGCGTCTGCATCGGGTGTGGCGAGTGGAACCTGCTGGCCGCCGACACGGCGCGGGCAGTGACCACCGAGCTGCGGGAGGTCGGCACGCGCCTGCGATGGCGGGAGCTCGAGAGCGGCATCGGGCAGGCGGAGGACGGTCCCCTCCAGTTGCTGCGCCTCGCGCTCGACGCCGACACCGGGCCGGCCGCTGACCAGAGCCCGCGGCAGCTGAAGGTGCTCGGGCGCCAGCGGAAGCTGGCCAGGATCTTCCTGGTCCTGACCGTCTTCACCGTGGCCTACCTGGCGCTGAGTCCGCTGCTGTTCGGGCCGATCCAGCCGGCCACCATGATCGGGGTGCCCTTCGCGGTGTTCTCCGCCACCCTCGCGGCGCGCGCGCTCCGCGAACGGCGACTCGGGAGGCCGGTGGCGGGAATGGTGGTGATGTCCGCCGTCGCAGCCGGCATCTCCCTCCTGGCCGCGGCGGGTGAGGCGCGCATGCTCGGCATGCTGCTCACCAGTTGGCCGCTGTACGTGGCGGGGATGTTTGCGATCGACCGGTGGCTCCCCGTCGGCCGCACGGCGCTCCCCTCGGGCGGCCGGGCCTGGATCCGGCGACACGAGCTCGACGCGACGCGACTCTCCCTGGACGCCGACGGGGCGCTGCGCGTCACGTTGCCCAGCGGCCGCCTGCTCGCCCGCGACGACGGCGACGCCGTGCTGCGCGACCTGCTCGACGGCTACAGCTGGGAGACCAGCAGGGCCGACCAGCTTCGTGCCGCGGCCATCGTGCGCGGCGACCAACCCCTGGCCGCCATCCTGGCGGTGCTGCGGCCAATGTTCGACGAGCATCCGGACGGCGTGCTGCTCATCAACATTCCGCCGGTGTGGCGCGCCGCGCTCGACCTTGCGCTGGTCGGCAGCGGTGGCGCGCCCGGTCGTCTCACGGCCCTGGCGGAGAAGGCGCGCGACGCGCAGCAGGTCGCGGCGATCGCCGAGTCGCTCGACCGCCGCGACTGATCAGGCGTCGAGCGCCCCGCGCACCGCCTCGGCCAGCTCCCGCGCGGTGAACGGCTTCGGCAGGAAGGGCACGTCGTCGCGCACCGACGCCACCAGCTCCGCACTGTAGCCCGACATCAGCAGCACCCGCACGCGAGGCTGCCGATCGAGCAGCACGTTGACCAGTTCCCAACCGCCCATCCCCGGCATCACCATGTCGGTCACGACCAGGGCGATCCCCGGTTCGGCCTCGAGCCGGGCCAGCGCGGTTCGCCCGTCGCGCTCGGCCAGCACGGTGTAGCCCAGCCGAGCCAGCAGCCGACTGCAGAGCTCGCGGATCTGGGGCTCGTCGTCCACCACCAGCAGCGTCTCGGTGCCGCGCGGCAGCGGCTCCGGCTGGGCCACCACCTCACCCTCGGTCGTGGGCGCGGCCGCACGCGGCAGGATGATGCGCACCGTGGTGCCTCGCCCCACCTCGCTGTCGATGTCGATCCGGCCCTCTGCCTGCTCGACGATGCCGTACACCGTCGCCAGTCCGAGCCCGGTCCCCATCCCCTCCGGCTTGGTGGTGTAGAACGGCTCGAAGATGTGCGGCAATGCCTCCGCGGGAATGCCCACCCCTTCGTCGCGCACCGACAGGGTCGCCTGCGCATCT
>CAZNOJ010000097.1:0-9759 GCA_964574665.1 uncultured Gemmatimonadaceae bacterium
CGGGCCCGGCGCCTGCAGCGCTTCCTGTCGCAGCCGTTCCACGTGGCCGAGCAGTTCACCGGCTTCGCCGGGAAGTACGTCAAGCTCGAGGACACCATCACCTCGTTCGAGCGGGTGCTGTCCGGCGAGTTCGACCACCTCCCCGAGCAGGCGTTCTACATGCAGGGTGGCATCGACGACGTGATCGCCCGCGCCCGCGAGCTGCAGGGCTGATGCGGGTCACCGTCATCTCCCCCGAGGCGGCCGTGTTCGACGGCGAGGCCGACGCCGTGGTGGCGCCGGCCCACGACGGCGAGATCGGCATCCTCCCCAACCACGCGCCGCTGATGACCACCCTCGGCCGGGGCGAGCTGGTGATCCGCACCGGGTCCGCGGCCCGGCGCTTCCGTGTGCAAGGTGGCTTCCTGCAAGTCGTCAAGAACAGGGTCCGCGTTCTTGCCGAATCCGTGCAGGGAGTCACCGAGTGAACCGACCGGCCCTTATCGCCCTCGCCGCGGCCCTGACGGCCGCCCCCCTGGCCGCCCAGAGCACCGGGACGCCCGTCTACGCCGCACCCTACCGCGCCTTCGCCACCAGCGAGCTCGGGCTGTCGCTGTCCGACCCCGGGAGCGGCTTCGCCCTGGAGGGGTCGTGGCGCACCGGGCTCTCCACCCGGTCCGACGTGGGGCTCCGCGCCGGCCTGAGCGACCGCGGCCGGAGCACGGCGCTCCTCGTGGGCGGCGACTACCGCATGCGCCTGCTCGATCACAACGACGACTTCCCCCTCGACGGCTCCTTCACCCTCGGCCTCGGCTTTGCCTCGGGTGACGGGTTCACCGTGGGGCACATCCCGGTCGGGTTCTCGATGGGTCGCCGGATCCTGGTCGAGGGGTCGCAGGTCTCGCTGGTGCCATATCTCCATCCGGTGCTCACGCCCACGTTCGGCGACGCCGACGACCTGCAGTTCTCCCTCGGGTTCGGCCTCGATGCCCGGGTGACGCCCCGTCTCGATGTCCGGTTCTCCGCCGCGATCGGCGACCAGGACGGCATCGCCTTCACCGTCGCGTGGCTGCGCTAGCGCGGGGACTTGCTGCCGCGCTCGCCCTCGCGGTGCTTCCCGCGACGGCGCCGGCCCAGATGCGCGGCATGCCGGTCTACAACAGCGGATTCGGGATCGGGGCCGGCGCCGCGCTCGACGCCGGCTTCGCCAATGACGCGGCCGGCGGTGGCACCACGCTCGGTGCGTCGGCCAACGCCGGCCTCGGCTTCATCGGGCTCACCGCGGGCATCTCGGTCGGGAAGGTCAACGACAACACCGTCTGGTCACCCGGCGTGGCCGCCGCCATCCGGCTCTTCGGCGGCCCGTTGGTGCCCTTCCGCGTGACGCTGCAAGCCGGCGCCGCGCAGTGGAGCCAGGGCGTGGTCACCAGCACGCACGTCCCCGTCTCGCTCGGCCTGGCGGCCACCATCCCGATTCCGGGGGTGGCGATCCGCCCCTGGATCGCACCCCGCTTCGACTACGCCACCACGTCCTTCGAGAATTCGGAGGCGAGTGCCACCGAACTCGGCATCAGTGGCGGGATCGAAGTGGGCATGCTGAACGGCCTCATCTTTCGCGCCGCCTACGACCGCCTCTTCACCGACGGCGATCCGGGGATCCTCTCCCTGGGCATCGGGATGTCGCTGGGGCGGTAGGGCGAACGGCGAACGGCCAGCAGCAAGAGCCGGCTGGCCGCCAGGCCCGCCCTTCCTCACGACAATCCGCTCACCAGTGCTGCGCTCCGGGCCGCCGCGCCGCGATCCGGCTCCAGGGCGGCCCGGGCCGCCGCGCCGTCGCGGCGGGCCGCCTCCGGATCGTCGAGCCACGCGCTCCATCGCGCCGCCAGCGCCGAGACGGGATCGTCCACCGGCAGGCGCACGAGTCCTCCTGTTGCGGCGAGCAATGCCGCATCGCGCACCCCGCGATCATTCGGTCCGATGACCACCGGGCGGCCCCATCCGGCGGGTTCGAGCACGGAATGAATCCCGCGCGCGCCGAACCCCCCGCCGACATAGGCCATCGCGCCCGACGCATACAACCCGGCCAGCACGCCCATCGTGTCCACCACTCGCACGGGGGCGTCGCTTCCGTCGGGGCTCCACCGTGTCGCCGTGAGAGCGCGTCGTCGGATCCCGGCATTGAGCGCCGCGAGGTGCTGCGGAGTTGGCTCGTGAGGTGCCAGGATCAGCTTTGCCTGGGGATGGCGCTCGCGCACGCGAACGATGGCGTCGAGGAGCACCGCCTCATCCTGCGGCCATGTGCTTCCCGCCACGAGGAGTCGCGCATCGGGCGCGACAGGCGCGCGTCGTGACACCGCATCGAGCACCACGTCCACGCGCGGGTCGCCGGTTACCACGATCCGGTCGCGCGGGGTGCCCAGCCGCTCGAGTCGCGCGGCGTCGGCGTCGCTGATCGCGGCGGCGACATCCAGGGCACGATAGCCGCGCTCGGCCACCCATCGGCCGAGGCGGCCGAGTCGCGCGCTCCCAGGATCGACCGTGGCCGCGACCAGCGCCACCCGCGTGCCGCGTGCCGCCGCCAGCGTGGTGAGTTCGGGCCAGACATCCACCTTGGCGAACACCAGGAGCGCCGGATCGAGTGCCTCGAGCACGCGCGACAGTTCCCTGCGGCGGTCGTAGGGGAGGTAGCTGCTGAAGTCGGCTTCGGGGGCGTCGCCGAGACGATCGGCGGAGGCGGAGAAGCGGGTGACGATCGCCTGGGCCTCGGGGCGGAGGCGGCGAAACTCGCGGAGCACCGCGCGGGCCTGCAAGCCCTCGCCCACCGACGCGGCGTGGAACCACGCCAGCGGGCGCGATGGGTCACGATGGGTTCGGGCCCAGTCCACCAGCGCCTTGGCGGCGCCGCGGCGCCCTTCGTGACCGCGCCGCCGGGCCGGCTCACGCAGCCAGAGCGGCGCGAGGGGCACCGCGGCGGCCACCACCGCGCGATAGGCGAGCGTGCTCAGCACGCGGGAACGATGGACGGGTCGTTCCAGCGGCGCAACGTGCGGCGGTGCCGCAGGGCGGTCGATGTAGCTTTGCGGAGATGACCCTTCGTGACTACCTGGCCGCCTCCAGGGCGCCGCGCTACTCGCTGCTGCTTGCCCTGGCGCTGCTGGTGGCGTATGAGGCGGCCGCGCTGGTCGTGGCCCCGGCCAGCGGTGTCCGCAACGGTGCCGACGTGCTCCTCAAGTGGCTCTTCGTGTGGCTGGGCGGCGGCCGGGGTCTGCTGGTGTTCAACCTGCTCCTGATTGGCGTGGGAGCCGTGCTGGTGGTGCGCGACTGGCGGCAACCCGGCAAGACGGTGGTGCCCCGGGTCTTCGGGGCGATGCTCGCCGAGTCGGCCGTGCTGGCCCTGCTGGTGGGACTGGTGGTGGGGCGCGCCACCCAGGCGCTGCTCGAGCGGCTCGCCATCGGGCAGATGGCCGACTTCCCCGTCGGCACCCAGTTGATGCTCTCCCTCGGCGCCGGGATCTACGAGGAACTCCTCTTCCGCGTGCTGCTGGTGGGCGGGCTCGCCTGGGCGTTCCGGCGCCTTCTGGCGTGGACCCCGCGCACCGCGGGGGTCGCGGCCTGCGTGGCCGGCGCCCTGATCTTCTCCGCCTTCCACTACGTCGGCGCCTACGGCGATCCGTGGCAGCTCGGCTCCTTCACCTTCCGCTTCCTCGCCGGCCTGGTGTTCTCGGCGCTCTACCTGACCCGCGGCCTCGGCATCACCGCGTGGACGCACGCGCTGTACGATGTGTACGTGACGGTGCTCTGACGAGATGCGAGATGCGAGATGCGCGATCTGGGCGCGAAGGTGGGGCGGTCTCGTCCCGAGCAAGGCGAGGGACCTCTTTCCCGTGGGCGGGGCAGAGGTCCCTCACTTCGCTCGGGACGCGTACCATTTCGTCTCTCGTCCCTCGTATCAGTTGGATCGCTTCACCGCCACCACGCTGTCGAGCACCCGCCGGAACACCGCGGTGGGCTGCGCCCCTGCCATCATCCCGCCCTCGATGTAGAACGACGGCGTGCTGCCGGCCCCGGAGCGCACCGACCCCTGGGCGTCGCTCCGGATCAGGGGGAGCGTCTCGCTCCGCTCGAGGCAGCCGAGCATCTGGGTGCGGTTGAGCCCGAGGGGACCGATCATGGCGGCGAAGAAGGGGCCGGCGTCCGGGAGCGGGGCCCACTCCGGCTGGGTCTCGTAGATCCGGTCGTGGGCGGGCCAGAACTTCCCCTGCTTGGCGGCACACATCGCGAACTCCGCCGCCGGCACCGCGTTCGGATGGATCTGCGCGATGGGGAAGTTGATGAAGATCCAGCGCACCTTGCCGGTGTTGATGTACTCCCGCTCGATGACCGGGAAGGTCTCCATCCAGAACCGCCGGCAGAAGGGGCACTGGAAGTCGCTCATCTCGTACACGGTCACCGGCGCGTCGGCGCGACCCTTGGTGCGTGCGGAGAGCTCCTGCGCCGAGGCGGCGGCAGGGAGGGCAAGGAGGACGGACACCGCCAGCAGGCGCACCACCACGGCTCCCGGGATCGGGTATCTTTCCAGCGTGACCACGACGTCATCCCGAGCGGGATCGCCCTGGACGTGAGCACCAAAGCTATCCGATCGCTGCTGGCGCTCCAACTGGCGGCGGCGCCGCTTCCCGCCGTGGCGCAGGGCTTTCCCCAGCGCCCCACCGGCCCGGTCACCGACGCCGCGGGGATCCTGTCTCCCGCCGTGCTCTCCCGCATCGACGACCGGCTCACCCGACTTCGGGACTCCACGGGCGGCGAGATCGCCGTGGTGACCCTCTCCTCGATCGGCGACCGGGCGGCCGCTGATGTGGCGCTGGAGATCGGCCGCGCCTGGGGAGTGGGCGGCGCCTATCCGATCGGGGATCGCCGTCGGAACGCCGGAGTCGTGGTGCTCCTGGTGCCGCGCACCGAGGAGCGCGCGGGGGCGATCCAGATCGCCTCGGGGCAAGGCACCGAGGGCTTCCTCACCGACGCGATGGCCGGCCGGATCGCCGACGCGATGCTGCCGGCCCTCCGCGACGCCGACTACGACGCGGCCCTCGACCTCGGCACCACCCTGCTCACCGACCTCGTGGCGCGCGAACTCGGCGCCACCGATCCGTCGCTCCTGGTGGAACGGAAGCGCGGCCCGCCGATCGCCCTCATCCTCGTGGTGATCGTCCTCGTGGTGCTGGCGCTGATTGCCATGGAGGCCGCGTCGAGCCGCAGCGCCACGGGGCCGCTGGCGACGCGGCGTCGTCGCCGCGGCGGTGACTGGTGGGGCGGGGGATTCGGGGGATTCGGGGGCGGACTGGGCGGCGGCTTCGGGGGCGGCTTCGGGGGTGGCGGGTTCGGTGGCGGGGGTGGCTTCGGTGGCTTCGGCGGTGGCGGCGGATTCTCCGGCGGCGGCGCCGGGAGGAGCTTCTGATGGCAGATCACGGGGCCCTCGAGCGGGGCATCGAGCGATTGATCGAGGATCTCGGCGGCAGCGCCGCGACGGGGGTGTCGGCCGTGCTGTACGGGTCGGCTGCCCGGGGCGACTGGGACGCCCACCGGTCCGACGTCAACCTGTTGCTGGTGGTGGACGATCCCTCACCGGCGGCCCTCGGCGCGCTCACCGCCGCGGTGCGCCGCTGGCACGAGCAGGGGTTCACGCCGCCGCTGCTCATGGGGCGCGCCGAATGGCAGCGGGCCACCGATGTCTTCCCGATCGAGGTGACCGACATGCAGCTGGCCCACCGCCTCCTGCTGGGCGAGGATCCGGTGACGGGGTTGTGGGTGGAGCCCGACGAGTTGCGCTGGGCGCTGGAGACCGAGTTGCGGGGCAAGCTGGTCCGGCTCCGCCAGGGCTTCGTCCGCTTTCGCGATGCGCCGCCCGTGCTCGGGGGATTCGCCAGTGCCTCCGCGTCGGAGCTGCTGGTGCTGCTCCGCGCCACCGCGGTGCTCTGGGACCGGGATCCGGGGCGCACCGCGGAGGCCACCGTGACCGCCCTGGCCGATCGCCTGGGCCGGGGGGCCCACGCGGTGCAGCAGGTGGTGGCCCACCGCCGCGACCGGGAGTGGGGTTGCCCGCCGGAGCTCTTTGCCGAATACCTTGAAGCGGTGCGCCACCTCGTGGACCTGATCGACTCACCATCACGCGGAGCTGCCTGATGCGTTCCACCCTGCGGTACCTCGCCGTGCTCGTGCCGATCCTCACCACGGGTTGCGGCTACAACCGGCTCCAGGAGCTCGACGAGCAGGTCAACTCCTCCCAGGCCCAGATCCAGACGCAGCTGCAGCGACGAGCCGACCTGATCGAGAACCTGGTGCAGACGGTCAAGGGCGTCGCCGCCCAGGAGAGCACCATCTTCATCGGGGTCGCCGAGGCGCGGGCCCGCCTGTCCGGCGCGGCCTCCAGCGGATCGCTGCAGGACATGGCCGAGGCCAACGCCGCGATGGCGGCGCCGCTGGCGCGGCTGCTGGCGGTGGTGGAGGCGTATCCCGACCTCAAGAGCAGCACCAACTTCACCATGCTGCAGGACCAGCTCGAGGGGACCGAGAACCGGATTGCCGTGGCCCGGAACGACTACAACACGTCCGTCGAGCAGTTCAACGCGATGATCCGGCGGTTTCCCACCAACCTGACCGCCAAGCTGTTCGGGCTGGGCAAGCCGCGGGAGTACTTCCAGGCGAGCGAGGGCGCCGAGCAGGTGCCGAGGGTGCAGTTCTAGGAGAGTGGAGAGTCGAGGGTGGAGAACGGAGGTGATTCAATCTCTCTGTTCTCCACCCTCTGTTCTCCACCCTCTGTGCTCCACCCTCTGTTCTCCACCCTCTGTTCTCTGTCATCCCTTGGGAAAGAGATTCTCCGGCTTCCGCACCACCCGGCCCGCCACGTCCGGCTGTTCGGCGTGCAGCCACCCGCCGTCAATCGGTTCGTCACGGCCGAGGGCGTCCCACAGCGCGCGCGCCTTGTCCGGCATGAAGGGCTCCGCCATCAGCGCCAGCCGGAGCAGGGTGCGGGCCCCGAAGGCGAGTACCTCGTCGAGCTCGTCGTGCCGGGCCGGGTCCTTGGCCAGGGTCCACGGCGCGCGGGTGTGGATGGTGGCATTGGCATGCTCCACCAACCGGAGCACCGCCTGGGCTCCCCCCCTCAGGTCGAGGCGCGCCATCGCGGTCACATAGCCGGCGGCGATGGTGGCCGCCTCGCGGTCGGCGTCGGTGAGCCCGGCCGCCGGCACCACCCCCTCGCGGTACTTCTCGATCATCGCCAGCACGCGTGACGCGAGGTTGCCGAGCCCGTTGGCGAGCTCGCTTTCGTACACCGCGTCGAAGCGCTCGAAGGTGAAGTCGCCGTCGGCCTCGAATCCCACCTCACGCATCAGGAACCAGCGGAGCGGGTCGGGCCCGTGCCGCGCGATCGCCTCGTCGAGCGACACCGCCGTCCCCTCGCTCTTGCTCACCTTGGCGCCACCCCACTGCACGTAGCCGTGGGCCCATACCATGCGGGGCAGGGGGAGGCCGGCCGCCAGCAGCATCGCGGGCCAGATGATGCAGTGGAACCGGGTGATCCCCTTGCCGATCACGTGCAGGTCGGCCGGCCAGAGCCGGTCGTAGCCGGGATCCGGGAAGCCGGTGGCACTCAGGTAGTTGATCAGCGCATCGAACCAGACGTACACCGTCTCGTCGTCGGTGCCCGGGAACGGGATCCCCCACGCCAGCCGCGAGCGCGACACCGAGATGTCCTGCAGCCCGCCCTTCAGCACGGCCAGGATCTCGTTGCGCCGGATGGCGGGCTCCACGCGGAAGGTGCCGTTGCCGATCGCGTCGAGGAGCGTGTCCTGCCACGCCGTGAGGCGGAAGAAGGTGTTCTGCTCGCGGGTGCGCACCAGCTCGCGCGACGGGTGCTCCACGCACCGGCCATCCACGATCTGCGAGTCCTGCTTGAACTCCTCGCATCCCACGCAGTACAGCCCCTCGTACTCCCCGGCGTAGAGCTGGTCGGGGTGCCGTTCGCGAATGCGCTCGAGGAGGGCCGTGACGCCACGGGCGTGGCGCGGCTGGGTGGTGCGCATCCAGTCGTCGTGCGAGCAGTGCAGCCGGCGCCAGGTCCCCTCGAACCGCGCGGAGATCTCGTCAGTC
This sequence comes from uncultured Gemmatimonadaceae bacterium, assembly GCA_964574665.1. GTDB lineage: Bacteria > Gemmatimonadota > Gemmatimonadetes > Gemmatimonadales > GWC2-71-9 > Palsa-1233. Next base: position 8,128 of record CAZNOJ010000097.1, read on the forward strand.
CATGCGGCAGGGTCGCGTCCCGCGGCCTCTGCCGACTGGAGCACCTTCTGGCCGTGCTCGTCCATCCCCATCAGGAAGTGCACCGGCTCGCCGGAGAGGCGCTGCCAGCGGGCGATGACGTCGGCGCCGACCTTCTCGAGGGCGTGACCCAGGTGCGGGTCGCCGTTGGCGTAGTCAATCGCGGTGGTGAGGTAGTAGGGTCGGCTCACGCGCAGGCGCTCCGCGCGGCCACCGCGTCGAGCTCGGCGCGCAGGGCCACCAGCGGCACGGTGCGGGGGCCGTGTTCCTCGCTCCGGAGGAAGACCCGCTCGCCGAAGATGTCCACGGCCACCACCATTTCCGGGCCGACCAGCGTTTCCACCGTGCGTCCCTCCTTGGGGAATCGCTTGCGCGACGCCAGGTAGAACTCGTGCTCGTACTTGAGGCAGCAGAGCAGGCGTCCGCAGCCGCCGGAGATCTGCGCCGGGTTGAGCGAGAGGTGCTGGTCCTTGGCGAGCCCGAGGTTGACGGGGCCCGTTTCGGTGAGCCAGGTGCTGCAGCAGAACTCGCGCCCGCAGCGGCCCACGCCACCGAGCCGGGCGGCCTCGTCGCGCACGCCGATCTGGCGGAGGTCAATGCGGGTCCGGTACCGGGAGGCGAGCTCGCGCACCAGCGCGCGGAAGTCCACCCGTCGCTCGGCGGTGAAGTAGATGGTCAGCCGGTGGCGGTCCCACTGCCACTCGGCGTCGGAGATGCGCATCTCGAGGCCGAGTTCGACCACGCGGTTCGCCACCTCGCGGCGGATCCGGTCCTCGTCGAGCCGGAGTGCCCGGTGCTGCTCCAAGTCGGCGGGCGCGGCCTGGCGCACCACCGTCGGGTAGGGTGCCGGGGCCGCCCCCGCGGGTGCCGGCCCGCAGCCGTCGCAGCCACCGCACTTCTTGTCCGCCACCGGGCCGGCGCTCTGCACGTGGCCCAGGTCCACGCCGCGCTCGGCCTCCACCACCACGGCGTGGCCCTGCCGGGGCGGGTCGGCGTCGTGCGGCCAGGCGAAAAAGGCGCGCCGGTTGCCCTTGAAGCGGACTTCGATGGTCTGGGGCATCAGGCGTCCGTGAAGGCGCCCATCGCGGCGAACTTGTCGTGCCGCTTCTTGATGAGGCGGTCGCCACGGAGGCGGCCGAGGTCGCGCACGTGCTTGACGAGGGCATCGCGCAGCGCCTCGCCCGCGGCCTCCGGGTTGAAATGCGCGCCGCCCATCGGCTCGGCGATCACCTCGTCCACCAGCCCGAGACGGACGAGGTCGTCGGCGGTGAGCTTGAGGGCCTCCGCGGCGCGCTCGCGCTGGGTGGCGTCCTTCCAGAGGATCGCCGCGCACCCCTCGGGGCTGATGACGGAATAGACCGAGTTCTCGAACATCAGGATCCGGTCGGCCACGCCCAGCGCGAGGGCGCCGCCGGAGCCGCCCTCGCCGATCACCACCGAGATGATCGGGGTGGGGAGGGCCGACATCTCGAGGATGTTGCGCGCCAGCGCCTCGGACTGCCCGCGCTCCTCGGCGCCGAGTCCGGGGTAGGCGCCCGGCGTGTCGATCAGGGTGATGATCGGCACCTCGAACCGCGCGGCGAGCTGCATCAGGCGGAGCGCCTTGCGGTAGCC
>CAZNOJ010000098.1:0-9704 GCA_964574665.1 uncultured Gemmatimonadaceae bacterium
CACCGCCACCACCGCCACCTTGAGGCCGGCCTCGCGCCAGGCCTTGACCAGCTGCGCGGTGATGGTGGACTTGCCGGCTCCCGGCGGCCCGGTGATGCCGATGCGCCGGGCGCGGCCGAGGCGGGGATGGATCGCGGTGAGGAGGCGCTCGAATCCCTCGCGGCCGTTCTCCACGACCGAGACGGCCCGGGCGACGGCGGGAATCTCGCCGGCCAGCAGGTCGTCGAGCAGGGGGTCGGCGCTCATGCCTAAAGCTAATCGCGGATTGGAGATCGGGCCCTTCAGTCGCCGCCCCCGCCGCCTCCGCCGCCATCCCCGCCGCCAGCATCGCCGCCCCCGTCGGCATCGCCCCCATCCAGCACGAACCCGGGAGACCCTCCGCCGTCATGGTGACAGCTCCACCTCCAGCTCCTTGTGGCGGCTGCCGGCCCCGCGGCGGATCACCACGTTCCGCTTCGGGCAGCCGAAGTGCTCCGCCACCAGCGCGATCAGCTCGGCGTTGGCCTTGCCGTCCACCGGCGCCGACCGAAGCTCGGCGAGCCAGGTGCCGTCGTCCTGCAGCGTGAACGCTTGCCGACGGGCGTTGGGCTTGGCACGCACCACGATCCGCTGCACCGGCATCAGCGTCGCTCCCGCACGATCGAGAGGTAGGCGCGCCAGGGACCGACGGCGTCGGCGTAGCGCCCGGCCATCGTCCGCACCACCTGGGCGATGTGCCCCAGGTCGTGCGCCACCCAGGTGGCCAGGTGCTGTCCCAGCGTCACGACGCCGAACTCCGGGTGCCGCCCGGTGCGACCCAGGTCGGCACCACCGAGGCCGAGCGCCGCGAGCCGCTCGAGCGAGTCGGTTCGCGCCCGTTCGAAGGCCGACAGCAGCTGTGCCATGGTGAGGCCCTGTGAGGAGGCGAGCATCGCCTCGCGATCGAACGGGGGGAACGGCACCGCCTCGCCGTGGCGCAGGAGGTGCTCCACCCGCGGCACCCAGTCGGTGCGCTCGCCGTGGATCATGTGGCCCAGCACGTCGAAGGGGCTCCACGTCCCGGGTCCCTCGGTGGCGGAGGTCCAGGCGTCCGGCAGGCCGTCGAGCAGGGCCCGCAGCGTCCCAGGCGTGCGCCGGAGGACGGGGAGGGCGTCATCGAACCGGAAGGGCATCCTGCTCCCAGGTGGCAGGGGTGACACCGGACGCTCCGTGATCCATCTGGGTACCAGGCGACCGGCTAGAGCAGCACCACGGTGGCGAGCCCGAGCAGCAGCCCGAACCCGCACACGTCCGTGAGCGCGGTGACGAACACCGAACTCGCCACCGCCGGATCGGCGCCGAGCCGCTCCAGCGCCACCGGGACGAACGAGCCGGCGAACCCGGCCACGAACAGGTTGAGCGACATCGCGAGGAAGACCACCAGCCCGAGGCGCCACGGCTCGCCCAGCAGCACCGCCACCAGCGCGATCACCACGCCGATCGCCGCCCCGTTGACCAGCCCGACCAGCAGTTCCTTGTTGATGATCTCGCGCAGGCGGGTGGCGGGTCCCTGCCCCAGCGAGAGTCGCCGCACCGTGACCGCCAGCGCCTGGGTGCCGGCGTTGCCGCCCATCCCGGCGATGATCGGCATCCAGACCGCGAGCACCGCCAGGCGCTCGATGGATCCCTTGAAGAAGTAGACCACGGCTGCGGCGAGGAAGGCGGTGAGCAGGTTGACATACAGCCATGGCAACCGGGAGCGCACCGCGCTCGACCAGGTGGCGCCGAGTCCCTCGTCGGGCGAGACGCCACCGAAGCGGAGCAGGTCCTCGGTGGCCTCGGCCTCGGTCACGTCAATCACGTCGTCGTAGGTCACGCGCCCCAGCAGCCGACCCGCGGCATCCACCACCGGCACGCTCGGCACGTTGTAGCGGGCCATCTGCCGCGCCACCTCCTCCTGGTCCACGTCGGGTGCCACGCGCACGTCGGCCGAGTCCATCACCTCGCGCACCTGGCGGGCCGGGGGCGACAGCACCAGCTGCTTGAACGGGAGGGTGCCCACCAGGCGGCGGGCGTGGTCCACCACGAAGATCTCGGTGACGTCGTCGGCGTCCTCGGCCTGCCGCCGGATCGCCTCGAGCGCGAGGCCGACCGTGTCGGTGTCCGTCACCGTCACGACGTGGGTGGTCATCACCCCGCCGGCCGACTCCTCGTCGTAGCGGAGCAATCGCTCGACCTCGCCGCGATCCTCCACCTCGGCCAGGATGCGCTGCTGCTGCTCCGGCTCGAGTTCGCCGAGCAGGTCGGCGGCGTCGTCATCCTCGAGCTCGCCGACGATCTCGGCCGCGTGGCCCGGATCGAGCGCGGCCAGGGTTTCCTCGGCGTGCTCGTGCTCGGGAAGCTCGACCAGCGCCTGCGACGACAGCTCGGCGGGGAGCGCCTTGACGGCGCGCACCCGTTCCGCGTCATCGAGCGCGGCGAGGACGTCGGCGAGGTCGGCGGGCTCGAGTTCCCAGGCGCGCTCCACGAAGGCCGGGATGTGGCCCTCCCGGACCAGCGCCACCAGCTCCTCGAGTCGGGCTTCGCGCGCTGGCGTCACGCGCGCTCCCGATCAAGCGGCACCGGGGCCGGCGTGCGCGGCCGCACCACCAGTCGCTCCACGCGGGACGGCGTCGCGGCCACCACGTCCACGTCGAGCCCCGCAACGCGGAAGCGCTCGCCCACCTGCGGGATCCGGCCCAGGCGCTCCACGAGCAGGCCGGCGAAGGTGGTGGCACCCACTTCGGGGAGCGTGACGCCGAAGTGGTCGGCCACCTGCTCGGCCGGCGCGGTGCCGTCGAGCTCGAGCAGCTCGGCGAGCGCCGGGGCCGGCGGGATCTCGGCGTCGTCCTCGTCGGTGATCTCGCCCACCAGCGCCTCGAGCAGGTTTTCCAGCGTCACGATCCCGGCGGTTCCGCCGAACTCGTCGAGCACCACGGCGAAGTGCCGGCGCTCGCGCTGCATGTCCACCAGCAGGTCCGCGGCACTGCGCGACTCGGGGGCGTGGACCACCGGCCGGAGCGGCAGCGGCTCGTCCTCGCCCAGCTTGAAGAGGTCGAAGGCGTGGACCATCCCCGTGATCTCGTCGAGGGAGTCCCGATAGACCGGCAGCCTGGTGTAGCCGCTCTCCGCGAAGACCCGCAGCACCAGCTCGCGCGGCGAATCCATCGCCACCCCGATCACCTCGGTGCGGGGTGTCATCACGTGGCGGATCGGGCGCTCGGCGAAGGTCATCACGCCGCCCACCATCGCCAGTTCGTCGCCGGTGCGGAGCCCGGACGCGCTGCCCTCGCGTGCCAGGGCTTCGACCCCCTCGCTCACGGGCGGGTTGCCGCCGGGGAGGACGAACTGCAGCAGGCCGTGCACCGCGGCGAGCGGGGGACGCACCAGGGTCACGACCCGCGCGGCACGGGTGCGGGTGAGCCAGCGCGGCAACAGGTACCCGACGCCCAGCGCCGCGGGCACGATCACCACCAGCAGGAGCGCGGCGAGCTCCACCACCGTGAGGCGCTCGAAGATGCCCGGTGTCACCACCCCCACGAGGACCAGTCCGAGCGCGGTCACGGACATCGCCACCACGACCAGCCGTTCGGTCTCCGCGAGCCACGCGAAGGACTCCTCGGCGCCGCGCAGCCGTCGCGAGACGGCCTCGGCCAGGTCGGAGCGGGCTGTGGTGACCAGCGCGGCGGCGCCCGCGGCACCCGTCGCGGCGAGCAGCAACCCCACGAGGAGGAGGGCGGCCGTCATCGCGCCTCCCCGGACGGCAGGGTCGCGGCGGTGGTCACGGGCCACACCGAGACGCGCCGCACCCGGCGCCGGATCACCAGCTCGACGACGAACCGCCACCCCGCCAGCTCGAACGACTCGCCGGTGCGCGGCACGCGGCCCAACTCGGCCAGGACCAGGCCACCCACGGTGTCCACGTCCTCCCGCTCGAAGTCGCGCTGCAGTTCCTGCTCGAGGTCCACCAGCGGCACCCCGCCCTGCACGGTGAAGTGGCCGTCCTCGTGCTCGGTGACCGGCTGCACTTCGTCCACGTCGTATTCGTCCTGGATCTCGCCGACGATCTGCTCCAGGATGTCCTCCAGGGTGATCAGCCCCGCCGTCCCCCCGTATTCATCCACCACCACCGCGATGTGGCCGGGTCCGCGCTGGAAGTCGCGCAACTGGCGGTCGAGCGTCTTCGCCTCCGGCACGAAGGCGGCGGGCCGGATCAGCGACTGCCAGCCCGGCAGGTCGCGGACGGCAGCCGTGACGCGGGGCAACACGTCCTTGGCGTAGATCACGCCGACCACGGAGTCCGGTCCGCCGTCGTCCACCAGCAGGCGGGCGTGCTCGCTGTGGCGAAGCGTGTGGACCACCTCGGCCTCGCTCGCCTGCACGGGCACGGCCACGATGTCGATGCGCGGGGTCATCACTTCGGAGACCGTCATGGCCTTGAGCGAGAAGATCCCCCGCACCATCTCGTGCGACGAGGCCGCCCGCTCGGCGGTGGTCGCCGCGGCCGGTGCGAGCGGGGGATCGAAGCGTTGCACCATCCAGAGCAGCGGCGCGTAGAGCGGCGCGGCGCCGAGCGCCACCTTGCGGGCATGGGGCACCAGCTCGGGGGCCAGCACCGCGAGCAGGCGGGGGACCAGGTCGCCTACCGACCAGACCAGCAGCGTCACGAGCAGCACGCGAACGAGGCCGATCACCGGCGTGAAGGCCCACCAGCCGGTGCCCGCACCCGCGAGCGCGGCGGCCAGGGTGAGCGTGGCCAGGTGCATCACGTGCAGCGTGCGCTCGGGTGGCAGGCCGACGGGCGGCATGCGCTGCACCACCGCACTGCGCACTTCCCCGCCCTCCTCGCCCGCGAGCGCGATCAGGGCCGCCCAGATCATGACCAGGCCGGAGATCTCCGGGAGCCAGCCCTGCACGAAGGCGATCATCGCAGCGACCGGAGGTAGCGTTCCTGGGCGCGCCACATGGCGGACCGCTCCCGGCCCGCGCCCTCGGGATGGTCGTGTCCGAGCACGTGCAGGGTGCCGTGCACCACCAGCCGGAGCAGCTCCTCGCGCAGCGTCACGCCGTGGGCCGCCGCCTGGCGCGCCGCCACGGCACGGCAGATGTAGACGTCGCCCGCCAGGGAGCCATCCGGTTGGGGCAGCGCGAACGAGAGCACGTCGGTGGGCACGTCGTGGCCGAGATACTCGCGATTGAGGGCGCGCATCCGTTCGGGCCCGAGAAAGGTCACCGACACGGCGGCTTTGGCACGCTCCCCGGCCAGCACCCTCGCGACCGCGCGGCGGATGGTGGCCGCGGGCAACGGGGGCCGACCCCCGACCACGACCGGCGTCCCCGCCTTCACCCGGCCTGGTCCTCCGCGTACGCGCGGATGATGTCCTTGACCAGCCGGTGGCGCACCACGTCCGCCTCGCTCAGGTAGTGGAAGCCGATCCCCTCGACGCCGGGAAGGATCCGCTCGATCTGGATCAGGCCCGACTCCTCGCGCCGCGGCAGGTCCACCTGGGTCTTGTCGCCGGTCACCACCACCTTGCTGTTCACGCCCAGCCGGGTGAGGAACATCTTCATCTGGGCGCCGGTGGCGTTCTGCGCCTCGTCCAGGATGATGAACGCGTCCGCAAGCGTCCGCCCGCGCATGTAGGCGAGCGGCGCGATCTCGATCACCCGGCTCTCGAGCGCCCGCTGCACGCGCTCGACCGGCATCATGTCCTCCAGCGCATCGTACAGGGGCCGCAGGTAGGGATCCACCTTCTGCTGCAGGTCGCCCGGCAGGAAACCCAGCGACTCGCCGGCTTCCACGGCCGGCCGGGCGAGCACGATCCGCTTGACGCGCTTGCGCGCGAGGGCTTCCACCGCCTTGGCCACGGCCAGGTACGTCTTCCCGGTGCCCGCCGGCCCGATCCCCACCACGATGTCGTACTCGTTGATCTGGGCGAGGTAGTCGCGCTGGCCGGGCGTCTTCGGCACGATCGCCTTGCGCAGCCCCGGCAACACGATCTTGCCGGCGTCCCCGGGGGGGCCCAGGTCGGCCGGCGAGAAGCCCTCGCTGGCGTAGCGGAAGACGTCCTCCGGCACGATCGGTTCGCCGGCCCGGGCCAGGTCGATCAATCCCTGCAGCACCGGCACGGCGCGCTCCAGCTGCTCGGGCGTCCCGGTGAGCGTGATGGCATCGCCGCGCTGCGACACCCGGACACCGAGGGCGCGCTGCAGTTCCGCGAAGTTGGCGTCGTTCACGCCGGCGAGCAGCAGCGGGTCGGCGCCCTCGGCACTCAGCTGCGTGCGCGCGTCGTCAGCCATCAGGAGGTCTCCTCGGCGGCGAGCCGGGACAGGTGCAACGCGGCCAGGTCGGCGGCGGAGACCGGCGCCGGCGCCCCCTCGAAGAGGGCGCGGGCCTGCGCGGTCTTGGGAAAGGCGATCACGTCGCGCAGCGAGGGCGCGCCGGTCAGGAGCATGACGATGCGGTCGAAGCCGAGGGCAAAGCCGCCGTGAGGTGGCGCCCCCGACGCCAGCGCGTCGAGGAGGAAGCCAAACCGCTGCCGCTGCGCCTCCGGCGAGATCCCCAGGAACCGGAACACCGTCGCCTGGAGCGCCGGATCGGTGATCCGGATCGAGCCCGAGCCCAGCTCGTTGCCGTTGTACACCGCGTCGTAGTGCAGCGCACGGCAGCGCGCGGGATCGCTCTCGAGGTGCTCCCGGTCCTCCGGATGCGGGGCCGTGAAGGGATGGTGGGTGAACACCCACGAGCCCGTGTCCGCATCCTGCTCGAAGAGCGGAAAGTCCACCACCCAGCAGAACGCGTGGTCCGTCACCGGCTGCACGTCGGGTCGCGACACGAGGGAGGTCCGCACCGCGTGCAGGGTGGCGGAGGTGACTCGGTCGGCCCCGGTGGCGGCGAGCACCAGGTCGCCCGGTTCGGCACGGAGATGCGCGAGGGCCCCGGCGCCGAACGCCTTGACACCCTGCCCTTCCCATCCCGATTCGGTGCGACGCGCCCAGAGGAGGCCGCCGGCACCTGCCGCCTTGGCGAGCATCGTCAGTTCGTCGAGGGCCTTCCTCGGCAAGGCGGCGAGGGACGGGGCGACGAGTCCGCGCAGTCGGCCCCCGGCCGCGATGGCATCGTGCACGAACGGCGCCGCATCGCCACCGACGTGCGGGGTCCAATCCTCGAGCTCGAGGCCATACCGCAGGTCGGGCTTGTCCACGCCCCAGCGCTCCATCGCCTCGCGATAGGTGAGCCGCCGGAACGGCCGCTCCACCGGATGCCCCGCCTCCGCCCAGAGGTCGCGGAGCACCGCCTCGACCACGGCGATCACGTCGTCCTGGGCCACGAACGAGGCCTCGAGGTCGATCTGGGTGAACTCGAGCTGGCGATCGGCGCGGAGATCCTCGTCGCGGAAGCATCGCGCCACCTGGAAGTAGCGATCGAAGCCCGACATCATCAGCAACTGCTTGTAGATCTGCGGCGACTGCGGCAGCGCATAGCACTCACCCGGGTGCACCCGGCTGGGCACCAGGTAGTCGCGCGCGCCCTCGGGCGTGGGCTTCGTGAGGATCGGGGTCTCGATCTCCAGGAAGCCCAGTGCCGACAGCGTGTGGCGTGCGCGCTGGGTGAGGCGGTGACGCAGGGCGAGTGAGGCCTGCATCTCGGGTCGCCGGAGGTCGAGCACGCGATGCTGCAAGCGCAGCTCCTCGGAGGCGAGCTCCTCGCCTTCCCGGCGGCCCACCGGAATCGCCGGGGTGACCGCGGGCCCCACCACCGTGAGGCGGGCCACCCGCACCTCGACTTCGCGCGAGGTCATGGTGCCGTCGCGCGCCGGCTCGCGCCGCAGCTCGACGGTTCCCTCCACCAGGAGCACCGACTCGACGCCGATCCCGGCGGCCTGGGCCAGCACGTCCGGCGGGGTCCAGGCCGGGTCACAGGCGAGCTGCACCAGGCCTTCGCGGTCGCGCAGGTCGAGAAAGACGATCCCGCCGAGGTCGCGGCGTCGGTGCACCCAGCCCCCGAGCCGGACCACGGAGCCCACGTCGGCGCGCGTGAGGGATCCACCATAGTGGGTGCGGAGCGCGGTCTCGGCCATCGACGTCCGGGGTAAGTGCCTGAAAATTGGCGGGTTGGCCCCAACCCGCGCGAGCCGGAAAGCTAATGCCGGGGTGCCCACGGAGCGCCGCGCCCCCGCCCATCGTCCGGCTAACTTTGGAGGATGTCCAGCGCCCCCGTGTCGCTCCTCGACCTCGCCCCCGCCGAAGCGGCGACCCGCCTCGGGGCGTGGTGCGGTGCCCGCGGCCTGCCCGGGTATCGCACCGGCCAGTTGGTGCGGCGCCTCTGGGTCAACCCGGTGGCACGGTGGGCGGACGCGACCGAGCTGCCGGCCGCGCTCCGCGAGGCGCTCGACGCCGAGTGGCCGCTGCTCCGGCTCGAGGCCGAAGTGGTGCAGACCTCCCGGGACGGCACCCGGAAGTACCTCTGGCGGCTCGCCGACGGGGAGAAGGTGGAGTCGGTGCTGATCCCCACGGCCTCGCGCCGCACGCTGTGCATCTCGTCGCAGGCCGGCTGCGCCCTGGGATGCGTCTTCTGCGCGACTGGCCGCATGGGTTTCCGCCGGAACCTCACGGCCGGAGAGATCGCCGCCCAGGTGCGCGAAGTCGTGCTGCGGCACCCGGCCGATCGACCGACCAACATCGTGTTCATGGGGATGGGCGAGCCGCTGCTCAACTGGCCCGCGGTGGACGTGGCGCTCACGATCCTCAACGCCCCGGACGGATTCGGGATCGGCGCCCGCCACATCACGGTGAGCACGGTGGGGATCATCCCGGGGATGCGACAGCTCGCCGCGCGCCCGGAACAGTTCCGGCTGGCGATCTCGCTGCACTCACCGCATCCCGGGCAGCGCCACGGGCTGATGCCGATCGAACGGAAGTACCCGCTGCGGGAGGTGCTCCAGGCCGCCGCCGCGTTCGACAAGCGGATCACCTTCGAGTACGCGATGATCGCGGGCCGCAACGACAGCGACGCCGACGCCAGCGCGCTGATCTCGCTGGCGCATCGCCTGGGTGCCCACGTCAACCTGCTGCCCCTGCACCCGGGGGGCGACCCGGCGCTGCGACCATCCTCGCCGGCGCGGATCCGCGAGTTCCGTCAGCTGCTGGCCGACGCCGGGGTCGAGGCAGTGGTGCGGCGGAGCCGGGGACTCGACATTGATGCGGCGTGCGGGCAGCTCCACGTCGCGATGGAACGCCGGCGCCGCGCGGTCAGCGGCTGATCCACCCCGCGATCGCCTCCACCACTTCGTCGGCCACGTGCCCCGGCACCGCGTACTCCGCGGGTCGGGGTGGTCCTTCGCCGCGGATGAACAGGTGGTTGAGCCCGGCGAACTGGCGCACCACGGTCGCCGGGCGATCGCCGAGCCGCCGCAGGTAGGCAGCCAGCATCGCGGGCGTGACCTGGTAGTCCCGCTCCCCCTGCAGGATCAGCACGGGTTCGCGCCGCGCCCGCATCGCCTCGACGGGATCGTAGCGGTTGAAGTCGAGCCAATAGGCCGGGGTGGCGCCGAGGATCGTCGTGCGCGCCGCGCTGTCGGCGTCGGTGAGCGCCGCCAACCGCGCCGCCAGCCGCGCGATAATACGGCGCAGCGCCGCGATGGCGGCGGTGTCCGCGGGCGCGCACACGGAGAGGACGTAGTCGTAATGCTTGAGCCTAAGCGGGA
>CAZNOJ010000099.1:0-9592 GCA_964574665.1 uncultured Gemmatimonadaceae bacterium
TGGCATTGCCGACCCAGAACTCGATGTAGTCGGTGCCGTTGATCGGGAAGGCGTCGTGCACCTCGGGCAGCGGCCGACTGGCGACGGATGTGGTCACGGGACCTCCACGGCAGGGGATGCACCGGCGGCGGCGAGGAACGAGGCCAGGTCGCGCGCGTCGATGACCGGTTCGCCGGGGCTCACGTTGTCGAGCTTGCCGGCCTTGACCCATTCCACCAGGCGGCCGACCTCCGCGAAGAGGTGCTCGAAGGAATCGACCACGAAGAGCAGCGGCTGGTAGTGGTCGATCTCGAAGTACTGGTTCACCACCCATTCCAGCTGGAAGGGATAGCGCTGCACCGCCGGCGACTCGATGCACCACGCCAGCTCCCCGTACGACGACAGCAGGCCGCTGCCGTAGGCCTTGACCTCGCCGGGACGCCGGCCGCGCATCAGGCCGAACTCGATGGTGAACCAGAAGAACCGCGCCATCGCCTTGATCACCGAGGTGAGCCGGGCGATCCGCTGGTCATCATCGGGCATCGCCGCCACCCGCTCCGCCGCGGCCCGGGCACACTCCCCGAAGGCCACCAGCGTGTCCGCGAACGCCTTGTCGGTGTGCATCGGCACGTGGCCGGCGATGTCGTGGAAGATGTCGGGCTCGGGCAGGTAGTCGAGCACCTCGCCGTCGCGAATGGTCACCGTGGTCGGGAACTCGCGCTGCCGGAGGCAGTCGAAGAAGAGGTAGGCCGGCACGTACCCGCTCACCGCCCTGGCGCGGAACCCGGTCAGCGGGGCCATGAAGCGGTTCACGTCCTCGAGGCGCGGCACCTTGTCCGGGTCGAGGTGCAGCGTGGCCAGCCCCTCGAGGAAACGGTGGTTGGCGTAGCGCTCCCACCGCTCGCCCATCCGGCCGTAGAGCCGGCGCCAGACGTCGTGGTTGGCGTCGGAATAGAGATGGTACGGCTGCTCGATGTAGAGCCGACCCTCCGCCTGCGCCTGCTCGATGAACGGGGCGCGGGTGGTGGTAAGACCTTCCGGGGATGTGGATGTCTCTGGGGGCATCACTTCCTCCTCCGGGAAACCTAACCCGGCCTGAAGGGTGAAGCGTGAAGGGGGCGGGGGCTCGGATCGGTTTCACGCTTCACCCTTCACCCCAGTTCCACGCGCCCGCGGAACTCCTCGAGCGCCCCGGGATTGGCCAGCGCCCCCGCGTTGCTCACCTCGCGCCCTTCCACGACGTCGCGCACCGCCAGTTCGGAGAGCTTGCCGCTCCGGGTGCGCGGCAGGTCGCGCACCTGCACGATCACCCGCGGCACGTGGTGGGGCGAGGCCCCTTCGCGGATGCGCCGGCGCAGCCGCTCGCGGAGCGCCTCATCGAGCAGGGCGCCATCCCGCAAGCGGACGAAGAGCACCACCCGCTCGTCGCGATCGGCCCCGGTGCCCAGCCGCTGGCCGATCACCAGGGATTCCACCACCTCGTCCACCGCCTCCACCTGGCGGTAGATCTCCGCCGTCCCGATCCGCACGCCGCCGGGATTGAGGGTCGCGTCCGAGCGCCCGCTGATCACGAAGCCGCCGCGCGCGGTGCGCGCCGCCCAGTCGCCGTGCTGCCACACCCCGGGCCAGCGCGCGAAGTACGCGGCGTGGTAGCGCCGGCCGTCGGGGTCGTCCCAGAAGGCCACCGGCATCGCGGGAAACGGCGCGGTGCACACCAGCTCGCCGAACGTGCCGACCGGCGCCTCCTCTCCCTCGGCGACGTAGACCGTGACCGCCATGCCGAGCCCCGGGCCCTGGATTTCGCCGCGGTACACCCGCTGCAGCGGGTTGCCGAGCACGAAGCAGGAGACGATGTCGGTGCCCCCGGAAATGGACGCGACCTGCACCGGGCCGACGGCGCGGGTCACCCAGTCGAACGATTCCGGCGCCAACGGGGAGCCGGTGGACAGCACGGCGCGGAGCGCCCGCAGCTCGTGGTCCCGCGCGGGCTCCAGCCCCGCCTTCTCCGCCAGCGCCAGGTACTTCGCCGAGGTGCCGAAGACGGTGACCCGCTCCGCTGCCGCCATCCGCCAGAGGATGCCCGGGTCGTGCGCCGGGAGCGGGGCGCCGTCGTAGAGCACGATGCGCGCCCCGGTGGCCAGCGCGCTCACCAGCCAGTTCCACATCATCCACCCACAGGTGGTGAAGTAGAACAGGGTGTCGCCCGCATCGAGGTCGCCGTGCAGCAGGTGCTCCTTGAGATGCTGCAACAGCGTCCCGCCGGCGCCGTGCACCAGGCACTTGGGGAGCCCCGTCGTGCCCGAGGAGTAGAGGATGTAGAGCGGATGCGCGAAGGGCAGCTCTGCCGGCGCGAGGTCTGCCGCCGCCGCGTCCCGGCCGAGCCGGTCCCACTCCACCAGCAGCGGATGCGCCCACGGCACCGGCACACCGCGGTGCGGCACGCGGACCACGTGCTGCACACTGGGCAACCGGGCGATCACGGCCGCGGCGCGCTCGAGGCAGTCGTGCTCCTTGCCGGCGTACCGGTAGCGGTCGGCCACCAGCAGCACCACCGGCATGGTCTGGCCGAACCGGTCGAGGATGCCCTCGACGCCGAAATCCGGCGAGCACGACGTCCATGTGGCCCCGATGGCGGCGGTGGCGAGCATCCCGATCACGCTCTCGGGAATGTTCGGCAGCCAGCCGGCCACGCGGTCGCCCGGCCTCACGCCGAGTTGCCGCAGCCCGGCCGCCACCAGGGCCACCTCCTGGTAGAGCGCATCACGGCTGAGCGACGCCGATGGCCCCAGTTCGTCCCAGGCGGTGATCGCCACCTCGGGACCGCGGTGGCGGAGGAGATTGGCGGCGAAGTTGAGGGTCGCATCGGCAAACCAGACCGGGCCATCCGCTCCAGGGGGCCGCATCGCATCGCCCCGCTGGAGGGCAGGCGCGGTGCCGCGATGGCCGATGACGCCGGCATCGTGCCAGAGCGCGTCCCAGAACGCGCCCGGCTCGGTCACCGACCAGCGATGCAAGGCCGTGAAGCCATCGGGGGAATCGGGCGCGGCGAGTGGCACGCCGGCGGCGATCCGTCGCGCGATGAAGCGGGCCATCGCGGATTGGGCGGCCTGGGCAGGATCGGGATGCCAGGTCGGGACGGACTCGCTCACCGACGCCTCAGGAAGACATCGTCGCTCCGGACGTTGCGCCCGATCGCCAGGGTCAGGTCGGCGTAGCGATACCCGGCGGCGCTCACGCGCACGTACTGCACCCTGCACCGCTCCAGCAGCGCCGGATCGAACTCCAGCCGATAGTTGCCGGCCCCATCGGAAAAGGTCGAGTACGGCTTGCCCACGATGACCAAGTGGGCCCCCACCAGGGGGCGCCCCGACTGGTCGCGGACCACGCCGGTGACCGAGGCGAGCACCGGAGTGCCATCGGGGTTGCGGCCGAGGTCGGGGATCTCCACGCACCGGCCGGCCGCCTCAGGGAACGACTGGGTCCAGACCCGACCGTCCTGTGCCCGCATCCCGACCGCGCCCATGGCCCCCACCCTGGTCCTGCCGGCCGTCATCCCCCCACCCGCCGGTGCGGCGGTCGGATCCCGGGTGGTGCTGGGGAACGGGGAGGTCGAGGGGCCCACCACCAGCCCGCCTCCCGCCTGCAGGCCGCGCGGGGTGGCGATCCTGGGCGGGGACTGGGGAGCCTCGGTCGGCTGCTGCTGGTCGGGCCGGTCCGGGGGCGGGTCGTCGGGCGGGGGGTCCTGGGGACCCTCTTCCTGCGGAACCGGCGCGTCGGGATTGTCGGAATCGGGGCCCAGCGGGGTCGGGCGTTCGGGGACCGGCTCGGGACGCCGGTCATCGAATCTGGCGTTGGGAGGCAGCGCGATCGCCTGCGCCTCCGGCGAATCGCGCACCTCGGCCCCCTCCGGCATCGGCAGCGGGGGGTTGAGGATCAGGATCGCGATCACGATCGCGTGCGCGAGCACGCTCCACGCCAGGGGCTTCCAGGTTCGGGGCTCGGCCTCGATCTGGTGGACCTCGAAGGGTTCCGGAGATTGCACGGCTAGAGATTAAGGGGGTACGCCGGTGCTTGCATATTTGCTGGATGTCCCTTCCTTCGCGCGTTGCCGTCCTGGTCGTCGGAGCCGGCCCCATCGGGCTGGCCGTTGCCATCGCCGCCCGTCGCCGGGGGCTCGCCCCCCTGGTGGTGGATGCCGGCGTCATTGCCCAGGCCATCGTGGACTATCCGGTGGGGATGACCTTCTTCACCACCGCGGAGCGCCTCGAGATCGGGGGCCATCCGCTGACCTCCGTGCACCCTCGTCCCACCCGGGAGGAGGCCCTGGCGTACTACCGGGGAGTGGTGCGCGCGGAGGCGCTCGATGTCCGCACCGGGTGGCGGCTCGATGGGGCCGAGCGGTCCCCCGAGGGATTCCTGGCCGGGCTCTCCCGTCGCGGCCAGCTGCGGGTGGTCCAGTGCGACCGGCTCGTGGTCGCCACCGGATACTTCGGCCATCCCAACCTCTTGGACGTCCCGGGCGAAGACCTGCCGCACGTTTCCCACTGGTTCGAGGAACCGCATCGCACCGCCGGCCAGGACGTGGTGGTCGTGGGCGGCAAGAATTCCGCAATCGAGGCGGCGCTGCTCGCGTGGCGCGCCGGGGCACGCGTCACGCTGGTCCATCGGGAGGCGGTTCTCAAGCCCACGGTCAAGTACTGGTTGCGGCCCGATTTCGAGAACCGCGTCGCCGCCGGCGAGATCACCGCGCGGCTCGGCTGGCGCGTGATGCAGATCGGCGCCGATGCGGTGACGATCGCCGACGGGACCGGTCGCGAGGAGGTGCTCCCGGCCGACCGCGTGTACCTGCTGACCGGCTATCACCCGGACTTCGACCTGCTCCGGCGACTCGGCGTGCGGCTCGACGACGACGGCCGTGCCGCGATCGATCCCGCCACCCGCGAGAGCAACGTGCCGGGCCTGTATCTCGCCGGGAGCGTGGCGCACGGCCGAAGGATTTCGGAAGTGTTCATCGAGAACGGGCGGTTCGACGGCGAGAAGATCTTCGGCGATGACGAGGCGCGCGCGCGCGCGGCGGAGGCCCTGGCGAGCGCGCCACGCCCGACGGGCGAGTGAATCACGACCCCACGCGCCGGAGCGGCCGCCGAACGGCCACGCGGACGCGGAGCAGCAGCACGATGGCCACGACTGCCAGGCCGATCACCAGTCCCCACCAGAGCCCGACGGCGCCGAGCGGCGTCCGGTACGCGAGGAGGAGCGAGGTACCGAGGCCGATGACCGCGAACCCCACGAGGCCGATCAGCATCGGCACCCTGGTGTCGCCGAGGCCGCGTAGGATGCCGGCCGCCACCACCTGGATGCCGTCGAAGACCTGGAAGATCCCGGCCAGCGGCAGCAGGGTGGCCGCGAAGGCCACCACCGCCGGATCGGTGCTGTAGAGCCGCGCCAGCGCCGTGGGAATCGTCAGGAACATGAGGGCGGTGCCGCTCATGAAGGCGACGCCGAGTGCGAGGGCCGCGCGCGAGGCGGCCCGCACCCCGGCGGGACTCCCCTGCCCCACCGCGCGCCCCACCATCACCGCCGCGCCCATCCCGACGCCCATCGGCACCATGAAGGTGAGCGAGGCGAGATTGAGTGCGATCTGGTGCGAGGCAACCTGCAGGGTGCCGAACGAGCCCATGAGCATCGCGACCGCGCCGAAGGTGATGAACTCCACTTCCAGCTGCAGCGCGATGGGCACCCCGATCCGGAAGAGGTGCCCGATGGCGGCTGGCTGCGCGGCGTCGGGTTGCCAGGGACGCAGGTGCGGCCAGAGCTCGCGACGCGCGAGCAGCAGCAGCGCCAGCACCATCACCACGCGGGACACCGCGGTGGCCCAGGCGGAGCCGGCCACGCCCAGGGCGGGAATCCCCCAGCCGCCGAAGATGAGCCACTTGTTGAGGAGCAGGTTGAGCAGGTTGGCCAGCACGATCACCCACACCACCGGCGCGACGCGGTGGAGCGCCTGCAGTGCCTGCCGGCCCACGGCGAAGAGCAGGAAGGGCAGCACCGTGGGCGCCAGGATGGTGGTGTAGGTCCCGATCCCCGCCAGGATCTCGCGCGGCTGCCCCAGCACGCTCGCCGCACGCTCCGCGAGCAGCAGCAGCGCCCCGAGTGGCAGCGAGAGTCCCACCGCAATGAGGACGCCGCGCTGGATCCCCAGGGAGACGCCGCGGTCATCGTCGGCGCCGAGGGCCTGGGAGATCACCGGGTCGAGCGAGAGGATCACCCCGACGCCGAGCATCGCCACGGCGAAGAAGCCGACATTGCCGATGGCGACCGCCGCGAGGGCCTCGGCCGAGACGCGTCCCACCATCAGCGTGTCCACGGCGCCCATCAGCGACATGCCGAGGTTGACGGCGATGATCGGCAGGGCGAGCCGGATGAGCGGTGCGGTGGCGCCCGGCCGGTGGTCCGGTGCGGCGCTCAATGCCGGGTGGGTCGGCGATCCGGATCCGCCAGCAGGCGTTCGGCGAAGTCCACGCGCTCCTGCAGTTCGGCGACCTCGGCCCGGAGCTGGTCGAGCTCCTCGAAGATGGCGTTGGTGGTGCCCGGTGCCGGCAGCCGGTCGGCTTCCGGTTCCCACTGCGACACCAGGCGACCCTCGACGTCGCGGAAGGAACCGGCCGAGATCATGATCACGTCGGTGAGCCACCAGATGCCGAGGCCGCCGAGGGTACAGAGCATGAGGAGGCCGGTGCCGACCTTGCCGTTGTAGAACCGGTGGACACCGAAGACGCCGAGGAAGATCCCGAGCAGCAGGGTGACCAGCCGGGAGCGGGGTGATGCGAAGTTCTCGTCGGGCATGGAAGCCTGGGTGGTGGGTGATGCCCCCGTCAGGACTCGAACCTGAAACCTGAAGATTAGAAGTCTTCCGCTCTATCCAGTTGAGCTACGGGGGCGAGGGCGCCGCGGCCCTACCGGCGCAGCGCGTCGCGGATCTCGCGGAGCAGCACGACATCCTCGGGCGGCGCGGCGGGTGCCGGTGCAGGCTGCTCGCGCTTGAGCCGGTTCATCACCTTCACCATCTGGAAGATGACGAAGGCGAGGATCAGGAAGTTGATCAGGATCGAGACGAAGTTGCCCCACGCCAGCACGGGGACGCCGGCCTCGCGCACCGCCGCGAGCGACGGCGCGGTGCCGGCCGGCACCTCGGCGAGCGGCAGGAAGAGGTTGGAGAAGTCGAGCCCGCCCGTGACGCGACCCACCACTGGCATGATGATGTCGTCCACCAGCGAGGTGACGATCTTCCCGAACGCGGCGCCGATGATCACGCCGACGGCGAGGTCCATCACGTTGCCCTTGAGGGCGAACTCCTTGAACTCCTTCACCATGCCCATGTGATGCTCCGGGTCGGCGGTGGCGGGGGGCGGGGCCCGGGGCCGGGGAGGGCCCCGTGTGGGCGTCCGGTGTGCCACAATCTAGGGGAAACCCCCGCCCCCGGCGATGCGTAGGCCCCGGCGATCCCCACCCTCGATGGAGCCCACCATGTTCCGAGCCGCCCTCGCCGTAGTCCTCGTCCTCCTCGTTGGCCCGCAGGCCGTCGTGGCCCAGGACGGCGAGGCGCTGCTCCGCCAGCTCAACGCTGCCCATCGGGGCAGCTGGTGGACCACCCTCACCTTCGTGCAACGCACCACCTGGCCCGGTACCAACCGGCCCGAGGAGACGTGGTACGAAACCATGCACCGACCGGGGACGCTGCGCATCGACATCGAGCGCCGCGACTCCCTGGTGGGCGGGATGCTCTTCCGCAACGACTCGCTCTGGCAGTGGGGGCCGGGCGGCGCACCGCAGGGACAACCCCGACCGCTGGTGCATCCGCTGATGGTGCTCCTCCACGACATCCACGTGGGCCCCATTGACGCCTCGATCGCCAAGCTCAAGGGGCTGGGCTTCGACCTCGGCAAGCGCTCCACCGCCACCTGGCAAGGCGGCCCGGTGGAGGTGGTGGGGGCGACCGCCGGCGACACCACGGCGGCGCAGTTCTGGGTGGACCCGGCGCGGATGGTGGTGGTGCGGATCATCCAGACCGCCGCGAACGGGGCCCGGAGCGACATCCACATCGGGAAGTTCTCCGAGGGCGGCCCCGGCCTGGTGGAGCGCGAGATCACGTTCCACAACAACGGGCGGCTGGGGATGGTCGAGGAATACACCTGGATTCGGACCGGCGTAACGATGAACCCGGCGTGGTTCACGCCCGGCAACACGGCGTTGCCCGGGTGGGTGGCGGAGTACAAGCGGCGATAGACAGGGGGATTGAGGGTGGAGGACGGAGAACCGAGAGACCCCGCCTCGGTCCTCCACCCTCCGTCCTCGGTGCTCACGGAAATCGGGGCGCCGGGATTCGAACCCGGGACCTTCCGCTCCCAAAGCGGACGCGCTACCGGACTGCGCTACGCCCCGTGTGGTCCGGAATCTAGCGGGTGAGCTGGGCGACCAGCGCCGCCACCGCGCGGCCGCGATGCGAGACCCTCCCCTTGTCCTCCGGTGCGGCCATCCCGAATGACATGCCCAGGTCGTGGCTCCAGAAGAGGGGGTCGTAGCCGAACCCGCCCTCCCCCTGCGGTGCCTCGAGGATCCGTCCCTCGGTCACGCCCTCGGCGACGACTTCGACGGGCGACCCCCGCGGCTCGTCGGTTGCCGCCCCATGCCGCAGCACCAGCACACAGCGATAGCGCGCGCCGCGACGCTCAGTGGGGATGCACGCCAGGCGTCGGAGCAGCTCGGCGTTGTTGAGCGTCGTGACCGCGTGATCGGGTCCCTCCACCCCTGCGAACCGCTTGCTGTGGGCACCCGGCGCACCGTGGAGGGCATCCACTTCCAGCCCGGAGTCGTCGGCGAGGGTATCGAGCCCGGAGAGCGCCGCGAACCAACCGGCCTTGGCGCGGGCGTTCTCGAGCAAGGTGTCGAAGCGCTCGAGGTCGTCCTCCCGGGGCGATTCCGGCAGGCCGACCTCGTCGGGAAAGAGGATCGGCTGGTCGAGTGGGGCGAGCAATCGCCGGAACTCCGCCTGCTTGCCGCGGCTCCTGGTGGCCACCAGGAGCGGCATCACCCGGTGATGGCCGCGCGCTGCAGCGCGAAGAGCTCCGCCAGCCCGAGCTGGGCCAGGTCGAGGAGCTGGTCGAGTTCGCCGCGCCCGAAGGTGCCCTGCTCCCCGGTGCCCTGCACCTCCACGAACGCGTCGGGTTCCAGCATGACCACGTTGGCGTCCACCTCGGCGTCGCGGTCCTCCACGTAGGCGAGGTCGAGCAGCTGCTGGCCCGCCACCTTGCCCACCGACACGGCCGCCACCAGTCGGCCGAACGGCGAGGGCTGGCCGGTGCGATCGGCGAGCCAGGCGCAGGCATCGTGCAGCGCCACGCACGCCCCGGTGATGGAGGCGCAGCGCGTGCCGCCGTCGGCGACCAACACGTCGCAGTCCACCTTGATGGTCCACTCGCCGAACGCGAAGGTGGACATGGCCGCGCGCAGGGAGCGTCCGATCAACCGCTGGATCTCCTGGGTGCGGCCACCGGCGCCGTTGCGCTCCCGGCTGGTGCGCTCCGCCGTGGCCCGCGGCAGCATCGCGTACTCC
>CAZNOJ010000100.1:0-9385 GCA_964574665.1 uncultured Gemmatimonadaceae bacterium
GCCCTCGGCGATCGACTCACCCATCTGCGGCATCAACACGTCAATGCGGGCCATGCGGCATCCTCTCGGTCAACACGTCAGTAGGCGGCGAGCCAGCGGCACGCACGCACGATATCCGAAGTCTGCGGGAGGACAAAGTCCTCCAGCGGCGGGGCATAGGGCAGCGGCACGTCGTGGGCCGCCACCCGGCGCACCGGGGCATCCAGCCACTCGAAGCACCGCTCGTTGATCCGGGCGGTCAGTTCCCCCGCGATGCCGCCGGTCACGGTGTCCTCGTGCACGATCAGCACCCGGTTGGTCCGCCGCACCGAGGCCTCGATGGTGGCGTCGTCCAGCGGCAGCAGCGACCGCAGGTCGATCACCTCCGCCTCCACGCCGTCGGTGCGGGCCAGCTCGTCGGCCGCCTCGAGCGCCTTCCACACCGTGGCGGCGTACGTCACGATGGTCAGGTCGCGACCCGGGCGCGCCACCCGCGCCGAGCCGAGCGGCACCACGTGGTCGGCCGGCGGCAGCGGCGCCTTGATCCGGCGATAGAGGTACTTGTGCTCGAAGAAGAGCACCGGATCCTCGTCGCGGATCGCCGCCGTGAGCAGGCCCTTGGCATCCTCGACCGTGGCCGGGTAGGCGATCTTGAGCCCCGGCGTGTGGAGGAACGCCGCCTCGGGATTCTGCGAGTGGAACGGCCCCCCTCGAACGTAGCCGCCCGATGGCCCGCGCACCACGATCGGGCACGGCAGGAACGCCCGATAGCGCGCGGTGGCCGCATAGTTGGTGAGCATGTCGTAGGCACAGGAGATGAAGTCGATGAACTGCATCTCCACCACGGGCCGCATGCCGTAGTGCGCCAGGCCGCAGGCGGCCCCGACGATTCCCGCCTCGGAGATCGGCGTGTCGATCACCCGGTCCGGGCCGAACCGCTCCAGCAGCCCGTCGGTGGCCTTGAACGCCCCCCCATAGCGGCCGATGTCCTCCCCCAGGAGGAGCACGGCGGGATCCCGCTCCATCTCCTCCGCGAGCGCCTCGCGGATCGCATCCACCAGCGTCACGTCAGCCATCGTGGGTCCCCCACGAGGCGGGTCGCTCGTGCTGCTCCACCGCGCGCGCGGCGTCGCCGCGGTACCAGAGGGTCGGCATCACCGGCGGGTCGGCGTACACCCCCGTGAGCGCCTCCGCGCCATCGCACGGTGGCGAGGCCTCGGCGGTGTCGGTGGCCGCGTCCACCTCGGCGGCCACGTCGGCATCAATCGTCGCCAGGGCGTCCGCGCTCACCCCGAACTCGGTGGTGAGCCGGGTGATGTAGCGGTCGAGCGGGTCGTTGGTGGCGGCCCAGTGCTCGATCTCGCCCGCGGGGATGTAGTGCTGGTTGTCGTGCTCGGCGTGGCCCTTGCGCCGGTAGGTCATCATCTCGAGCAGGGTGGGCCCGCCGCCCGCGCGCGCCCGGTCCACCGCCTCGCGGGTCACGCGGTGCACCTCGAGGACGTCGTTGCCGTCGGCCCGCACGCCGGGAATCCCGTACCCCGCCGCCTTGTCGGCGAGGCGCTCCGCCGCGGTCTGCTGCGCCGTCGGGGTGGAATAGGCGTAGCCGTTGTTCTCCACCACCACCACCAGCGGGCAGCGCTGCACCGCCGCGAAGTTGATCCCCTCGTGAAAGGCGCCGGTGCTGGTGGCGCCGTCGCCCACGTACACCAGGCCCACGCGCGGCTCCCGCCGGATCCGGAAGGTGAGCGTGATGCCCGCCATCACCGGCACCAGGTCGCCCAGGTGCGAGATCTGGCCCACGAAGTGGCGCTCGGTGACGTCGCCGAAGTGGATGTTGAGCTCGCGGCCGCGCGTGGGCGAGTCGCCCTTGGCCATGTACTGCCGGAGCACCTCCACCGGCGTGGCACCCTTCACCAGCATGGAGCCCAGGTTGCGGATCAGCGGCGACAGCACGTCGGTCCGCTGCAGCGCGTAGGCGGAGCCCACCGCGCAGGCCTCCTGGCCCAGCGACCGGAACAGGCCGCCCACCACCTTGGTCTGCCGGTAGAGCGCCACCAGCCGCTCCTCCAGCGTGCGCGTCAGGCGCATCCAGCGGTACAGCGCCAGCCGGTCGGCAGCGGTCAGTTCGCCGGCGACAGGCGGGGCGGTCGGAGCGGTCATGGCGGGGCGGAGTCCTCGGGACGGGGGAGCGATCGGGGGCGAAAGCTCGACGCCCCGATGGTGGCGGTCAAGCGCCTGGCAGCAACCAGAAGCAGGCCGCGGCAATCCCGGCCGCGAGCGGGATGGTGAGCACCCACGCCCAGACGATCCGGCCGGCCACGCCCCAGCGCACCGCGCCCAGCCGGCGCGACGCCCCCACGCCGACGATCGCGCCGGTGATGGTGTGCGTGGTGCTCACCGGCACCCCGAGCGACGAGGCAAAGAGGATCGTCATCGCCCCGCCCGTCTCGGCACAGAAGCCGCCGAACGGCTGCAGCTTGGTGATCCGCGTCCCCATGGTGCGCACGATCCGCCAGCCGCCCAGGGCGGTGCCCAGGGCGATCGCGCTGTAGGCTGCCATTTCCACCCACAGGGGGACGTGGTCGAGCGAGGTCAGGTGCAGGTGCCCGAGCAGCCCGGTCCGCCCGGCGAAGAGGTCCTGCGCCGACACCAGCAGCCCGACGATGATCCCCATCGTCTTCTGGGCGTCGTTGGAGCCGTGCGACAGCGAGTAGAGCCCCGCCGACACCAGCTGCAGGCGGCGGAACACGGCGTCCAGCGGCCGCGCGTCGCCGTGCCGCAGCAGCCACGACAGCGACACCGACAGCGTCATGCCGAGGGTCAGCCCCAGCAGCGGCGAGATCACGATGCCGAGGATCGGGAGGATCCACCCCGGGGCCACGATCGCCGACACCCCGGCCTTGGCGATCGCCGCGCCCGCGAAGCCGCCCAGCAGGGCGTGCGACGACGACGAGGGGAGGCCGGCATACCAGGTGATCAGGTTCCAGATGATCGCCCCGAGCAGCGCCGCACAGAGCACCGAGGGAGTGACCACCGAGGGCTCGATCAGCCCCTTCGAGACCGTCTTGGCCACGGCGGTGCCGACCACGAACGCCGCCAGGAAGTTGAACGAGGCCGCCCAGGCCACCGCCACGCCCGGGGAGAGCACCCGCGTGGCGACCACGGTCGCGATCGAGTTGGCGCTGTCGTGGAATCCGTTGATGAAGTCGAAGACCAGGGCGATCCCCACCACGACCAGCACGAAGGTCAGCGACTGGTCCATCCGCTCACCCGTGCTTGAGGGTGACCTGCTCCAGCACCCCGGCCGCGTCCTCGGCCACGTCGAGCGTGGCCTCGAGGATGTCGTACAGCTCCTTCCACTTGATCACGGTGAGCGGATCGGTGCCGTTGTCGAACAGCTTGCCCAGCCATTCGTGGTAGAGCCGGTCCCCCTGCGACTCCAGGGTGCGGATCTCGCGGCAGGCCAGCAGCACCTCCGCCCCGCGCTCCGCCTCCAGGGCACGCACCGCCTTGACGACCTCCTGCACCATCCGGTGGATCACCTCGGCGATCAGCACCGCCCCGTCAGGCGTCTCGTCGGCCCGGAAGATCTTGACCCGCGCGGCGGTGCCGTCGATGTGGTCGATGATGTCGTCGAGCCGCGAGGCGAGGGCGTGGATGTCCTCGCGGTCGAAGGGCGTGATGAACGAGCGGTCGAGCCGGGTGATCAGCTCGCGGTTGACCTCGTCGGCGGCGGTCTCGAGTCCCTTGATCGTCTCGACCAGCTGCCAGCGCCCGGCGTCGCGCCGGGTGAGCAGCTCGGCGAGGTGGCGAGCCCCGTCCACGGAGAACTCGGCCAGCTGGGTGAACAGCTCGAAGAACCGCTCGTCGCGCGGGAGGAGGCGGAGGCCCATGGCGCGCCCGTCAGTAGGCGCCCCGGAGCGGATGCTCCGGGTGGGCCAGGAGGTGCACCTCGGCGAGGAACCGCTTGGCGAGCTTGTCGAGCTCGCTCTCGCCCGGCTGGTCGGTGCGCACCGTGACCCGCGTGTAGTGGCCGCCCTCCGCCTCCACCGTGAGGACCAGCTGGCCGGGCCCGCCGCTCCACGACCGGCGGCGCGCGCCCTCGGCCACCGGCGCGAGCCGCCCCGCGAAGAAGGAGGCGGCCCGCGCGATCACGGCATCGGGGGCACTCGAGGTGCGATGGACGTATTGCATGGGCGCCTCAGCTGTCCTGGTAGTACTCCTGCCCCAGGTGCGTGATCATCTCCTCCCCCATCATCCACCGCAGCGTGTTCTTGAGCTTGGTCTGCTGGATGAAGAGGTCGTGCTCCGGATACAGCCCCGGCGCGACCTGCGGGCTCTTGAAGTAGAAGGAGAGCCATTCCTGCACGCCGCTCATCCCGGCGCGCTGCGCCAGGTCGAAGAACAGCGCGAGGTCGAGCACCAGCGGCGCGGCCAGGATCGAGTCGCGGCAGAGGAAGTCCACCTTGATCTGCATCGGGTAGCCGCACCACCCGAAGATGTCGATGTTGTCCCACCCCTCCTTGTTGTCGCCACGCGGGGGGTAGTAGTTGATCCGCACCTTGTGGAAGATGTTGCCGTACAGCTCCGGGTACAGCTGCGGCTGGAGGATGTGCTCGAGCACGCCGAGCTTGCTCTCCTCCTTGGTCTTGAACGACTCCGGATCGTCGAGCACCTCGCCGTCGCGATTGCCGAGGATGTTGGTGCTGTACCACCCGGCCACGCCCAGCATGCGGGCCTTGAACATCGGCGACAGCACCGTCTTGAGCATCGTCTGGCCGGTCTTGAAGTCCTTGCCGCCGATCGCCACGCCCTCGCGCCGGGCCAGGTCCACCATCGCCGGGAAGTCGCAGGTGAGGTTGGGCGCGCCGTTGGCGAAGGGCACCCCCTCCATGATGGCGGCCCAGGCATAGAGCTGCGACGGGGCGATCGACGGATCGTTCGCCGCCATCCCCTGCTCGAAGGCCTCGATCGACTGGTGCACGGCCGTCGGGGTGATGAACACCTCGGTGGACGCGCACCAGACCATCACGCACCGCTCCACGCCGGTGCGCGCCTTGAAGTCGCGGATGTCCTGGCGGAGCTGCTCGGCCAGGTCCCGCTTGGTCTTGCCGGTCTTGACGTTCTTCCCCTCGAGGCGCTTGACATAGTGCTGGTCGAACACCGCCGGCATCGGGGTGATCCGCTCGAGGAAGTCCTTGATGGGGTGCACGTGCTCGTGCTTGTCGAACACCCCGCAGTGCAGTGCCGACTCATAGGCGTTGTCGGGCACCGGATCCCAGGCCCCGAACTCCAGCTTGTCGAGGGCGTAGAGGGGCACGAAGTCCTTGATGAGCGGCGCCCGCCCCTCGGTCCGCTTGCCGAGCCGGATGGTCATCAGCTGGGTGAGCGAGCCGGTCGGCGAGGCGAGGCCGCGCCGCGCCAGTTCCACCCCGGCGATGAAGGTCGAGCTCACCGCGCCGAGCCCCACGCAGAGCACGCCGAGCTTGCCATGGGCGGGGGCGATCGGGCGGGCGGTCGTTTCCGTCACGGACAGGTCCTCGTGAAAAGGTCAGCCGGCGTCGCCGGCAGTGATGCGATGCACGTACACGAACCGCTGGCCCACCGTGATCACCGACAGCAGGGTCAGCACCACCACGATCCCGGTCAGGAGCAGCCCGTCCGGCCCCGCGCCGAGCAGCGCCGTCGGCAGGCCGAGCAGCAGGATCCGCTCGGCACGCTGGGCGATCCCCACCTTGCACTCCAGCCCCAGCCCCTCGGCACGGGCGCGCATGTACGACACCACCAGGGCGGCCAGCACCCCGACCATGCAGGCGATCACGGCGCCGAAGCGCCACCGGATGTCGGGCGCGAGCAGCAGGTACGACGCGATCCCGATGAAGGTGGCGCCATCCCCCACCCGATCGAGGGTCGAATCGTAGAATGCGCCGAACCGGGTGGTGCGCGCCCCCTGCCGGGCCACCTGGCCGTCGAGGGTGTCCACGATCCCCGACACCAGGATCAGCCAGCCCCCGAGGCGGATCCACCCCGTGCCATAGGCGACCGCGGAGGCGAGGATCACCAGCGCGCCGATGGTGGTGATGCTGTTGGGGGTGATCCCGGCACGGAGCAACCCGCGCACCAGCGGGTCCGTCGCCCGCAGATACCCCGCCTCCACCGCCTTCGGCACCAGCTTGGTCACGCGTCCCTTGGGCCGGAGTGAATCCCCCGTCACCGCCCGGTCGGGGGCGGACGTTTCGGGGCGAAAAGGTAACGGCGAGGGGCGGGGAGCAGAAGTGAGACCTGAGTCCCTCACTCCGCGTACAGCAACACCTCCCGCACCCGCGCCCGGAACGCCGCCAGGCCGTCCCCCCACCCCGCCACGATCGCCTCGGGACGATCGCCGCGCAGCAGGGCGTCCCGCAGCTCGGGCCCCCCGGCGAGGCGGTTGAACGATCCGCCGATCCGGATCCGGTCGGGGTGCACGTCACGAATCGCCGCCAGGAGGTGCACCGCCGTGACGGTGGGGTCGTAGCGGCTCCGGTCGGCGATCACCACGCGGATTCCGACCACCGTGGTGTCGGCGAACTTGCCGTCACCGGGGTTTCGGGGCGTGAAGGTGACCCCCTCGAACCCGACCCCGGGGAGGTCGGCCGCCCACATCCGCGCCAGCACGGCGGTGGTGTCGAGCCACGGGGCACCCACTTGATGGAACGCGAAATCGGTCCCCCGGCCCACCGACAACGCGGTGCCTTCGAAGAGGCACGTCCCCGGATAGTGGAACAGCGCGTCCACGTCCCGGAGATTGGGACTCGGCGGCCGGAACGGCAGCCCGGTGGCCTCGAAGTACACGCCGCGCCGCCAGCCCGCGGCCGGGACCACGGTGAGGCGCGCCGGGATGGCCAGGTCGTGCGCGGCGAGGCGGGCCTGCTCGCCCAGGGTCAGACCGTGGCGCATCGGCACCACCAGCCGCCCCACCATGGACGACCAGGCGCTGTCCGCGCTCCGGACGCTCCCCTGCATCGTCCCGCCGATCGGATTGGGCCGGTCCACCACGATCACCGGAATCCCGGCCTGCGCCGCCGCCTGCATCACCTCGACCGTCGTCGCGATGTAGGTGTAGTAGCGGGCGCCGACATCGGGGAGATCCACCACCAGCACCTCCACGCCGCGCAGCATCTCCGGCGTCGGGCGGCGGGTGGCGCCATAGAGTGAGTAGATTGGAATCCGGGTGGCGCTGTCCACGGCGTCGGCGATGCGCTCGCCGGGGGCCGCCAGGGCCGAGAGTCCGTGCTCCGGCGCAAAGAGCGCCACGAGCTGGAGCGGCGCCCGGCGGACCAGCGTCACGACATCGGTGCCGTTGGTGCCGACCGCGGCGAGGTTGGTGACCAGGCCGACGCGCTTGCCGCGCACCAGGTGCAACGAGTCGCTGAGCAGCACCTCGATGCCCGGCCGCACCGGCCGCGGCCGGGTGGCCCCCACGGCCAGCGTGGCGCAGCCCGTGCCGATCGCCACGAGCTGCACCGCGCCCACGAGCCACCGCCACTTCCACGAGAGAACCCCGGACCGATCGTGCGTCACTCGACCCTGCTCCTTTCGATGATCGCCGTGGCCGCCTGCGCCGCGGCCGCCCAGCCCACGCCCACCCCGCCCCGTCCGGTGCCGGTCCCCGTGGATCGCGCCGAGGTGGTACCGGCGGACACGGTGGCGGCGCTGCTGCGCACGCTCACGGTGCGGCAGAAGGTGGCGCAGCTGGTGATGCCCTGGCTCCTCGGCGATGCCGTGCCGGACACCGACTCCACCATGCGGCGCGCCTACCGCTGGGTCGAGGAGCTCGAGGTGGGCGGCATCATCATCTCCACCGGGACCCCGGCCAGCATCACCGACAAGATCAACCGACTGCAGCGCCGTGCCAAGCTGCCGCTCCTGGTCTCGGCGGACTTCGAGGCGGGCACCACGCTCCGGATGGCGGCCGGGACGCCGTTCCCCACCAACATGGGGATCGCCGCCACCGGCAACCCGGCCTACGCCCGCGCGATGGGCCTGGTGACGGCGCGGGAGGGCCGCGCCGTGGGCGTGCACCTGGCGTTCGCGCCGGTCGCCGACCTCAACAGCAATCCCAACAATCCGATCATCAACACCCGGTCGTTCGGCAGCGACCCGCACGACGTCTCCCGCTACGTGGCGGCGGCGATCGCCGGGATGCGCGAGGGCGGCATCCTCTCCACCGCCAAGCACTTCCCGGGACACGGCGACACCGAGACGGATTCGCACCTGGCCCTGCCCACCATCACCGCACCGTGGAGCCGTTTCGACACCCTCGAGCTGGTGCCGTTCCGCGCGGCGGTGGCCGCCGGCGTGGACGCCGTGATGTCGGCGCACATCGCCCTGCCCGCGCTCGACCAGGGCCAGCGGCGCGCGGGCACGCTGTCGCCCGCCATCCTCACCGGGATCCTCCGCGACTCGCTCGGCTTCCGCGGCCTGATCACCACCGACGCCCTCGACATGGGGGCGATCGCCAAGGAGATCGGCGCCGACGAGGCGGTGCTGCGCGCGTTCGAGGCCGGCAGCGACCTGCTCCTCATGCCGGGATCGCCCGGGGCGGCCATCGATGCCATGACCGCCGCCGTCGGCAGCGGCCGCATCAGCATGGCGCGACTCGACTTTTCGGTGCGCAAGGTGCTCGAGTTCAAGCAGCGGATGGGATTGTTCACCGAGCGGCTCGTGGATCCGGCCCGTGTCAGCACCGTGGTGGCCAATCCCGAGTTCCTCGCCACCGCGCGCGACATCACCGAGCGCTCCCTGGTGCTCCTCAAGGACTCGCTGGGTACCGTGGCCCGCCTGCGCGGCGCCCCCGGGCGCGTTGCCTTGGTGACCGTCTCCGACCGTCGCAACCTGGGTGACGTGCTGGCCGCCGAACTCCGCGCCGCCGGCTACACCGTGACCGTGGCCGAAGTCGGCGTCGAGCCCACGGCGGCCGAGCAGGCCGCGGTGGACGCGGCGATCCGCAGCGCCCCGGTCACCATCCTGGCCACCGCGGTGCGCTGGGGATCGTACCGCGGCACCATCGGGTTGCTCCCGGCGACGGCGGAGTTCCTCGGCGGCATCGCACGGAGGCAACCCACGGTGCTGGTCTCGTTCGGATCGCCCTACGTGATCGGACAGGTGCCGGCCGCCGCGTCGTACCTGATCGGCTGGGCGCAGACCGCGATGGTCGAGCGGGCCGTCGCGGCGGCGTTGAGCGGCAAGAACCCGATCACCGGCACGGCGCCGATCGCCATCCCGCCGGGCTTCCCGCTCCGCGCCGGCATCCGGCTGGGCGCCCCGTGAGGGCGGCCCGGCTGGCCGCGATCCTCCTCGCGGGCATCGCCTGCCGCGCGGGGCCACCCGTCACCCAGCCCCTCGCCACGTCCGCGCCGCTCGCCGC
>CAZNOJ010000101.1:0-9244 GCA_964574665.1 uncultured Gemmatimonadaceae bacterium
TGGGCTGACGGCGAACGGCGAACGGCGACACCTTGGCCATCCGCAGAGGGCGACCCCGAGGAGGTCTCGCCGTTCGCCGTTCGCCGTTCGCTGTTCGCCTCTTGCGGCCGGCCCCCGTCCCACAGAGATTGGCTCATACCCTCCGGGAGGCTCATATCACATGACGGAGCCCTTTCGCAGCTCCGACGAGTACGATGAGCAGGCCCACCAACTGTACAACGAAGGTCGCTACGACGAGGCCCTGGCGCTGCTGCGCGAAGGGCTCCTCCGCCACCCCCAATCCGTCGAACTGCACGTCGGCATCGGCTATGCCCAGATGGCGTGTGAGCAGTACGCCTGGGCACGCCAGGCGTTCGAGTTTGCCCTGGTGCTCGACCCCGAGCACGAGGATGCCCTGGCCGGCCTGGGCGAGGTGTCGCTGGTGCTCGGGCAGGTGGAGCAGTCGCTGCGCGCCCTGCAGAAGCTGGTTGACCTCGGCTATGACGACGACCATGAGCTGATGCTGCAGGTGGGGCGGGCCCTCTTCCGCGAGGGGTTCTTCGCCGAGGCCCGCCGCTTCTTCGAGCTGGCGCGCCGGCACCACGGGGAGTCGGCCGAACTGGCCGCCTCGCTGGGCTACACCGCGCACCGGCTGGGGCTCGAGGCGGACGCCTTCTACTGGTTGCGCCGGGCGCTGGCCCTCGACGAGGGCTACACCGACCCGCGGATCTACCTCGCCAACATCCTCTACGACCGCAGCGAGAACGGCGCCGCCCTCTTCCATTTCGCGCGGCTCCGTCCCGAGGATCATTTCGACGACCTCGGCGTGTGGCGCACGATCGAGCTGCTCAAGGCGGCGCGCGGCGTGGGCGACGACCACCCGGAGCTCGCCCCCTGGTTCGCCCGGCTCGCCGAGCTGGGCGGGGAGCTGTCCCCGGAAGACCAGTTGCTCGCCGAGGTGGAGTCGCTGCTGCCCGACGGCAGCCGGCGCGAGACGCACCACCGCGAGCTGTTCGGCCAGCTGATGCGCGATCCGCAGGAGATGCAGAAGCGCGCCGCCGGCGAAGGGGCGCCCCGGGTGATCGAGACCCTCGACGGGCTCACCCTCCGCGGCACCTGGGATGAGCTGCTGCTCCAGTTGCAGGCGGTGGAGGGGGCCTGGCCCGCGGGCACCGTGACCGAGTTCATGACCGCGTTCGCGGCGCGCGGCCAGGCGGAGACCGGCGTGCGGATCCCGCTCACCACCGCCGAGGCGTTCCTCCGCGGCGCGGCATCGGCCGGCGTGATCCGGATCGTGGAATGATCCGGTTCGACAACGCCGGCAAGACCTACACCACGCTGCTCACCCGCAAGCGGGTGGTGGCGCTCGAGGGCTTCTCGCTCGACATCGCGCCGGGCGAGGTGGTGGGCATCGCGGGGCCGAACGGCGCGGGCAAGTCCACGCTGATCTCGCTGCTGATGGGCTTCCTGCATCCGACCGACGGGTCGGTGCGCCTCGACGGCATGCCGCCGCGCGACTACGTCGAGTCGCGCGGGGTGGGCTACCTCACCGAGCTGGTGAACCTGCCGCCGCACTGGCGCACCCGCGACACCCTGCTCCGCATGGCCGCCCTCGCGGGCGTGGCGCCGCGCGCGCGCGCCGCGCGGGTGGATGAGGTGATGGCCGACCTGGGCCTCGAGGAACATCGCACCAAGCGGGTCAAGCAGCTTTCCAAGGGCAACCTGCAGCGGCTCGGCCTGGCCCAGGCGCTCCTGGGCGACACCGACCTCGTGGTGCTCGATGAGCCGACCCACGGCCTCGACCCGGTCTGGACCGCGAGGTTCCGCGACGTGGTGGCTCGCCTGCGCGCGCCTGAGCGGGTGATCCTGATCGCCTCGCACAACCTCGACGAACTCGAGCAGCTCGCCGATCGCGTGGCGATCCTCGACCGCGGCCGACTGCAGCGCGTGGTGGCGCACGGGGCCGACGCCTCCGTCGCCCTGGTGGCGTGGCGCCTGGTGTTCGAGGGCGACCCGCCGGTGGCGGCCCACTTCGCCGAGGCGACTCCGGTGGCCGGGCGTCCGGGCACCTGGCGGGTGGCGGCCACCCGCGCCGAGCTGAGCCGCAACCTCGCCGCGCTGCTCACCGCGGGCGCGGTGCTGGTCGAGTGCGCCCCGGAGCAGGGGCGGCTGGCCTCGGCGTTCCACGAGGCGGTGGGCCAGTGACCGCCCACCGCTCGCCGTGGCGCTACCTCCGCCACCACGCCCTCGACGTGGCCCGCGGACCGCTGGCGCTGTACCTCGCGGTCTCCGCGGGATTGGCCCTGGTGCTCTGGCGCATGTCGCGCCTCGCCGACACGCCGCCCGACAGCGCGACCCTGCTCAACGGCTTCGTCAACGGCACGCTGATGGTGGCGGTGCTCTTCGCCTGCGGTGGCGTGGCCGGCACCGACATCAAGCAGGGATACTATCGCGCCTTCTTCTCGAAGCCGATGGCGCCGTGGTGGTACTACCTGCAGCGCTGGGTCCTGGGCGGCTTCGCCATGCTCACCGCGCCGCTCTGGGTCGGCCTCGCGATCCACCTGGCGCTGGGCAACGGCACCGGCCTCTCCGCCGGGGTGTTTGGCACCGTGGCACTCGGCTTCCTGCTGATCGGCGGCGTCGTCCTGCTCGCCTCGACCGCCACGTCGCGCGACTGGCTGGTGGCCTTCCTGGTCTACTTCCTCCAGGCGCGGTTGCACGATGTCACCACCATCCTGGAGCGTGCCGCCCAACCGGTGCCGAAGGCGATCGCCTTCCTCGACACCGTCCTGCCCCCGTTCCACCTCGTCAATCGCGGCGACGGACTCCCCACCGGCGGCGACCTGTTCCACGTGGTGGGCTACGGCGCGGCGCTGGTGGTGACGGCGCTGCTGGTGCTCACCTACCGCCCGCTCGGGAGCGGGGGACGGGCCTGAACGCCGGCAACGGGCGACGGGCAACGGGCGACTGAGCAGCGAGCGTCGCCCGTCGCTCGTCGCCTATCTTCTCCTCATGCCTCGTCGCGTCTCCTGGGCCGACGCCCTGACGGTGATTCGAGTGCCGCTCGCCGTGGGATTCGTGGTGTTTCCCTCGCTCGGTGCCCGCCTCGCGATCCTGGTGCTGGCGGCGGTGAGCGACTTCTCCGATGGCTGGGTGGCCCGCCGGTACGGCGCCTCGCGCATCGGCGCGGTGCTCGATCCGGTGGCCGACAAGCTCTTCGCGGCGGCGGCCTTCGGCGTGGTGCTCTGGTCGGGACGGCTGGCCTGGTACGAGGTGGTGGCCCTGCTGGCGCGCGACATCGTCGCCACCGTCGCGGTGCTGGTCGTGGTGCTGATCGGCCGTCCCACCGCGGTGCCGGCCCGCGCCGGCGGCAAGGCGGTCACCTTGCTGCAGTTCATCACCCTGCTGGCCTTCCTGCTCGATTCCCCGCTGCTCCGTCCCCTGGCCTGGGCGACCGCCGCGGTGGCGCTCTACGCCCTGTGGGACTACAACCGACTCTTCTTTTCCCGGACCGCGACGCCATGACCGATGATCCCAAGCACCTGCGCCACGCCGTGCTCGACTGGACCGGCGGACTCACCTTCCAGGGCGGGCAGCGGGATGCCGAGCACCGGGTCACGATTGACGGCGACTCCGCGAACGGGCCGTCTCCGGTGGTCACCCTGCTGCTGGCCGCCGGGGCGTGCGCCGGCGCCGACGTGGTGAGCATCCTCGAGAAGATGAAGGTCACGCTCCGCCGCTGCACCGTCGAGGTGACCGGGCGACGCAATCCCGACTATCCACGCCGCTACAACCACCTCTGGCTCACCTTCCGCCTGGCCGGCGACGGACTCACCGACGCCAACACCCGTCGCGCGGTGGAGCTGAGCGTCACCA
Organism: uncultured Gemmatimonadaceae bacterium; assembly: GCA_964574665.1. Classification (GTDB taxonomy): domain Bacteria; phylum Gemmatimonadota; class Gemmatimonadetes; order Gemmatimonadales; family GWC2-71-9; genus Palsa-1233. Next base: position 3,856 of record CAZNOJ010000101.1, read on the forward strand.
AGTACTGCTCGGTGCTGCTCACGCTCGACCCGGCCATGCCGGTGGAGACCGAGATCGTCATCGAGTGACCGCGAGGTGACCTTCCGGCCCGTCGGGGGGTCACCACCCGGGACCCATCCCCTCACCACGCCGCGGAGCCGACCGGTGCATCGCCACGGGTTTCGGAGTGTCACGCTCCTGCTCCTCGCCACCGGCGTGGCCGGCTGCGGGCATTCCGACCCGTTCCTCACCCCCGACGACCGCCGACCCGACCCGCTCCTCGACGTGGCGCCGGTGCGGATCACCTTCGATGCCGGGGCCGACCTGCACCCGCTCTGGGCCGCCGACGGCGGTACCCTGCTCTACACCTTCGAGCGCCTGCTCCCCCTCGCCGAGTATCCGGATCGCTGCCTCGGGGCGCTGGCGCCGAGCGGAGGGCAGCGCCGACACGAGTGGTGCTGGCACACCTGGGACGAGGGAACGCGTCGCGACGGGATCGAATGGGGGACGCTCGACCCAACCGGGCGCCTGGTCTTCGTGCATCACACCTCCGCCGGCGACAAGCAGCCGCTCCCGTTCCATGGCTGGGCCTATCTCGCCGATACCGGCGCGCTGGTCTCGCCGCGCCCGCTGCTGGAGCTGATGGTGCCGGTGGAAGGGGCCACGCTGCCCTACGACTACCTGACGGGGCCGGTCTTCACGGGGCCCGACGAGGTCACCGCGCTGGCGGCCACGATCGCGGTGACGCAGGACTGCGGCAGCTGCCCCTTCGACACCACCTTCACCGGCGCCGACCTGGTGCGGCTCTCCCTGGGCGAGACCGCCACGCTGCAGCGCATCGCGCGGCTGGAGGGGGCTTCGTTTCTCGCCTGGGATGCGACCGCGGGACGGTTCTTCTTCGGGAGGGCGGGCAAGGTGGAGGCGGTGGCCGCCACCGGGGGCGAACCGGTGCTCGTGTGGCAGGTGCCTCGCTCGCCCGACCGGCGCGACGTGACCCTCACCGGCGTGGCGGCGGCCCGCGGCCGCGTGGCCGTGTCCTGGCGCTGGTTCCAGGGCGACACCCTGCACAGCAGCGTCGCCCTGCTGCAACCGGACGGCGACCCCACCGCGCTCCGCCACGAGATCGGCGGCGTCGCGTGGGGGGAGATGTCGCTCTCGCCCGATGGGAGGTCGCTGGTCGTGGAACGCCGCGACGGCGCCGATCGGGATCTGTACCTGTTTCGCTTGCCGGAGTGACGACGGCCACGTGAAGCGTGAAGGGTGAAGCGGTTGCACGACGAGGTCCGCTTCACCCTTCACCCTTCACCCTTCACCCTTCACCCCCAAACGCAACGAACCCCCGACGTCTTCACGCCGGGGGCTCGTTCCGTCTGGCCGTGTTCAGGCCGTCGCTTCGACTGCCTCGGGCTCGGCCTGCACCGTCGGGGAGCGCTTCACCACCGGCTGGCAGAACCGTTCGCCCAGCACCCGCACCTTGCCGAGCTCCTCGGCGGTGAGGTCGGGGTAGCGGTCGCCGAGGTACTGCATGGTGTCGTCCATCCACTCCTTCTGGTGCTCTGGTGCGGCCTCGAGCACGCCGCAACGGAGGATGTGACTGAACAGCTCGTCCCGCGCCTGATCGAGCGCCGAGGGCAGGTTCGTCGGGGTGCGGGGCGCCTTCTTCCTGGACATTGACCTTCCTGGTTGCGTATGACGGGGCATCAGTCCCCGCGATGAAGTGCTTGCGATGCCACAATATAGGCCATCTGTTCACCCCCGGGCAAATCCGGGTAGATTGGGAGCCTGTCAGGCCCCCGGGCACCCCGGGGGCCGCGAGCGCGGTGCCAACGCAGCCATGCGCCGGTCGAGCCGGCCCCACCGGGCCTCCGCGCTCGCCGACCGGCGCCCCGAGGGATACGATGGCGGGTCAGCAAAGGTTCCTGCTGGTGCTGGGTGGGGTGGCCGTGGCCGCCGTGGCCTGGCTGGGGTGGAAGATGATGGCCGGCCCCAAGCTCCCGGTCCGGGCGGCGGTCGGGGTGCGCGACACCACCGGCTTCCAGGGCTACGTCACCGGTTCGCCCGACGCCCCGGTCGAGGTGGTGGAGTACGCCGACTTCCAGTGCCCGGTCTGCGCCGGCTTCGACCAGGTCCAGTATCCCGACCTCAAGGCGCGGCTGATCGACACCGGCAAGATCCGGTTCGTGCACCGCGACTATCCCCTCGACGAGCCGCATCCGCATGCGCGGCTGGCGGCACACGCGGCCGCCTGCAACGACGACCAGGGGAAGTTCTGGGAGGGCAAGACGGAGATCTACCGCCGCCACGGCGAGTGGAACTTCGGCTCCACCCGCCAGGCGTACGGCATCTTCGGCGACATCGCCGCCTCGGTCGGCGCCGACCGCGCCGCCTGGGAGAGCTGCATGGAGTCGGGCCGACATGCGGCGCGGATCCAGGCGAGCTACGAGGAGGGCAGCCGCATCGGCGTCTCCTCCACGCCGACCTTCCTGATCAACGGGCGACTCTACCCCGGCGGGTCCAGTGACGCGATGGTGCGGCTGGTGGATTCGCTGATCGCGGCGGGGGCCACCCCGGCGCCGTGAGCCCCCCGGACGCGGGACATCACAAGCAGACCACCGCCGCCCTGGCCCTGGCGGCGATCGGGGTGGTGTACGGCGACATCGGCACCTCCCCGCTGTACGCGATGAAGGAGGCGTTCGGCCACCACGCGCCGCACGCCGTGCCGCTCAACCACGACAACGTGCTGGGCATCCTGTCGCTGGTCTTCTGGTCGCTCAACTTCGTCGTCTCCTTCAAGTACCTCGCCCTGGTGATGCGGGCCGACAACCGGGGCGAGGGCGGCATCCTCGCGCTGCTGGCGCTGGCCCGGCCCGGCGGGCGGCCACGCGGCCGCGGCATGCTGCTCCTCTTCGGCCTCTTCGGTGCGGCGCTGCTCTACGGCGACGGGGTGATCACCCCGGCGATCTCGGTGCTGGGCGCGGTCGAGGGGCTGCAGGTGGCCACCCCGATCTTCACGCGCTGGGTGGTGCCGATCGCCATCGGGATCATCTCCGGCCTCTTCCTGGTGCAGCGCCGCGGCACCGCCGGGGTGGGCAGGATCTTCGGGCCGATGACCACCCTCTGGTTCGTCTGCATCGCGCTGCTCGGCATCCGCGGCATCGCCATGAATCCGGAGGTGCTGCACGCGCTCAACCCGTGGCACGCCGTCTCCTTCTTTGCCCGCGAGGGATGGCTGGGCTTCACGGTGCTGGCGGCGGTGGTGCTGGTCATCACCGGCGGCGAGGCGCTCTACGCCGACATGGGACACTTCGGTCCCCGGCCGATCCGGCTGGCGTGGCTCACCGTGGTGCTGCCGGCGCTGGTGCTCAACTACTTCGGGCAGGGCGCCTGGCTGCTGGACCACCCGGAGTCGGTCAGCGACCCGCTGTTCAATCCGTTCTACCAGCTGGTGCCCACCTGGGCGCTCTACCCGATGATCGTGGTGGCCACCGGGGCCGCGGTGGTGGCGTCGCAGGCCCTGATCTCGGGCGCCTACTCGCTCACCCAGCAGGCGATGCAACTCGGCTTCGTGCCCCGGATGCGGCTGATCCACACCTCGGCCACGCTCAAGGGGCAGATCTACATGCCCGGGATCAACACCGCGCTGTGGGTCGCCTGCGTCGCGCTGGTGCTCGCGTTCGGGTCGTCGTCGGCGCTGGCGGCCACCTACGGCGTGGCGGTCACCGGCACGATGCTCACCACCACGGTGCTCTTCGCCTACGTGATGCGGGTCAAGTGGCGCTGGCCGCTCTGGGTGGTGGCGGTGCTCACCGCGCTGTTCATCGGGGTGGACGCGGCGTTCTTCGCGGCCAACCTGCTCAAGGTGCCCGACGGCGGCTGGTTCCCGCTGCTGGCCGCGCTGGTGGTGTTCGTGCTGATGACCACCTGGAAGCGTGGCCGCCGCCAGGTCACCGCCATCCTCAAGGAGTCGTCGCTCCCGCTCGACCTGTTCATCCCCGACCTGGAGCGCCGCCAGCCGCACCGCGTGCCCGGCGTGGCGGTGTTCATGACGTCGATCCCCGACGTGGCGCCGCCCGTGCTGCTGCACCACCTCAAGCACAACAAGGTGCTGCACCGCACCGTGGTGCTGATGACCGTGGAGTCGCAGGAGATTCCGCAGGTGCCCGAGGACCAGCGCGTCACCGTGGAGGCGAAGGGGCAGGGGATCCACGAGGTGATCGCGCGCTACGGCTTCATGGAGTCGCCCGACGTGCCGGCCGTGCTGGCCAGCATCGGCGACCAGCTGCACGCGTCCGACGCGGGCGCGCCGCCGTCCATGCGCCTCGCCGACATCTCCTTCTACCTCGGCCGCGAGACGCTGATCGTGCGGCCCCGCAGGGCCGGCACCCCGAAGCCGGTGGGGGCGATGTGGAGCTGGCGGGCCAAGCTCTTCGGCGTGATGACCCGCAACGCCCAGAGCGCCACCGCCTACTTCGGCCTCCCCCCCAACCGGGTGGTCGAGCTCGGCGCGCAGGTGCAGGTCTGAGGCAAGACGGGATACGAGGTGCGAGATACGGGTGAACTCGTCCCGAACGCGGTGAGGGACCTCTTCCTCCAGCACGGGAGAGAGGTCCCTCGCCTCGCGCGGGACGAGGGCCATCTCGTATCGCTCGTGTCTCGTATGGTGTCGTTCGTCACTCCTTCCCCTCGTACTCATCCCTGAGCCTCGCCACCACGCCGGGATCGGCGAGCGTCGTCGTGTCGCCCAGCGCCCGCCCCTCGGCGATGTCGCGCAGCAGCCGCCGCATGATCTTGCCGCTCCGCGTCTTGGGGAGGTCGGCGGAGAACAGCACGTCGTCGGGCTTGGCGATCGCGCCGATCTTGCGGCCCACGTGGTCCCGCAGCTCGTCGCGAAGCGCCGGCGACGCCACAAGCCCCTCCTTGAGCGTCACGAAGGCCGCGATCGCCTGGCCCTTGAGCTCGTGCGCCTTGCCCACCACCGCCGATTCGGCCACGGCGGGATGGTCCACCAGCGCGCTCTCCACTTCCATCGTCCCGATCCGGTGGCCGGCCACGTTGAGCACGTCATCCACCCGGCCCAGGATCCACCAGTAGCCGTCGGCATCGAGCTTGGCGCCGTCCCCGGCGAAGTACCGTCCCGGGAACCGGCTCCAGTAGGTGTCCCGGTAGCGCTGGTCGTCGTTGTACACGGTGCGGAGCATCCCCGGCCACGGTGACGTGATGGTGAGGTAGCCGCCGCCGGGGGCGGCGATCGGCTTCCCGTTGCCGTCCACCAGCTCCACCTCGATCCCGGGGAACGGGATGGTGGCCGATCCCGGCGTGGTGGTCACCACGCCCGGCAGGGGCGTGATCATGATCCCGCCGGTCTCGGTCTGCCACCAGGTGTCCACGATCGGGCAGCGGCTGTCGCCCA
>CAZNOJ010000102.1:0-9140 GCA_964574665.1 uncultured Gemmatimonadaceae bacterium
AGGAAACACTCACGACTTTACGATCCTGAGTGGACCTCAAATGGGGGAAACGTCACGGGCACTCCGCAGCCTGCGACAGCGTTCGACTGCTCCACTCACTAGGAGTTGTCATAGTGATCCTGTCTGGACCAGCAGACTAGGACAAGTCATAGTGGCAGTGGCACAGCAAGGATCTAGAGGGTGATGCTCTGCTGGAGATAGGCTCGACCCCCGAGATCATCATAGAGGGATGAGCTGGCCACCCGAAACATGTATCCCAACCGGGTCTGCTTGGCCACAACCACCCCCACTCGAAAGAGTGCCACCGTTCCGTCACGCGTCTCCTCTGCTGCCCCGATGCGTCCAGCCATCGCCTTGTTGAATCGCGTGTACGCTAGGTCAAGCGCAGTCTCAAACCCGAGGATGTCCCCCACCCGTGACGCCCCGACCGTGATCTCACCGCCGTCGAAGAGGAGGGCGGCTGATGTCAGGACCCCGAACCCCGGGCTCTTCCATGCGAGCTCGGCATCATGACTTGTCTGAATCGGGAACCAGACCCTGGCCTCCTCCGCTGTGCGCACCAAGTCCCGCTGACCCTTCAACAAATCCTGGCACGCGCCGGGGCTTTGCTCGCTCTCGCAGAGCTCCGCAATTCTTGCGTCGCTCAGCCGCTTGAGCCCCTCGCGGAGCACCGCAGCGAGGTATGTCGGTCCGGGCACTGTGAAGGCCGCAACGAACTCTCTGCCCTCTCCCCGGTTCAGGGATCCCGGCATTAGCGTTACCTGCGCAATTAGTGGCGCGTGCGCACACACCAGGGCCCCCACGACCACGACTGCAGATAGACCACGCATGGTCACTCCTCCGATCGCTCTGCCGTCAGGGGATCGCACGAAGCACGCGCGTGGCAATTGAACACACACTACGTGTCCATAGCGATGCTGTCCAGCTCTGGCCTTCGACACTATGACATGTCATAGTGCGCGTTCGCGGCACCATTCAGTGCGTGCGGGGCGGAACACTAGGAGATGTCCTAGTATGACCTTGTACTAGTCGCCCGGAGGGAGCCCTAGCGAACTAGGAGGTGCCACGCGCCCGAGGATCGGGGAGCTCTGGGAGGCGCACACGCGAGGGTCGGACTACCGGGAGCGCCGGCCTCGATCGAAGCAACTCTACGCCGAGGCGTGGAGGCTCTTCCTCGAGGTGGTGCCGCACCAGACGCCGGCCGAGGAGGTCACGGTCGCGGTGCTGCAGACGGTGCGCACCACGCTGGAGACGACCCCGCGGCCGCGCGCGCCGGGGGGTCTCGCGATCAATACCGTCCGGAAGTCCATCAGCATCGTGAAGGGTGTGTTCGCCTGGGCGGAGCGCACGGAGTTCCTGCGGAAGAATCGCGTGCACTCCTTCGCCTTCAAGGTGGGCAAGGACCGGCGCCCGAAGCTCCCCGATGAGTACTCGCGGGACGAGTTCGAGCGGATCCTCGCCGCGCCCTCCTTCGACCGCCTCACGCAGCGGACGCCGTATTGCGTCACCGCGCTGTGCGGGTACCAGGGCGTGCGCGTCAACGCGGTGCTGCATCTCCGCTTGGAGGATGTGGACTGGGTAAAAGACGTGCTCCTCTGGCGCGCGGAGTGGGACAAGCAGGGCAACGAATGGGACCAGCCACTGCGGGCGCCGACCCGAGCGTTGCTGGCACGCCTCTGGGCCGCGGTCGGTGAGCTGACGACGGGTTGAGTATTCCCGGCGCGCCGGCGCTCGGCCGCGAGTGAGACCTCTCCCGTGCAGTCGTACTGGTGGGCGCTCAGAGCTGCCGAGGATCGGGCGGGGGTATCCCACCGAGCCCGGCGCGCGGCGCACGGATTCCGGAGGATGGTCGCGGGCGACCTGGTCGATGCGACGGGCAGTGACCGGCTGGCGATGGAGGCCATCGGCGACCGGGATGTGAAGATGGCGGAGCGGTACGTGAAGCGCCGGACGTGCCGGACGGCGCAGGCGATGAAGGCGCTGGATCGGGACGTGGCTTAGGCAGTCGGCCACGAGTCAGCCACCGGGCGGAAAAGGGGAAACCCGCACCGCCCGGAACATCAGGGAGAATGCGGGTTTCGACAGTGCCCCGACCAGGACTCGAACCTGGAACCTAGTGATTAAGAGTCACGTGCTCTACCAATTGAGCTATCGAGGCCGACCATAGCCCCAACGGGAATCGAACCCGTCTCTGCACCTTGAAAGGGTGCCGTCCTAGCCGATAGACGATGGGGCCGAGTCCCACTGGTCCTGCATAGCGCTAACGGGATTCGAACCCGTGTTCCAGCCTTGAGAGGGCTGTGTCCTAGGCCTCTAGACGATAGCGCCATCGGGGTGCTTCACAGGCCCGGAGGGAATCGAACCCCCAACCCCCGGTTTTGGAGACCGGTGCTCTACCAATTGAGCTACGGACCTAGACTGCCTTCGTCCATCCAGGGTGCCTGACGGGGATCGAACCCGCAACCTCCGCAGCCACAGTGCGGCGCTCTAACCGATTGAGCTACAAGCACCACGGCACCCGAACCGACAAAAATGCCCGGCGGACGGGGCCCGGTCAACCCGGCGGCCGGCTCCAGAAGCGCCCCATCACCGCCTCGGTCCGCAGGTTGCCCGGCACCGGCTCGCCGTCCAGCGAGTCCACCGGCACCAGGCCCCGGGCGGCATTGCAGGCCACCAGCGACCGCCAGGCCAGGGCATCCCGTCCCAGTGGCGTGGCCCGGATCCCCCCCCGCACCGTTTCCGCCAGCCGTGCCCGCGCCACGCTGGGAAGCCCCCGGAGGAAGAGCGGCGGGAAGTGCAGTTGCTCTCCTTCCCACCAGCCGATCGCCCACTGCGTGGCCTCGACCACCATCCCCTGGGCATCGAGCAGCAGGGCATCGTCGGCACCCAGCGACTGCACCGAGAGGCGGGCGGCCTCGAGCCAGCTCCGTTCCTCCACCTTGTGGGGATAGCCACGATGCGGTGCGGGCGAGGTGGCCAGCGCAATCGGCCCGATGGACGGCAGGTCCCGCTCCACCAGCCCGACCCCTCCTGCATGCACCGCCAGCCGGATGATTCGGTCGTCGCCACCGGAGGGCTCGGCCAGCTCGGGCACCGGCACGCCCAAGGCCTCCGCGGAGCGGCGCAGCCGCTCCCGGTGCAGCGCCCAGAGCGGCGCCCGCCCCTCATGGATCCGGACCGTCTCGATGAGGGTGGTCACGCCGGCTCCGCGGCGGAGGGGCGCCGGGCCGAGACGATCGCCTGCGCCGCCGTGGCCCCGATGATGACCACGCCACCCAGCACGGCGCCGCCCGAGGGCTGCTCGGCGAGCAGCAGCCAGGTCCACAGCGGATTGAACGACGTCTCCACCAGCAGCAGCAGCGAGGCATCGAGTGCCGGCACGCGGCGCAGGCCACCAGCCACCAGCAGGTAGGCGAGCCCGATCTGCACCACGCCGAGATAGCCGATCACCACCCAGTCACCCGCGGCCGTGGCGGCGAGCGGCAGGGCCATGGGCAGGGTGGCGAGGCACGCGAGGCTGTTGCCGACCACCACCGCGGCGAGCGATTCCTCCTGTCCCCCGCCGTCGCGGCCGAGCCAGCGCAGGCCGCACAGCATCAGCGCATACGTGAGCCCGCTCGAGAGCGCCAGCACGTTGCCCCGCCCGGGATCGGGTGCCGTGCCGCTCGGCGCGTCGTTGCCGCTCATCACCAGCAGCATGCCCACGAGCACCGCCAGCAGCACCGGCAGGTCGCGCGCCCGCACCGGCTCGCGCAGCAGCCAGGGCGACAGCAGCATCACGAAGAGCGGCGCGGTGGACTGCAGGTAGATCGCATTGGCCGAGGTGGTGAGCCGATTGGCCAGCACGAACGACACCAGGGTGACCGCGTACGCCGCCGCCACGAGCAGCGACCGCCCGGTGATGCCGCGGCGCACCGAGGGCAGCACCAGCGCCAGGGTGAGCGCCGCCACGCCGGAGCGGAAGGATGCCACCTGCCACCCGGTGAAGTTGGCCATCTTGATGGCCGCTCCCCCGGTGGAAAAGATCAGCGCGGCCAGCGCAATCGCGAGGCGGGGCGGGACCGTGCGGTCGATGGCATGCACCAGGCGGGACACACGGCCAAGCTAGGGGAGGAGGCCGCCGGTCGCCACGGCCGCTGCTGCCTGCCCGACCGTGGGGTGCTTACCCTTCGGCATGACCAACCCCGCTGCCGCCCGCGTCGCCCGGATGGGATGGATCACCGTCGGGATCAACCTGCTGGTGATCGTCTGGGGCGCATTCGTGCGGGCCAGCGGCTCGGGCGCCGGCTGCGGCAACCATTGGCCGCTCTGCAACGGGACGGTGCTCCCCCGCGACCCCGGCCTCGAGACCGTGGTCGAACTGACCCATCGGCTCACGAGCGGCGTGGCCCTGGTCGCGGTGGTGTGGCTGCTGGTACTGGCCCGGCGCCACTTCGCCCCGCGCCACCGCGTCCGGCGGGCCGCCTGGGTGGCCCTCGTGCTGATCATCGTCGAGGCCCTGATCGGCGCCGGCCTGGTGAAGTGGGAGCTGGTGGTGGACAACGACTCGATGGAGCGCGTGGTGGTGCTCGGTGCCCACCTGGTCAACACCCAGTTCCTGCTGGCCGCGCTCGCCCTCACCGCGTGGTGGGCCGCCGGCCGACCCGGCCTGGCCTGGCGGGCCCGCGAGGTGCCCTGGGCCGTGCTGATCACGCTGGCGCTACTCCTCGTGGGGATCACCGGCGCGATTGCCTCACTCGGCAATACGCTCTTCCCCGCCGCAACCCTTCGCGAAGGCGTGCTGCAGGATCTCGACCCGCAATCGCACCTGCTGCTGCGACTGCGCATCCTCCACCCCCTGCTCGCGGTGCTGGCGGGCGTCGCGGTGGTGGTGGCCGCCACCCTCGCGACACGCCGGAGCGCCGCGCCCGGGGACGCGTCCGCCATGAGTCACCGGCTCGCCGCGGTCGTGCTGCTCCAGTGGACGCTCGGGGCGGTGACGCTGCTCACGCTCGCGCCCATTCCGATGCAGTTGCTGCACCTCTTCACGGCCGACGTGTTGTGGATCTGCTGGGTGCTCTGGCTGGCGGCGCTCTGGTCGGCTCAGCCCTCGGGAGCCAGTCGCACCAGCGACGCGACCGCGCGGGCCGCCTCGGCGTCGAACACCGACCCGGCCCCCTCCTCGAGGTAGCCCACCGCGCGCAGCGGCGCCCACGCCGCGCGGAACGGGCGCGGGGCACGCAGCGACACATACGCCGCGGCGGCACCGGTGATGCGCGAGGCCCAGTGGACCGGCGCCGCGAAGCGTCGCACCGGATAGCCGGTGCCGTCGGGCCGGAGGTGGTGCTCGAAGGCGACCGCCGCGGCGAGGTCGCTGCCCCGTCCGCCGCGCTCGAGGAGCATCTGCGCCCCGATCCGGGGATGCTCCTCCATCTGGCGGCGCTCTGCCTCGCTGAAGGCGGGGAGCAGCGCGAACTCTTCCGGCAGCGTGGCCATGCCCACGTCGTGCAACAGCGCGGCGAGGCCGAGCCGGTGCCGCCCTCCCGCATCAATGCCGGCGTTGCCGGCCACGGCCATGGTGAGCAGCGCCGTGTTGACCGCGTGCACCTGGGGATACGCCGCGTGATCCGGCGGTGGCGCGGCCTGCGGCAATTCGTAGCGTTCGAGTTGCGACGCGAGGATCCGGATCACCGCATTGGCCTCGGCGAGTGCCACCACGCGGCGACGGGCCTCGCCGAGGATGTACGCCGTGGCCTCGAGTTCGTCGGTGAGGTTGAGGGCGAGTTCCCGCGATTCGCCATCCTCCTCCGGTTCCGGCTCCGGCTCGGCCTGCTCGAACTGGTCCACGACTTCCACGGCCCCGAACCGCAGCCCCTCGTAACCCGCATCGTCGGGGAGCTGTTCCGCGCTGGCGCCGGCAGCGAAGCTCGCCTGCACCATCGCGAGGAACCGGCTGAGCGCCTCCCGCTCCACGTGGGCTTCGAACTCCAGGCGCTGGATGCCGATGTCGGCGAGCCGTTGGCCCCACGGCCAGCCCGCCAGCTCGTGCAGCGCGCGGCCGTCGAACACGGGCGCGCCGCCCAGGAAGAAGAACGTGGCCCGGTCGCCGCGGGCCATCAGGGCCTGGAGCATTTGCCACGCCTGCTCGAGCGCGCGGTTCACCGCCGGGTGGCCGGGGGCATAGAGCCCCAGCGCCGAGAGCGCCTGCGCAAAGGCGTGCAGGAAGCGGACGGCCTCGCTCACGGCGGGCTCCCCACGGTGCGCCGCACGTCGAAATCGGAGGAGCGCATCGCGAGCTGCAGCACCGCCAGCACCGGCCGGTGGGTGGCCCAGCGGCGCGCCAGGACGCCCAGCGCCGAGAGCATGACCGGCCCCTTCGGTCGCAGCCGCCAGCGGCGGAACAGGCCGCCGCGCTCGCGCACCAGCGCCATCAGGGGCGGCACCACCAGGGGATTGGTGGAATCGCCCACGAGGCGGATGGCCTGCATCCGGGCGTCCTCGTCATCCATCGAGAGCACGCCGAGCACCGGCGCCACCAGTTCGGGAGGGCAGTGACCGGCCATGGCGGCGAGTGCGGTGCGCACCAGAGAGATCTCGTTGGTCTCCAGCGCGGTCGCCACCGCGTTGGCGCGCGTCGCCGGGTCGCGCAGCAGGACCCGCAGCGCCTCCATCCGTACCCGCGGTTCGGCGTCGCCCAGCAGCGGCACCACCTCGCCGATCGCCTCGACCTTCGGCAGCTGCGAGAGCACCGCCAGGATGTTGCGGCTGAGGTGCCACGGCGCGTCCTTGAGGCGGCCGAGCAGTTCCGGTTCGGCGGCCGGCCCGACCCGCACGAGGAGGTCGAGCATGCGTCGCCGCGCCGTGCGGTCTTCGGCGCGATCCAGCCCGTCGAGCAGCGGCCCCACCGCGGCGGTACTCACATGGACCACGACCCGCTCGATCAACGCCCAGTCGGGCACGGGATCGTGCAACAGGCGCTGCAACACCGCCACGTCGAGCACCGCGGCGGCGATGGCCTTCGTGGTGGGCGGATCGCCGTCGGGATGATCCACCAGCTGCAGCACCTGCGAGAGGTGCCCCGATTCGCTCAGGCGGCGGGCCGCGGTGGTGACCCCGGGCGTGGCCCGGTGCACCTCGAGGCCCAGTTGCAGGGTGCGCACCGGCTCGGGGACGAGGCGCGGATCCTGTTCGGCGTCGGCTTCGTCCTCCACGCCGTCCCATTGCTCCACCAGCGCCATCACCTCGGAGGCGAAGATGCCATCCGCCGTGGCGCGCTGCATCCCCTCGGTGCCCGCCAGCTTGCCGAGCAGCCAGCGCAGGTGCGGCGAGATCGGCTCGCCGTCGGCCTCGGCGACCGACTCCAGAAGCTGCAGCAGCAGGGCCGGCGGCACCTGCTCCAGTGTCTCCCGCATGAACCGGCGCCGCTGCACGCGCGTGGGGGCGGCACCCATGACCCGCGTGGTGGCGGGACGCGACAGCGAAGACAGCACGTCCACGAACCGACGGCGCGCGCTGCCGACGTTGCGGTCGCCGCGAGCTGCCAGCGCGGAGGCAAAGGCGGCCAGTGCCTCGAACACGCGACGCGCCCCCTCGACGCTCTCGGTGACGCGCTCGTTGATCGCCGCGGCGAGCTGCGACGCCGTCGGGATCGCCGCCCCCTCCGCGAGCCGGGCACCGAAGGCCGCCTCCACCAGGCGCGACCAGAACACCTCGTCGAGTTCCTGGTCAATGCCCGCGTCGCCGAAGGCGAGCACCTCGTACACCAGCGGCTCCACCCGGATGTGCGGCAGCCGCAGCCCCGCGCGCCCGATCGCCTCGGCGGCATCCTCGGCCACGAGGGCGGCGAGCATGGCCGCCACTTCGTCGGGGGCCACGCCGGGCGTGATGTGGATGGTGCCGATGTTGCGGCGATGCAGGCGCTGGCCGAACTGGCGGAAGGGCAACGGCAGGGGCACGATCGCGGTGCCGTCGAGGAGCAGGTCGCGCGGGGTGAAGCCGAGGGTCAGGGCACCGCGGGCCTCGAGGGCCACTGCCAGGTGCTCGGTGAACCGCTCGGCCGACTCGACGGCGAAGCGGTGGCCGCTCGGGTACATCGTGGCCTTGCCGTGCGCGTTGACGAACTCGCGCAGCACCGCGATGACATCGCTCCCTGCCGGTGCGCCGTGCCGCTCCTTCACCGCACCTCCAGTCGCCACGGCGGGGATTCGGTGAGGGCCCCGACCACCCACATCGCCTCGCCATCGAACCAGTAGATCGCCGACTGGTCCCACCGGCGCGCCAGCGCCACCACCGCGTCCTGCGGCCACGGCAGCGCCACCCCCACCTCGCGATGGCGCCGGTCGCGCGAGAGGCCGTCCACCCGGACCGCCACCGTGCCGCGGGAGGCAAGCTCGGCGAGCAGCCCCTCGCGCCGCTGCTGGTTGACCGCCTCCGGCGCCGGCCGACCGAAGGGGTTGTCCGCCGTGACCAACCCGAACGCGTCCGGCAGGCCGGCCGCCCGGAAGATGGCGCGCTCCCGGGCGGCGATCGGTCGGGTCAGGTCCACCTCCTGCGGCGGGTCGAGGTGCACCTCCAGGATAGTCTCGGCATAACCCGCCCACCCTGGATCATCCTCGGGCCGCATCGGCGCCCGCACGGCCTGGGTCACGCCACCATGTTCTCGACCACGGCCTCGCCGAACGCGCTGGTGGAGAGCTTGGTGGCCCCGGTCATCAGGCGCTCGAAGTCGTAGGTGACCCGCTTCTGCTCGATGGTCCGGCCCAGCGCCGCGATGATCAGGTCGGCGGCCTCGTGCCAGCCCAGGTGGCGGAGCATCATCTCCCCGGAGAGGATGACCGAGCCGGGGTTGACCATGTCCTTGCCGGCATACTTGGGTGCCGTGCCGTGGGTCGCCTCGAAGATCGCGTGCCCGGTGACGTAGTTGATGTTGGCGCCCGGCGCGATGCCGATGCCGCCCACCTGCGCCGCCAGGGCGTCGGAGAGGTAGTCGCCATTGAGGTTGAGGGTGGCGATCACGTCGTACTCGCGCGGCCGCGTCAGCACCTGCTGCAGCATCGCGTCGGCGATCACGTCCTTGATCACGATGCCGTCGGGGGTCACCTGCCAGGGCCCGCCCTCGAAGTCGGTGGCGCCGAACTCCTCGCGGGCGAGCTGGTATCCCC
>CAZNOJ010000103.1:0-9080 GCA_964574665.1 uncultured Gemmatimonadaceae bacterium
TTGCCGGGATCGTCCTGGAAGGCCCACTCCAGCAGCAGGTAGCCCGCCGCCGCCGTGGTGATGCGGAGCGCCCCGTACCGCTTCCACCCGTCGGGACCCTCCATCTCCACCACGTAGCCCCACCCCGGCAGCGCCTCGACGAGTTGCCTGCTGTACCCCGTGGCGGGGGCCAGGTCGATCGCGGTGAGGGACGCCACCGGAGCGTTGCCCCAGACCGTGATCCGCGTCCCCGCCCGCCGCGGCTCCAGCCAGAAGGTGCCATCCGGATCGCGGTGGAGGGCAAGGTCCACCGCGGCGTCACCCGGACCCACCAGGGCCAGTTCGGCACGCGTGGCCCGGGCATCGCCATTGTGGTCCACCCAGAACCGGAACCCGGCCCGGGCGTTGTCCACCTGGCCGGCGAAGAGCGCCACGCCGTTGGCGTCGAAGCGCGGCGTGTCGAAGCGCACCGGGGAGAATGGCGAGGTGACCCCTTCGATGGTCTCGGCTTCCACCCGGAAGCATTGCGGCACCCCGTTGGGGAGCGCGCCCACCACGAACTCCGGCGCCACCGTGGTGCCTTCCACCTGCCAGGGGCCGGTGCAGCGGTCGGCATCGAGGTCGTAGCCGCTGCTCCAGACGCGGTAGAGGAGGAAGAGCGCGGGATCCCAGTCGTGGGACTCGTCGCTCCACGACAGCGCCACGGCCCCGTCGAGGGACGTGGACGACAGGGTGTGCGGGGCCGGCGGGACATCGAGCCCGGGACCCACGATCCACTGCTGGCACCCCAGCAGCCACGGCAACGCCACCAGCACGAGGCGACTCCTCACGCGACCCTCCGGTCGGGGACGCGATGAGGAAGCGCAGGCCGCGTGCCGGGTCAGGACCCCGCTGGAATGCGGCTTTGCGGCCGACCGTCTCGGCCGGTGTCCGGAAACCTGGACACTCAGGGCTGCAGGGTGGTCTGGTTGTAGTCGAACTTGATCTCGGGAAGCGAGAGCAGGTAGACGTTAAAGTAGAGGGCAAAGTTGCCGTTGGCGTTGCGGACGAAGTTGAACCCCGCGCGCCAGTCGTGCAGGTCGCGCTCCAGGTTGAGCTGGTGCGACTCGAACCGCCCGTCGGTGAAGTTGTACTGCGTCATCCAGCGCACCGACCAGAAGGTGGTGGGCGCAAAGGCGAGGTTGAGCGACATCGAGCTGCGGGTGCCCTCGAACGGCGGCACCGGCAGGGGCAGCCCGCCGAAGGGATCATCGGGGTCCACGGGATTCTGGCCGAGGGGGGTGTCGGGATCCCGCTGCCGGGTGAGCGAGAGGGACACCGACGCCGTCATCCCCCGCTGGCGACCCATGGTGAGGGGCGACCCGGCCCCGAACGACCCGGGACGGAAGCGCCGGTCGCTGGGCACGGTGTAGCGCGCCGGCGCGGTGTCGCTCACGGCCGCGCCGCCCGCGCCCGAGCCGAGGCCGAAGAACCCGGCGATGCTCCGGAAGGTCCGGTCGGTGAGGGTGAAGTTGGCCTGCGCCGACTGGAGGAACGGCGAGAACACCGCCGTGTCGCTGCTGGCCACGCCCTTCCAGAGGTCGTGGGTGAGCGACACCGAGAGCCCCTGCACCAGGTCGCTCTGGAGCTGGTTGGTCACGGTCTGGGTGACCCAGCCCCTCATGCCGTCGAGCTTGGCCTGCTCGAAGTCGAACGCCACCTGCGAGGTGGTGAGCGAGAGGAGCGACACCGCCCGGACATTGGCGGGGTCCGCGGCCGAGTCGCCCTGGGCCGGCCGGGGCTTGGCCTGGATGTTCTGCGAGAGTCCCACCGACAGCAGCATCCGCGGGGCCTCGATCGCCGCGGTGCCTCGCGCCCCCGCCAGCGCCGCCGCGAACTCCTCCGACACGCTCGCCTCGGGGGACCAGGCCAGCGACACCGAGGGCGAGAACTGGTGGCGGTAGCGCGCGAAGGGGCCGATGCCGGTGGCCAGGAACCCGAAGAAGTCGGGCCGCGCGGTGAGGCTCAGCTCAAGCCGCTTCCCCTGCTGCACCCAGCGCCCGTCGGTCTCGGTGTTGCGGATCCGGAACGGCGCCCCGGCCACCACGTTCCGGACGGTGAGCGTGGGCTGCAGCTTGAAGGTCCCGCGCAGCACCTGCGGCAGGTTGACGCCCGTCTCCCAGTTGAGCGCCGAATCGAAGGTCCCGCCCCGCGTGGTGCTGACGGTGGTCGAGTCGTTGGGATCGGGCGTGGAGAGGTCGGGGACCCGCCGGTTCACCACCGTGCGGGCCGTGACCAGGCGGTCGGAGAAGGCCAGCCGGTTGTTCCAGGTGAAGCCGCCGATGGTGATGGGCGTCTCGACGTTGATGCTGGACGCCCGCGACGAGCCGGTGACGCGCATCGTGTCGAGGGCGCCGTTGGTCACCACGAGCTGGGGGGACAGCGGCGTCTTGAAGCCGATGTCGTTCACCGCACGCAGCGTGGGCGACCAGGTCACGTGGCGGCCGATCGCGATCGGCGAGGGCGTGATCGTGAGCGACGGCAGCGTCATGGTGCCGGACCCGTCGGTGACGCTCTGGCGCCGCGTGCCGCCGAGGGTCAGGTTGCCCCACCCGAACCGGCGCGAGAAGTTGAGCGCCGAGGCGATCTGCTGGGTGGTGAGCAACGGGTCCACCGCGTTGCCCGCCAGCACCCGCGAGTTGGAGACGTAGTTGACGTTGAAGTCGAGCGACGTCGCGGCGCTGAACCGCTGGGCATGGCGCCACGCCAGCGCCGTGGAGCTGGACCCCTCCACCTCGATCTGGCGGTTGATGGCCAGGCCGCCCGACACGAACCGGTCGCGCCAGGCATAGTTGAGGTCGCCGCCGAACTGGATGTAGCGCGACGACAGCCAGTCGAACCGGAAGGTGGCGTCGAGGTAGTCGTTGGGCGCCCAGTAGACGCCGATGTTGGTGATCTGCCGGTTGTAGCCGCGGGTGGGGCGCACGATGTCGTTGAAGCCGAACTGCGGGATCAGGATCCCCGACCGGCGCCCCGGCTTGGTGTCCTGGAACAGGAACGGCAGCCACGCGATCGGCACGTCGCGGATGTACAGCACCGCCGGCCGCGCCACGAGGTAGCTCTCGGACACCCACTTGACCTGGCCGGCCCGGAACTCGTAGTGCGGCGTCGGGAGGTCGCACGAGGTGAACTCGCTCCCCGCGGCGTAGAGCCGCGACGCCGACGAGTCCACCGCGAGGTTGCCCCGCACGAACCAGTCGGCGCCCAGCTCGTTGAAGGTGGTGAACGCCTCGGTGAACACCCCGCGCTCGGCGCAGGTGTCGAAGCGCAGCACCCGGCCCACGGCGATCTTCTCCTCCTCGAACAGGCGCGGCTCGCCGCTCGCCACCAGCTCGCAGCGCGCGTCGTCGAACAGGATCCGGTCGGCCTCCATGGTGGCCGAGTCGCGCAGCGTGGCGGCCCGGCCCGAGAGGACGATGCGCTGCGAGTCGGTCACCAGGAACGCGGTGTCGCCCCGATAGCGGGTCACCGCGAAGCCGCGCAGGCGGAGCAGCGCCTCCAGCACCGAGTCGGGGGCGGCGAAGGTCCGCGTCGGCCCGGTCGGCAGGCCGAGGCGCCGGGCCGTGGCGGTATCCACCTGGCGGGGCGCGCCGAGGCGGCCCATCGAGTCGGCCCGGGTGACCGGGGCGCGGACCGGCGGACGGTCCTGCGCCGCGGCGGCCGTCGGCAGGGCCACGCCCGCCGTGGCCAGCAGCAGCACGGCGAGCGCGCCGGAGCCACCGCCGGCTGCGCGATCCTTCCGGCGCCGCGCCCGCTGCACCAGGTAGGCCCCCGCCACCCCGATCTCGTAGAGCAGCAGCAGCGGCAGGGTGAGCAGCAGCATCAGGAAGAGGTCGCCACCCGGCGACATCAGCGCCCCGGCAATGAACGACAGCAGCACCGCGTAGCGGCGGAAGGCGTGGTAGCGCCGGGCGTCGAAGATCCCCAGCGCCGCAAGCAGGATCATCACCAGGGGGACCTCGGCGGAGATACCGAGGGCCAGGATCACCTGGATGATGAACGAGAAATAGTGGTCGAAGGTGATCGCCTGGTTGAACGCCTCGGCCTGGAAGCCGAGCATGATCGGCAGCGCCTTGGGCACCACGTACGCCCACCCCACCCAGGCGCCGATCACGAAGAGCACCAGCCCGAAACCGAGCGCCGGGATCATCGCCTTGCGCTCGCGCTCGTAGAGCGCCGGCGAGAGGAACGCCCACACCTGGTAGACCACCACCGGCGAGGCCAGCACCACCCCGGCCAGCGCGCCCAGCTTGAGGGTGATCATGAACGGCCCGGTCACCGACAGGTTGGTGAGACGACCGTTGTCGAGCAGCGGGGCGATCGGCGCGGTGAGCAGCACCAGCACGTCGAAGCGGAGCACCAGCCAGAGGCCGATGCCGATCCCGACGGTGAGCGCGAGCAGGACCTTGAGCAGCCGCGACCGGAGTTCCTCGAGGTGGTCGAGGAACGGCATTTCGCCGGTCGCCTTGGTCATGAAAGGGTTGCTACGGGAGCTGGCGGAGCCGCTGTTGCGCCACGTCGTATTCCGGCGTGCCGCGATACTGCGGAACCACCACCTGCTGGAACCAGCGCCGGGCCTCGGCCACGTCCCCTCGATCCTGCGCCCGCGCGCCAAGCTTGAACATCGCCGACGCGGCGCGCGGCGAGTTCTTGTGCTCCTCGGCCACCTCGCGGAAGTACGCCACCGCGGAATCGGGCTGCGCGCTCTCGTACGACTGGGCGATCCCGTACTTGGCGTCCGGCACCAGGGACGAGGTCGGGTAGGTCTCCAGCAGCCCCTGGAAAGCGCTCCGCGCGGTGGTCCACGCCCCCCGGTTGAGCTGGGCGTTGCCCGCCTCCAGCATCTGCATCGCCGAGGGCGTGGCCCCGCCCCCCACCGGCATCCCGGTGGAGTCGGTGAGCTGCGGCTGCATGGCCATCTGCCGCGCGTCGAGCTGGGCGGTGAACTCGTTGAGGCGGCGGTTGCTCTGGTTGATGTTCTCCTGCAGCGCCAGGATCGAGCGCTGCAGGTCCATCACCTCGGCGGAGCTCTCCCCCTTGGCCAGCGCGATCGCGCGCCGGGTGCTCTCGAGCGAGTCGAGCGTCGCCCGCTGCACCTGGATCAGGTCCCTCATCATCGCGGCCGCCACCGAATCGCGCCGCTCCTGCTCGCGTTCCCGCATCGCGAGCTGGGTCTCCAGGCGCTGGATCTGGCCCTTGGTGGCACAGCCGCCCAGGGCCAGCCCCAGCAGCAGGAACGGCGCGATCCGGAGGGAGCGCATCGTCAGGGCGCCCGCAGGGTCTGGACCCCGGCGATCATCTCGAACTCGCCGCGCCGGTTCGCGGCCCAGGCCGACTCGTTGGCGCCGGGATCGAGCGGCACTTCCTCGCCGAGCGAGGCGACCTCGATCCGGCCGGCCTCGATGCCGAGGCGCACGAGGTAGTCCTTGGCGGCGGTGGCGCGGCGCATGCCGAGGGCGAGGTTGTACTCGTCGGAGCCGCGGTCGTCGGCGTGGCCGACCACCCGGATCCGCACCGCCGGATTGGCCCGCAGGATCTCGGCCTTCCGGTTGAGCAGCGCCTGGTCCTCGGTCCGGATGGCGAACTGGTCGTAGTCGAAGTGGATCCGGTTGCCCATCTCGGCCACGACCGCCTCGCGGGCCGCGTTGGCGCGGGCGATCGAATCGGCGATGGCCCGGTCGCGGTCGCCGGTGTTGGGCGTCGAGGGCGGCGTGGTCGTGGTGGTCGGGCCGCCGCCGGTGGGCGTCGGGGTCACCACCGGCTCATCCTTCTTGCCGCACGCGGCGATGGCGAACGCGAGTCCCAGGGTCAGGACGAGGCTGCGGGTCATCTTGCGCTCCGGGTCAGGGATTGGTGCCTTGCAGGATCGGGGACCAGGCTGGCAGCCGGGCCCGACCATTCACGTTCGTCAGCTGGCGAATCGCGCCCGACTCCGTGTCGAGCACCCACAACTGGTCGCCACCACCACGGGTGGAGCGGAAGACCAGGTGTCGCGAATCCGGCGCCCAGCTCGGGTCCTCGTTGCGGCCGACGGAGGTGACCGCCCGGGTCCGGCCCGACCCGAGGTCGTACACCAGCACCTGCCGACCACCGGCCACGTCACGGTGGAATGCCACCCGCTCTCCGTCCGGCGACCACTCCGGCGAGAATGCCGCCCCGTCCCCGCCGTCGAACGGCACCAGGGGACGCTGGTTCGCGCCATCGGCATCCATCACGTAGATCTGGCCCCGCCCCGGGCGCGTGGACATGAACGCCACCCGGCGACCGTCCGGAGAATAGGTGGGGTTCATGTTATCCGCCAGCCTTCCGCTGGCGGTGAGGGGCCGCACGCAGCACATCCGGGCGAGGTCCACGGCGTAGAGGTCGGTGCCGCCCTCGCCCGACATCGCGAAGGTCATCGCGGAACCGTCGGGCGAGAACGCCGGCGTTGCCGCCAGCGAGCCGCCGGTGGGTCGCGGCACGGTCTGCCGCGCCCCGCTCGCCGCGGTCTGCAGCACGATCACCCCGGCGTAATCGCGCAGCTCGGTGTAGGCGATGCGCCGTCCATCGGGCGACCACGCCGGCGACGTGGCGATCCCGGTGCCGCGGCTCACCCGCGTGAGGTTGGCGCCATCGGAATCCACCATCCAGATCGCGTCGCCGAGCTGGAAGAGCACTCGCGTCGCCGCGATCCCCTTGCCGCCCACCGCGGCCACCAGCAGCTCGTCGCTCAGCCGGTGGATCAGCAGGCGGGACGGGCCCACCCCGGCCGGGTCCACGCCGCGGATCACGCGGAGCCGCATCTCGCCGGACGGCAGGTGGTGGAGCTTGGCCTCCACGCCCCCCACGGTCGGCGCCAGCTCGATCGCCCAGGTCAGCCCCAGTGACGCGAAGAGCCCCACGTTGAGCGGCGCGTCGAGGGCACCGGTGGTGTCGGGGACGATCGCCATCTCGAAGCGATCGGAGAACTGCAGGTCGCGCTCCACGATCTTGCGCACCGAGTCGAGCCCGGGACGCGCCATCACCAGCATCCCTGGGCGGGCGCCCGCGCGGTAGGTGATCCCGAGCGCGATCCGGTCCTGCGCCGGGAGGGGCGCCGCCGGGATCGCCGCGAGGAGCGCGAGACAGGCCAGCGTGCCGACGCGCCCCGCGCTCATCGATCGTCCGGCGTGAAGGAGAAGGAGATCGGCAGCACCTCGCCGCTCCAGCCCGACGGCAGCGGGCCGAATGCCCCGTCACGCGCGGCGCGTTCCACCGCCCCGAGGGCGTTCGCGTCAAACAACAGCTGGCCGCTCTTGCGGACGTACTCGATGTCGGTCACGGTCCCGTCGCGGTGAATCGTGAAGGCCACCTCCGCCCGCAGCCGCAACCCCGGTCCGGTGGGATTGACCCAGCGCCTGCGGATCTGGGTGACGATGTTGTCGAGGTACTCCGGATACGGAAACCGGAGGCCCTCCTGCCGGAACGTCAGCTGGTCGCTCCCGGTGCTCGGCCGCTCGTTGGGCAGCGGTGCCACCGCACTCTTGGTGGGGAGCTGGGGTTCGTCGCGCACCGGATCCCGCGCCGCCTCGCGCGGCGGGGTCACCGGCGCCGTCTCGCGCGCCCGTTCGGGCGGGGCCTGCTCCGGCGGGGCCGACGGGGTGGCCTCCTCGACCGCACGGCGCGGCGCGGGCCCAGGCGCCGGTGCCGCCACCAGGTTCACCGCATAGACGAGCGGCGCCGGCTCATTGGCACGCTGCGCGACCACCACCATCCCGGCCAGCAACACCAGGTGCACCACCACCGACCCGGCCACGCCGGTCCGGTGCACGCGCCGCAGCACCTCGGCCTCCGATTCCGGCACGGCCGCGGCATGGTTCACCGCCGGCGCTCCGGTTCCACCACGATCCCCACGTTGCGCACGCCGGCCGTCGCCACGGCGGCGAGCACCCGGGCCACGGTGCCGAAGGCGGCGCCCTCGTCGCCCCGGATGTAGACCCCGTCGGGATCGTCGAGGCGCAGCACCGTGCCGAGGTTGGCGCGGAACTCCTCGTAGGAGAGCACCTGGTCGCCGATCGCCACGCGACCGTCCCGGGTGACCGTGATGGACAGCCCGTCGCGCACCTCGAGCGGCCGCGCGGCGGCCTCGGGGAGCCGCACCTCGACGCCCCCCTGCAGCATCGGGGCGGTGAGCATGAAGATCAGCAGCAGCACCAGCACCACGTCCACGAGGTTGATGATGTTCACCTCGGCGTTGAGGTGGCGGCGCGCGCGCCCGGTGCCGATCCCGCGCAGCGCCACCTACAGCCGTCCCTCGCGGCCCAGGGCCGCGATCTCCGCCTGGGCGGCCCGCTCCAGCTCGCCCTCGAAGCGGTCCACGCGCGAGGTGAACACGTTGTAGGCGATCACGGCCGGGATCGCCGCGCCCAGTCCCGCCGCCGTCGCCACCAGCGCGTCGGCGATCCCCGGCGCCACGGTGGCAATGTTCGACGACCCGGTGACGGCGATCCCCTGGAACGACTGCATGATCCCGATCACGGTGCCGAAGAGGCCGAGCAGCGGGGAGGTGGCGGCAATCGTGGCGAGCCACGGCACCCGCCGCGCCGCGAGGTCGGCCTCGGCGCGCACCTGGGTGTCGAGGGCGAGCGTGAGCGCCTCGAGCTGCGTCAGCGACAGCCCCGAGCGGTTGACCCCGTCGCGCTGCTGCACCGTCCGCACGTCGGCGAGGAAGCCGGCCACCGTGTGCACCACCGCGCCGAAGGGCGTGCGGGTGCCGGCCAGGGCCTGCTCGCGCTCCTCGAGGGAGCGGCGCCCGGCGATCGTCTCGCGAAACTGGTCCCCCGCCTGGCGCAGCCGCCGGAACTCCATGCTCTTGGCGAAGATCAGGTACCACGACAGCAGCGAGAAGATGGCGCAGAGGACCAGCACCACCTTGGTCTCGGGGGAGGCGGTGAGCACCAAGCCGAGGAGGTCCACCTCAGTTTCCGCCACCATCGAGTCGGCCTGCATCATCCCCCCGTTTCCGTGAACCACTCCGCCAGCGCGACCAGCCCCTCGTCGAACCGCACCTCGGGTCGCCACCCGAGCGTGGCAGCCGCCTTGCG
>CAZNOJ010000104.1:0-2090 GCA_964574665.1 uncultured Gemmatimonadaceae bacterium
TCCCAGCCCAGCACGATGCCGGCGCCGCCGTAGTCGTCGTTGGGCTTGAGCACCAGCATCTCGCGATGCCGGGCGATCCACGGCAGCAGGTCGATGGTCTGTCCGTCGAGCTCCGTGTGCCGCTCCTCCACCACCCGGGTCCACGGCACGTGGCGGCGAATCGCCTCCCGCTCGGTCGCGGAGAACCGGGCGGCGTGCCGCTCGTCGGTGAGCACCGCAAGCGACGCCTTCTTGTGCAGCGGCTTGCCGTGGATGCCATTGACCATGATCACCGCACCGTCGGTCACCGCGCGGAGGAGCGGGTGGTCGATGCCCCCCTCGGCCACCAGCTCGTGGAGCAGCACGCGCTTGTAGACGAGGTCAATCACCGTCCCGTCGGCGTCGCGCAGCACGCCACCGGCATACGCGAGCGCCGCCGGGGTGGTGATGCGGAGGGGAATCCCCATGGCCGAGGCGTAGTCGCGCACGATGCGGAACTCGCTCATGGTGGGGACGTCGTCCCAGTCCACCAGGGCGATGCTGGGGACCGCTCGCGTGCCGCGCACCGCCTGCCAGGTGTCGAGCAGGACGCCGAGCAGCAGGTGGCGGGCGGGGAGCGGGCGCACCACCCAGTCGCGGGCAAAGTGCCGCATCACCGGCAGGGCGAGGAACAGCTCGGCGAGCACGTCCACGTAGCCGGTGCCGGCCGGGGTCTCGGCGTTGAACTCGGTGAGCCGGGCCACGCCGTCGGCGGGGTCGATGAAGGCGTCCACGCGGGAGAGCGGCGCGAGGGCCGGGGTGCGCGGCATCCGGGCGATGAGCGCCTCTTCCCAGTCGGCGAGGCGGAAGGCGCGGCGGAACTCGGGATCCGCCAGCGCCGCCTCGCCCGCGGTGCGGAAGGCCGCCAGCACGCCGGCGCTCATGCGGCGCAGCGCGTCGTAGGTGGCCGGGTCGAGGAAGCGCGGCCGCAGCACGGTGCAGAGCGGCCGGTCGCCGAAGCCGAGGCCGCGCTCGCGCTGGCGCGCGTCGAGCCAGGCCGCGGACTCCGCGGCCAGGTCGGGGGTGAGCAGCTGGTGCCAGGCGTTGATGGCGCCCAGGGTCAGCCGCCCTTCGGCGGGCGCTTGCCGCCCATCAGCGCCGAGGCGCGGGGCCGGGGCGGCTTGTGGTCCTCCAGCGCCATCGCGATGGTGACGTCGGCCATGCGCTGCACCACCCACTCGAACCACTTGGGGCCCAGCGAGTTGATGTCGAAGTCGGGCGCCGGGTTCATGAAGTCGATGGCGTAGGGCACGCCGTCCTTGATCGCCCACTCGATCGAGTTCATGTCGTAGCCGAGGGCGCGCACCAGCTTGCGCGACTGGCGGACGATCCCGCGCAGCGCCTCGGGCGGGAGGTAGTCGAGGTCGTCGTGGTACTTCCGCTCGCGGGGGTCGTACTTGATCGGCGCCACGTGGCGGCGTCCGATGCAGATGCAGCGCACGAACTCGTCCCAGGCGATGTACTCCTGGACGATCATCGTGAGCAGGCCGGAGCGGTCGTAGTGGTGGAGCAGCTCGTCGAGGGAGCGGCAGACGTACACGTCCCGCCAGCCGCCGCCGTGGGCGTCCTTGAGGATGCAGGGGAGCCCGACGTGGTCCACCACCGCCTGCCAGTCGAGCGGATAGGCGAGGTTGCGGAGCGACTCGTCGTGCTTGATCCCGGGGACGTACTCCTTGTTGGGCAGGAGGATCGTCTTCGGCGAGCGGATCCCCAGCGCCTCGGCGAGCGTGGCGCCGAAGAACTTGTCGTCGGCGGTCCACATCAGCGGCGAGTTGATCACCCGCACCCCGCGGACCAGGGCGTGCTTGAGCCACGAGCGGTAGAAGGGCACCTCGTGGGAGATGCGGTCCACCACCACGTCGTAGCCGAGCAGGGCATCGAGCGAGGGTGCGCCGAGGGTCACGAATTCGGCCGTCACCCCGGCGTCGCGGCGGTGGACCTCGTCGAGGAAGGCCGGGGGCCAGGACCATTCGCGGCCGACGAGGAGGCCGATGCGGCGGGGACGGGAGGGCTTCGTCATCGGGGGTTCCTCGGGTCGCGAGTCGCGGGTCGCGGGTCGCGAGAAGGGCTGC
>CAZNOJ010000104.1:2100-8926 GCA_964574665.1 uncultured Gemmatimonadaceae bacterium
GGGGGGGCCGGGGGGGGCGAGGTCTTGGGGGGTTCCGGGGGCCGCTTGGGGGGGGCGGGGGGGCGCGACACGGGGTGCTGGCGCTCGCGCGCCCCACGACCCGCAACTCGTCTCCCCTAGTCGTGTCCATTCACGTACATCCTGAGCATCTGCCGCCACCAGGGCCAGTCGTGCGCCCAGCCATCCCAGAGCCGCAGCGCGTTGCCGATGCCGCGCTCCCAGAGCGCGGCGGAGAGCGCCTCGTTCTGCGGCCGCAGGGTGTCGTCGCGACCCACGGCGAGGATCAGGTCGAGGCGCTGCAGGGCGGCGATGCGGTCCGGGTCGTGTTCATGCAGCAGGAACTCGGCCGGGTTGTAAAAATAGATGGTGTCGTCGGAGTAGCCGCCGGTGAGGCGGCGGATGTCGGTGAGGCCGCTCATCACCAGGCTGCGCACCACCACGTCGGGATAGCGCCCGGCAAAGCAGAGCGCATGGTATCCGCCGAAGGAGGCGCCGGCGGTGATGATCCGCGGGTCGGGGTTGCCCTCGGCGGTGGCGGCCAGCACCTCGTGCCGGAGCCAGGCGTCGTACCGGGCGTGCCACTCGGCGCGGGCGCGCGGATGGGCCGCGTCGTCGTACCAGGACTTCTCGTCGATGCTGGGCAGGCAGATCAGCTGCAGCGACCCGGCGGTGAGGAGGTCGCCCACCGCGTCGCACATCCCCTGATCCTCCCACTCCCGGTTCCAGCCCATGGAGGTGGGGAAGACCAGGGTGCGGGGACCGGCATGGCCGTGGACCACCAGTTCCATGGTGCGGCCGAGGAGGACAGGGGAGTCCCATGCCAGGGTGCGACGCTGCCAGCTCGCCATCGGGTCGGTTCCGATCAAGTCCGGGGAGAGTAAAGGGTAAAGGGTGAGGGAGATTCGTGTCCGGCGCCAGTCGGGGACGTTTCGGCGGTGAAACGTTTTGTAACGCCTGCAAGTATGTGCTTGCATCATTGGGTGCCGTGACGTATCGTGTCGCCCCATGTCAGCCAAGGACGCCATTCTCGAGGTGACCGCCCGCCTGTTCGCCGACCGCGGCTGGCGGGGGACCACCACGCGCCGGATCGCCGAGGCGGCCGGGGTGAACGAAGTGACGCTGTTCCGGCATTTCCGGTCGAAGGAAGCGCTGTTGAGCGAGGCGATCCGGGCGGTGGCGGTGGAGGTGCATCCCTCGCGGTCGCTGCCGGAGGTGCCGGTGCGGGTGCGGGAGGAGCTGATCGAATGGGCGTCGCGCCAGCACCGGCAGCTGCGGCAGCACAGCGCGCTCATTCGCAACTGCCTGGCGGAGTTCGAGGAGCACCCGGAACTGGCGCCGGTGGCGTGCGAGGGCTCGGTCAACGCCCTGGGCGACGGCGTGCGCTACCTGGCCGCCGCGCGGGAGCGGGGGCTGATCGGTCGGGAGGGTTCGCTGGAGGCGGCGACGGTGATGCTGATGAACGCGATCTTCCTGGATGCCGTGACACGGGACGTGATCTCCGGCTGCCAGCCGGTGGCGGAGTCCGAGGTGATCGCCGAGTTCGTGGACTTGACGCTGCGCGCGCTGGGCGCGCGGGAGGATTGATGCGGGGTGGCGTGATCCTGAGGGCGATCGTGGCGCTGGCCGTGATCGGTGCGCCGCGAGTGGCGCGCCTTGAGGCGCAGGCGCCGGTGCGGCTGTCCATCGCGGACGCGCTCCGGATGGCGGACACCGCGGCCGAGACCGTGGGGATCGCGCGCGCCGGGGTGCGGGCCGCGGGCGGTCGCGTGATGCAGGCGCGGAGCGGCTGGATGCCCCAGTTGTCGGGTGCGGCCACGTACACGCGCACGATCAAGTCGCAGTTCGAGGCGCTGGCGGGCGACGACACCGGTGGCGAGCCGGCGCCGCCGCCGCCCGAGAACTGCCTGCGCTTCACGCCCGACCCGACGCAGCCGGTGGAGACGCGGCTGGCCAACCTGGAGCGCGGGCTCGATTGCACGGCCAACGGGACCGGCGACATCGACTTCTCGCAGCTGCCGTTCGGGCGGCCCAACCAGTGGGCCTTCGGGCTCGACCTGCAGCAGACGATCTTCGACCGCTCGTTGCTGGCCAGCATTCGCGGCGCGCGCGCCGGCGAGGCCGCCGCCGAGGCGACGCTGGATGCGGCGCGGGCGGCGACGCTGCTCGAGGTGGCGCAGGCCTACTACGACGCCCAGCTCGCCGAGCGGCTGCTGGTGATCGCCGACAGCACGCTGGCGCAGGCGGAGCGGATCCACCGCGACACCGAGCTGGCGCGGCGGGTGGGTGACGCGGCGGAGTTCGACCTGCTGCGGGTGACGGTGGCGCGCGACAACCAGCGGCCGGTGGTGATCCAGCGGCGCACCAACCGCGACCTGTCGCTGGTGCGGCTGCGGCAGCTGCTCGACCTCCCCGCCGGCGTGCCGCTCGACCTGGTGACGCCGCTGGGCGACACGCTGGCGGTGGCGTTGCCGGCGTTCGCGCCGGCGAACGGCGACACCGCCGTGGACGCGCGCGCGGTGGTGCGGGCGGCGTCGGCGGGCCTGGATGCGGCGCGCGCGGCGCGCGAGGCCGCCTCCGGCACGCGCTGGCCGAGCGTGCGGCTGTCGAGCGCGTACAGCAAGCTGACCTTTCCCGAGGATGTCTTCTCGTGGAACTCGTTCCTCACCGACTGGACGGTGTCGGTGCGCGTGAGCGTGCCGCTGTTCACGGGGGGCCGGATCACGGGGCAGGTCCGCGAGGCCGAGGCGATGGCCGACGAGGCGGCGCTCAGGCTGCGGCAGACGCGGGAGCTCGCGGCGCGCGAGGCGGTGGAGGTGCACGACCAGCTGGTCGCGGCGGAGGCGCGGTTCGCCGCGAGCCAGTCCACCGCGGCGCAGGCGGCGCGCGCGTACCAGATCGCGGAGATCCGGGTGCGCGAGGGGCTCTCGACGCTGACCGACCTCTCCGAGGTGCGCATCCAGCTCGAGCAGGCGGAGGCCAACCGGGCGCAGGCCGCGCGCGACGTGCAGGTGGCGCGGTTGCGCTCGCGCCTGCTGCGCGACCTGCCGATCGGCACCGGTGCGGCGGGAGGGATGTTCTGATGTCGTCCACTTTCAACCCGGGCGCGGATCGCGCCAGCGAGTTCCCGATGAGGCCAGTCGTGCACACGTCCCGCCTGTTGCTCCCCGCGTTCCTCCTGGTGCTGGGCGCCTGCGGCGGGGGCGGCGCCCCGGAGGAGGCCGCGGTCGATTCCACCATCGTGCCGCCGGTGACGGTGGCCACGAGTGGCCTCGCCGTGGTGGATTCGTTCCGGCTGGAGGAGGGCCCCACCTTCTCGGGCACGCTGGTGGCGGAGCGGAGCGCGCAGCTGCGGCCGCAGGTGGGCGGCACGGTGCTCGCCGTGCGCGTGCGGGCCGGCGACCGCGTGGGCGCGGGACAGGCGCTGGCGGTGATTGACACCCTGGTGCTCGCCGACCAGGCGCGCTCCGCGCGCCTCGGCGTCACCAGCGCGGAGCTGGGTGCCAGCACGGCGGAGCGGAACCTGGCGCGGAGCAACGAGCTCTTCCGCGCCGGGGCGATCGCCGAGCGCGACCTCGAGATGGCGCGCAACCAGGCGGCCCAGGCGACGGCGATGCTGGAGGATGCGCGTGCGCGGCTCGCCTCGGCCACCAAGCAGCTCAGCAATGCGACGGTGCGCGCCCCGTTTGCCGGCGTGGTGAGCGAGGTGCCGGTGAGCGTGGGCGACGTGGTGCAGCCCGGCGGGGATCCGGTGGCGGTGGTGGTGGACCTGGGCTCGCTGGAGCTGGAGGCGGCGGTGCCCGCCTCGAACCTGGCCGACCTCAAGGTGGGCTCGCCGGTGGAATTCACCGTGGCAGCGCACCCGGGCCGGGTGTTCGAGGGACGCGTGGCACGGGTCAATCCCGCGGTGGACGCCACCACGGGACAGCTGCAGCTCTACGTGCGGGTGCCCAACGCCGACCGCACCCTGGCCGCCGGGCTCTTTGCCGAGGGCCGCGTCGCGGTGCGCTCGGCGCGGGGGCTGGCGGTGCCGGTGGCGGCGCTCGATGCCCGCTCGACCACCCCGAGCGTCAAGCGGGTGCGGGGCGGGCTGGTGCAGGTGGTGCCGGTGACGCTGGGGCTCCGCGACGGGCTGGCCGAGCGCGTGGAGATCACGGGCGGGCTGGCGGCGGGTGACACGGTGCTGGTCGGCGCCTCGCTCGGGGTGCCCGTGGGCACGCCGGTGCAGGTGACCGGCCGCGAACCCTGAACGGGCGGGAGAACGACGCGATGTGGATCTCGGACTTCTCGATCCGGCGGCCGATCATCACCATCACGATGATGATCACGCTGGTGGCCTTCGGGCTCGCGGCGCTCGCCAACCTGCAGGTGGACGAGTATCCCGACCTCGACCAGCCGGTGGTGATGGTGCAGATCCCCTATCCGGGGGCCTCGCCCGACGTGGTGGAGCGGGAGATCATCGAGCCGATCGAGGAGGCGATCTTCGGCCTCTCGGGGCTGGATCGCCGGCTCACCACCTCGAACGCGGTGGATGGCTTCGCCCAGCTCACGGTGACGTTCAACTTCACCAAGCCGGTGCAGGAGGCGTCGCAGGACGTGCGCGACGCGATCTCCACCATCCGCGGCGACCTGCCGGCGGAGATGGAGGAGCCGATCATCACCCGGTTCGACTGGGGGGCGCAGCCGATCCTGTCGCTCACCCTGTCGTCGGAGACGATGGACGCGCGCACGATCACCATGCTGGCCGACCCGGGCGTGGTGGGCGAGCTGCGCAGCGTGCCGGGGGTGGCGCAGGCGACGGTGGTGGGCGGGTCGTACCCCGAGCTCACCGTGCAGCTCCGCCCCGAGGCGATGCAGGCGGCGGGCGTGGGGCTCGACGAGGTGACGCGCGCCGTGGGCGCGCAGAACCTCGCCGCGCCGGTGGGCCGGCTCACCAGCAGCAGCAACGAGCAGTCGATCCGCCTCGCGGGGCGTCTCACCTCCGCCGACCAGTTCCGCGAGCTGGTGGTGGCCAACCGCGGCGGGCGGGTGATCCGCCTCGGCGAGGTGGCCGACGTGCAGGAGGGCGTGGAGGAGCAGCGCACCTCGGCGTCGCACAACGGCGTGCGCGCGGTGGCGATCGACGTGGTCAAGTCGAAGGGCTACTCGACGGCGGCGGTGGTGGAGGCCCTCAAGGCACGGATCGCCACGCTCACGCCCACGCTCCCCGAGGGGACGCACCTGGAGATCGTGCGCGACGCGGGCGAGCGGGTGATGGCCTCGGTGGACAACACCAAGGCCGCGCTGATGGAGGGGGCGATCCTCACCATCCTCGTGGTGCTGGTGTTCCTCAACTCCTGGCGCTCCACGGTGATCACCGGCCTGGCGCTGCCGATCTCGGTGCTGGCCGGGTTCATCGGGGTGTGGGCGCTCGGCTTCACGCTCAACTCGATGTCGCTGCTGGGCCTCACCCTGGCGATCGGCATCCTGATCGACGACGCGATCGTGGTGCGCGAGAACATCGTGCGCCACGTGGAGATGGGGAAGGACCACTACACGGCGGCGCGCGAGGGCACGGCCGAGATCGGGCTGGCCGTGACGGCCACCACGTTCTCCATCATCGCGGTGTTCGTGCCGATCGCCATGATGACCGGCCAGTCGGGCCAATGGCTGAAACCGTTCGCCCTGTCGCTCTGCGGCGCGGTGCTGGTGTCCCTCTTCGTCTCCTTCTCGCTCGACCCGATGCTGTCGGCCTACTGGCCCGACCCGCACAAGGAAGAGCACGAGAAGGGGTGGCTCACGCGGCTGCTCGACCGGTTCAACCGCGGGTTCGAGCGGTTCACCGACCGCTACGCGCGGGTGGTGGCGTGGGCGCTCGACCACCGCAAGTCGATGGTGGCGCTCACGATCGCGGCGTTCTTCGGCGCGATCTTCCTGCAGAGCACCGTGGGCGGGGCCGGCTTCGTGCCGCTCACCGACCGGGGCGAGATCGAGGTGATCGTCGAGGCCCCGCCCGACGCGTCGCTGGAGTACACCGTGGAGCGCACCGAGGCGGTGGCCGAGCTGGCGCGGCGCCATCCCGAGGTCGAGTACACGTACTCGGTGGTGGGGACGCCGCTGCCGATGCGCACGCCGGGCGTGGACCAGTCGAACATCTTCATCAAGCTCACCCCGCGCCACGCGCGGGAGGTGTCGCAGGCGGAGCTCGGCGAGACGCTGCGACGCGAGTTCGCGCAGGTGGCGGGGGTCAATGCATCGGTGTTCACCGGCGGGTTCGGTGGTGCGTTCAAGGAGCTGCAGATGCAGTTCACCGGCCCCGACGCCACGGTGCTCGCCCAGCTGGCCGACTCGGCGCTGGTGCTGGCCCGCACGGTGCCGGGTGCCGTGGACGTGGGGCTCTCCGCCCGCGGGGCGCGCGACGAGCTGGCCGTGGAGATCGATCGCGGCCTGGCCGGCACGATGGGGCTCACGGTGGGCCAGGTGGGCAACGCGATGCGGGTCGCCTTCGCGGGGATTGACGCCGGCGACTGGGTGGATCCCACCGGGCGGACCCGCGACGTGTACGTGCGGCTCTCCCCCGAGGCGCGGCAGCGCGCCACCGACCTCGAGCGGCTGCCGCTCACGGTGTACGGCGCCGATGGCGTGCCGCGCACGGTGCCCCTCGGCCAGGTGGCCACGGTCACCCGGCGCCCGTCGCCGGCCCAGATCGACCACCTCGACCGCCAGCGCGTGGTCACGCTCGAGGCCAACACCCACGGCCGGCCGCTCAACGACGTGACCCTCGACATCAAGGCAGCGTTCGAGAACCTGACGCTGCCGCCGGGGTACAGCATCACCGAGGGCGGCTGGA
>CAZNOJ010000105.1:0-4279 GCA_964574665.1 uncultured Gemmatimonadaceae bacterium
AAGAACGGCACCCCGGCGCGGCGGCACCGCTCATGCACGGCGCGCAGGTTGGCCAGCGACACCGGCTGCCCGCCGCCGGAGTTGTTGGTGACGGTGATCATCACCAGTGGCACGCGGCTGCGCGACTCGGCGAGCACCCGGTCGAGCGCCTCGAGATCCATGTCACCCTTGAAGGGATGCGGCACCCCGGGCTGCCGTGCCGCGGCGCAGGGCAGGTCGAGGGCCGTGGCCCCCCGCGCCTCGATGTTGGCGCGGGTGGTGTCGAAGTGGGTGTTGTTGGGGACGATGTCGCCCGGCTGCACCATCGTGGTGAAGAGGATCCGCTCGGCGGCCCGTCCCTGGTGCGTGGGGATCACGTGCGCGAGGCCGGTGATCCGCTGCACGCTCGCCTCGAACCGGAAGAAGGAGTCGGCACCGGCGTACGACTCGTCGCCCCGCATCATCCCCGCCCACTGCGCCGAGGACATGGCGCCGGTCCCGGAATCGGTGAGCAGGTCGATCAGCACGTCGCGGGCCCGCAACCGGAAGAGGTTGTGGTGCGCCTCCTCCAGCGCGGCCGCGCGCTGGGCGCGGGTGGACTGCCGGATCGGCTCCACGCTCTTGATGCGGAACGGCTCGATGATGGTGCGGGGGGAGAAGCTCATGGCGAAGTGGGGGCGCGCGTGCGCCAGTAGAGGAAGACCGGCACGCCGAGGAGGATGAGGCCGCCGCCACGCAGGGCATTGCCGGGATTGGAGGTGACGGAGCCGATCACCACGTAGCACGCCGCCGCGATGAACAGCAGCGTGGACCAGGGGTGCAGCGGCACCCGGAAGGGAATCTCCCGGTCGCCATCGCGGCGGCGCAGCACGAAAAGCGAGGCCGCGGCCAGCCCGAAGAAGATCCAGTCGGCGAACACGACGTAGTCGAGCAGCTGTCCGTAGGTGCCCCAGAAGAGCAGGGCGATGGCCCACGCCCCCTGGAACAGGATCGCGGCCACGGGGGTCTGCCAGCGCGGATGCAGTCGCGCGAACGAGGCGAAGAAGAGGCCGTCGCGCGCCATGGCCTGGTAGACGCGCGGCGACACCAGCAGCACCAGGTTGAGGAAGCCGAAGGTCGAGGCCACGATGCCGGCGGCGATCAGCCGGCGACCGCCCTCGCCCGCCACGGCCGCCATGGTGTCGGCCGCCGGGGCGATGGACGCCGCCAGCCCCGGGGCGCCGAGGGCGCGGAGGTAGGCCACGTTGACCAGCAGGTAGGCAAGGGCCACCACCAGCACACCGGCCACCAGCGCCCACGGCAGGTCGCGCTCCGGATTCACCATCTCCTCGGCCACGAAGTTGGTCTGCTGCCAGCCGCCGAACGCGAACAGCACCGGCACCAGCGCCGCGCCCACCAGCAGCACCATGGAGCCGCCCTCGGCCGCGACCGGCGCCGCGGTGGACACCACGGAGGCGCCTTCCGGTGCGCGGAACGCCGCCACGACGAGGAGGGCGATCGCGCCCAGCTTGAGCACCGTGAAGAGCGACTGGCTCCATGCGGCCGGTCGCACGCCGACCAGATTGAGCAGGGTCAGCGCGGCGATCGCGGCGGCGGCCAGCAGCCGCTGGGTCGAGGCATCCCACCCCAGCAGCGACACGGCGTAGCCCGCGAAGGTCATGGCCACGGCGGCGGTGGCACCGGCCGCGATCACCAGCAGCAGCGACCAGGCGTACAGGAACCCGGGCAGCGGGCCGAAGGCCTCGCGGATGTAGGCGTACCCGCCGCCGGCCAGCGGGCGCCGGCGACCGAGTTCGGCGAACACGAACGCGCCGATCAGCGCCACCAGCGCACCGAGCCCCCAGGTGCCGAGGATCCAGCCCGGGGTGCGGACCCGCGCGGCCACCACCGCCGGATTGAGGAAGATTCCCGACCCGATGATGCCCCCGATCACGAGCATCGTGGCGGAGAAGCGCCCCAGGCGCCTGGCGTATCCGGTGCTGGTCATGGGTGGGGCCCGGGAGCGGGAAATCGGGACCGGCGAGTGCGGGAGCATCGCGTCGTTCCGCCCCGGGCGCAAGCCGGTCGAGCGGCCCGCCACCGGTGCCGCGCTACCTTTGGGGGCCGCGCCCGGCCGGACCCGGGCCCTCTCACCCACCCGGGGATCACCACGCGATGCTGCGTCAGTCACTGCTCTGGCTTTCCGAACGCAAGGCGATGTTCAACTTCGTCCGCCGCAACCGGCTGGCCCGCCGCTTTGCCTCGCGCTTCGTGGCGGGGGAGACGGTGGACGAGGGCATCCGCGCCGTGGCGGAGCTGGCCGCGCGCGGCATTCCCGCCACCCTCGACCTGCTCGGCGAATCGGTCACGGAGCAGGCGGTGGCCGACCAGGCGCGCGATGCCTATGTCGAGCTGTTGCGCGCGCTCCATCAGCACAAGCTGGAGGTGAATGCCTCGCTCAAGCTCACCCAGATGGGGTTCGACCTCGACGAGGCCGCGTGCGAGGCCAATGTCCGTGCCGTGCTCGAGGTGGCCCGTGAGCTCGGCGGGTTCGTGCGGATCGACATGGAATCGTCGGCCTACACGCAGCGGACGCTCGACTTCCACGCCCGGCTGGCCCGCGACTTCGCGCCGCACGTCGGCGTGGTGATCCAGGCGGCGCTGCGCCGCTCCACGGACGACGTGACCGCGCTCAACGCCTCGCAGACCCGGGTGCGGCTCTGCAAGGGAGCCTACCTCGAGCCCGCCGAGGTGGCGTATCCCGACAAGAAGGACGTGGACGCCCACTACGTGCGCCTGATGGAGCGCCTGCTCACCGACGGCAACTACCCCGGCCTCGCCACGCATGACGAGGCGATGCTGGACGCGGCCAAGGCATTCGTGAGCCGCCACGGCATTGCCCGCGATCGGTTCGAGTTCCAGATGCTGTACGGAATCCGGCGCGACCTGCAGGACGCGCTGGTGCGCGACGGCTGGCGGGTCAGGGTGTACGTGCCGTTCGGGACGCAGTGGTACCCGTACCTGATGCGGCGCCTCGCGGAGCGACCGGCCAACCTGTTCTTCATCACCGGATCGATCCTCAAGGAGGGAAGGCGCCGCTCGTGAGCGAGGCGACCCTCGGCGGCTACATGGCGCTGCACGACCGCGCGCCGGCATTCGCGGGGGTGGATGGCCGGGCCTACTCCGTGGCCCTGTGGGTGGACGATGATCCCGACGCCAGGGGCCGCTTTGCCGGCGCACTGCTCTTCGTCCGTTGGGACCCTGCGGGCGACGCCCCCGATGGGCACCACGAGACCGACTGGCTGGTGTGGGGCACCTCCCCCGACGACGCTCGGCAGCGCCTGGGTGCGCTGTCGCTCTACGACGTGAAGGCGATGCTCGACGAGTGCATCGCCGCCGGCAGGCCGGAGGAGTTCTGACCGCCACCCCGGCGCGAGTCCTCTCGCGCGACGGCGGCAGCTATCGCGTCGAGCTCGACGGCGAGGCGCGCACGGCGGTCCTGCGCGGCAAGGCCCATCGCGGCGACCGAGCCGTGGCGGGCGACCTGGTCACCATTGATCCCGTCACGCTGGGCGAACCGGTCCTGGCCATCTCCGACGTGTTGCCGCGCCGGTCGCTGCTGGAACGTCGCACGCCGGACGGTCGCGGCACCCGACCCGTCGCGGCCAACGTCGACCAGGTGGTGGTGGTCACCGCGGCGGCGTCACCCGACCCGGTGCTGCAACTGATCGACCGGCTGCTGGTGATCGCCGAGGCCAACCACCTGCCGGCGGTGGTGGTGGTGAACAAGGTGGACCTCGCCGGGGCCGAGGTGGTGTCGGACCACCTGCGCGCCACGGCCTACCCGGTGCTCGCCACCTCGGTCGCCCGGGCGACGGGGCTCGACGCCCTGCACGACCTCCTGCACGATCGCGTCAGCGTGCTCACGGGCCCGAGCGGGGCGGGCAAGTCCTCGCTGCTCAACGCGGTGGAGCCGGGCTTCGGATTGCGGGTCGGCGAAGTGTCCCGGAAAGTGGGCCGGGGCCGCCACACCACCACCACCGCCACCATGATCCGGCTGCCGGGCGGCGGCTACATCGTGGACACGCCGGGGTTCAGCGAGGTTGGCGTCTGGGACGTGCGGCCCGCGGCGCTCGCGGCGCTCTTCCCCGAGTTCCGGGATCGTGCGGACGCGTGCCGCTTCGGCGACTGCCACCACCGTCACGAGCCGGGCTGTGCCGTGCTCGAGGCGATCGCCGAGGGCGCCATCCCCGCCACGCGCCACGAGGGCTACCTGGCAATCCTGGCGGAACTCGAAGCGATGCCGGAGGAGTGGGAGTAG
>CAZNOJ010000105.1:4379-8870 GCA_964574665.1 uncultured Gemmatimonadaceae bacterium
GGGCTACCTGGCAATCCTGGCGGAACTCGAAGCGATGCCGGAGGAGTGGGAGTAGGGAGAACGGAGGACGGGGGACGGAACTCTCTCCATCCCCCGTCCTCTGTCCTCCGTTCTCCATCTACGGCATCCCGGCCGGCTTGGGGACGTCCTTGGGCCAGAGCCCGGCGCCCTGCCGGCAACGCGCCTCGCCTTCGCCGGTGGTGGCACACACCGCGTCGCGGCGGTTGAGGTCGGTGGTGTAGAGCACCGAGAGTTGCTCGCCCACGGCGTTCCAGCACCGGTCGCGGTCGGTGCCCGCCGGCACCTCGCGGCAGAAGCTGATGCCGTCCTGCGGATCCGCGGTCACGTCAATGAAGTTCTTCACCACCCCGACGTAGCACCACTGGCGCCAGTCCGGGTGGCCCTTGGCGCAGTGCGCGATCGACTTCTTCGTGTCGCGCACGGTCGCCCCGCTGGCATTGGTGCCCAGCGAGGTGTAGCAGACATCGCGGACGTGGTCGGGGAGCTCGTCGCAGGCCCGTGCCGCGCGGCCGAAATCCCAGTCCACGTGACTCAGCAGGATGCCGCCGTGGCCCAGGTAGCAGGCACGCAGGTAGGCCTCGCCGAGGGTGTTGCAGGGATAGAGCAGGTCGGTGGAGTCGCGCATCTTGTACGTGGGGGCACTGGCAGGCGGGCCGTGATTGCCGTGGCCCGCCGCACCGTGATCGTCGCCGGTGGCCTCGAGTGCCCGGACCGAGGTGTGGTGGCCCCCGGGGTGCGAGGCCACTGCGTTCTCCATCACGGCACCGCCGTAGCACGACTCACGATC
The DNA here is from genome assembly GCA_964574665.1 of uncultured Gemmatimonadaceae bacterium. Taxonomy (GTDB): domain Bacteria; phylum Gemmatimonadota; class Gemmatimonadetes; order Gemmatimonadales; family GWC2-71-9; genus Palsa-1233. The sequence goes on from CAZNOJ010000105.1 coordinate 5,188, forward strand.
CCACGGCGTGGCCAGCCAGTCGCAGCCGGCGAGCGCCCGCGGCAGTTCCCAGTTCCACGCCATCTCGAGGCCGTGCCCCAGCCCGTGGATGCACTGGAAGCGAAGCCACGTGTCGGTGCCCGCCGGGGCGATCGTGTCGCAGAGCTGGGCCGTGCGGACCGAGTCCACCTCGCCGCCTGCAGTGAGCCACGATTGGATCACCCCGTGGTAGCAGCCGGACTGGTAGAGCGACGTGCAGGAGCGGAACACCGCCGCGACATCGTCGCCCGGCCGCCAGGCGCGGATCCCGATCACATGGGTGAGCGAGTGGCCGTCGGCCTCCACCTCGGGCCGCAGCCTGCCGAGCGCCTCGAGGGCACCGAGGGCCAGCGACACGCGACCGGAGTCGGCGAGGGCCAGGAAGTAGTCCTCGTAGCACGACATCCGCTCGGTGCCGTCGTGGCTGGCGCAGCGCAACTCGGCGAGGGCAGCCAGCCGCGCGGTGTCCCGCACCGCCACGGCCGAGTCGACCCGGGCGCGGAACGCGGCCTGGGGCTCCTGCGCCAGGTTGGGCGAGCAGGCAATCAGCGAGAACGCGGCGATCAGGAAGGGAAAGCGGCGGGTCATCCCGGGGCTCCGGTGTCACGGCGGGTCCAGCGATCGGCGTCGCGGCGCTCCACCTTGTCCATCATGCGATCAAAGGCCTGTTGCAGGTCGATCCCCTCGCGGTTGGCCAGGCAGATCACCACGAAGAGGATGTCGGCCATCTCCATGGCGAGGTCGCCATCGGCCTCGTCGGGCTTCTTGGTCTTCTGGCCGTGGCGGTGGTTGATCTCGCGGGCCAGCTCGCCCACTTCCTCCGTGAGCCGCGCCAGGTTGGTGAGCGGGTGAAAGTACCCCTCCTCATAGCGGGCGATCCACGCATCCACGCGCTGCTGGGCATCGGTGAGCGACACGAGGGATCCCGGGTGGGGAGGGCGGTCGGTCGGGCGGCGGCGAACGCCGGAAAGATAGCCCGCCGCGGTGCCCGCTCCGGCGTCCCGTCGCCGGGGGTGTAGCTTCTTGGGGAACCCGTTCCCGCACCCGTCCCTCTCCCCTCGTGACGACCGATGCGCTCCAGAGAGAAGATCCTCGGCAACCTCGACCAGATCTACCGCGAGTCGTTCGAACTGGCCAAGGGCGCCGGCGACGGCACCCGCATGGCCGACCTCGACAACTCCTACATGCGCGACCAGCTCATGCTCGAGATCCTGCTCGACATCCGCGACCTCTTCGCGGTGGCGCCAGCCGCCCGCGACCAGGGCAAGTCGGCCCTGGAGCGCCTCGATGCCCTCCGGAAGCTGGCCCGCCGATGAGGGGCCTCGTCCTGATTGGCGTCGCCGGCGTCCTCGCCGGTTGCGAGGCGGCCACTCCCCCGGCCGACCTGGTGATCTACGGCGCGGTCTGGACCGGCGACACGGCCCGCCCCACCGCCCGGGCGGTGGCCGTCCGGGGGGAGCGGATCGTCGCGGTCGGCGACTCCGCGGTGGTGGCCGCGATGGTGGGCGATTCCACCACCGTGATCGCCACCGCCGGCTTGGTGGCCCCCGGATTTGCGGATGGTCACGTGCACCTGCTCGACGGCGGCGTGCAGCTCGCCTCGGTGGACCTCCGCGACGCGCGCTCCCCGGCGGAATTCACCGCCCGGATCGCGGCCTTTGCCCGGACGCTCGCGCCCGGCGAGTGGATCACGGGCGGCACCTGGGACCACGAGAACTGGGGCGGTGAACTGCCCACTCGTGCGTGGATCGACTCGGTCACGCCCGACAACCCGGTCTTCGTGCAGCGCCTCGACGGCCACATGGCGCTCGCCAACTCGCGCGCCCTCGAGCTGGCTGGCCTCGACCGCACCATGGCGGACGTCCCCGGCGGCACCATCGTGCGCGATCCCCGGGGCGGACTGACCGGAGTGTTCAAGGACGAGGCGATGGGACCGGTGTACGCCGTGATTCCCGAGCTCTCGCCCACCCAGGCCGACTCGGCGGTGCTGGCCGCCATGCGCCACGCCAACAGCAAGGGGCTGGTGGCGGTGTCGGCGGTCTCGGCCGGCGCGGAGATCTGGGCCACGGAGCGCCTGCGCGCCGCCGGCCTGCAGTCGCTGCGCACCGCGTTCTATCCGGCGTTGTCGCGGTGGAGGATGGTCGCCGACTCGATGCGCGCCCGCGGCCCGGGGGATGCCTGGATCCGGCTCGCCGGCGTCAAGGGGTTCGTGGACGGATCGCTCGGCTCGACGACGGCGCTCTTCTTCGATGCGTACCTCGACGAGCCGGGGAGTCGTGGCCTGATGGTCACGGCGGAGGACTCGCTGCGCGCCTGGATCGGCGCCGCGGATTCCGCCGGCGTGCAGGTGGTGGTGCACGCCATCGGCGACCGCGCCAATGCCACGCTGATGGACATCTTCGACTCGGTGGCCGCCGCGCACGGCGCCCGCGATCGCCGCTTCCGGATCGAGCACGCCCAGCACCTCCGGCCGGAGGAGATCCGGCGCATGGCGGCCAGCGGCGTGCTCGCCTCGATGCAGCCCTATCATGCCGCCGATGACGGGCGCTGGGCCGCCAAGCGGATCCGCGAACCCCAGCTGCAGGGCACCTACGCGTTCCGTTCGGTGCTCGATGCCGGCGGCACCCTCGTGTTCGGCTCCGATTGGTTCGTGGCGCCGGTGGATCCGCTGCTCGGCATCTGGGCCGCCGTGGCCCGGCAGACGATCGACGGCGCCAACCCCGACGGGTGGTATCCTGCCCAGCGGATCACCGTGGAGGAGGCGCTGCGTGCCTACACCCAGGCCAATGCCTACGCGACCTTCGGCGAGGCCGACCGGGGGGTGCTGCGCGAAGGGATGCTGGCCGACATCGTGGTGCTCGACCGCGACATCAGGAGCGTCCCGGCGGCGGAGATCCGCGACGCCCAGGTGACGGCGACGGTGGTGGGTGGGAAGGTGGTGTACAGCCAGCCGTGACGCGTGATGGGTGAAGCGGGCCGCTTCACGCTTCACCCTTCACGCCGGACGACGACCCCCTTCCGGCCCCGCAATGGTGGGGCCATCTTTTCGGCATGGCTACCCGCACCTCCTCCCGGGCCCGCGCGGCCACCCGGCTCGACAAGGCCGACCTGCTCGACCTCTTCCGCGTGATGTTGCTGTCGCGGCGGCTCGACGACAAGGAAATCCAGCTCAAGCGGCAGAACCGGATCTTCTTCCAGATCTCGGGCGCCGGTCACGAGGGGGTGCTCGCCGCCGCGGCCCGGGTGTTCCGTCCCGGCCACGACTGGTTCTACCTCTACTACCGCGACCGCGCCCTCTGCCTCGGGCTGGGGATGACGGCCACCGAGCAGCTTCTCTCCGCCGTGGCCGCCGCCGACGACCCCAACTCCGGCGGCCGCCAGATGCCGTCGCACTGGGGCCACAAGGACCTCAACATCGTCTCCACCTCGTCGCCGACCGGGACCCAGTTCCTCCAGGCGGTCGGCGCGGCAGAGACCTGGCTGCGGGCCAGCGGCAACCCGGCCCTCGCCGAGTACACCCCGGGCGACGAGGTGGTGCTCTGCACCACCGGCGACGGCACCACCAGCGAGGGCGAGTTCTGGGAGGCCCTCAACTCGGCGTGCAACCTCAAGCTGCCGGTCGTGTTCCTGGTGGAGGACAACGGCTACGCCATCTCGGTGCCGGT
>CAZNOJ010000106.1:0-8823 GCA_964574665.1 uncultured Gemmatimonadaceae bacterium
CACGGCGATGCTCTGCTACGTGACGCCCAAGGAGCATCTCGGCCTCCCCGACCGCGACGACGTCAAGACCGGGGTGATCACCTACAAGATCGCGGCGCACGCGGCCGACCTGGCCAAGGGGCACCCGGGGGCCCGGGTGCGCGACGATGCGCTCAGCAAGGCGCGGTTCGAGTTCCGCTGGCGCGACCAGTTCCACCTCGCGCTCGACCCGCCGACCGCGCTGGCCTATCACGACGCCACGCTCCCCGCGGAGGGGGCCAAGGTGGCCCACTTCTGCTCGATGTGCGGGCCGAAGTTCTGCTCGATGCGGATCTCGCACGACATCCGCGATGCGGCCCGCGCGGCCGAGGTGGAGGCCGGGCTGGCCGGGAAGGCCGCAGAGTACCGGGCCCGCGCCGCGGCGGGGACCGTGGCGTGAGGGCCGGGGCGGCGGTACCATTGACGTCGTGAACGGCACGTCATCCCTGCCGGGACCGGTTCCCTTCAGCGAGCTCGAACTGATCGGCCTCCTGCTCCTGTGGGCCGTCGGCGTGCTGCTGCTCCTCTTTTTCATCCAGTTGCCCCGCTTCGGGGCCTACCGCAACCTGCTGTGGACCTGGATCGCCGCGTGGGCCGCCCTGGTGGTGGGTCGCAGCGGCGAGGCGCTCGCCAGCGCACGGGTGCTGGGCGGCTCGCGCACCGGCGGCATGTTCCTGCAGTCGCTCCTCTCCTCGCTGGAGACGGCCGGCCGGCTCGGCTTCCTCGCGCTGATCACGCTGGGGGCGATCGAGGCCGCGGGTCGCCGCGTGCCGCGACCGGTCCTCCGGCAGGTGGTGCTCGGCGCCGTGGTGGTGGGTCTCCTGCTCAGCGCCTTCGACCAGGGCAACCTCTCGCGCCACGTGGTGCTGTTCGCCACCCCGGTGCTGTTCTTCGGCTCGGCGCAACTGCTGATCGCCGCGGCGCGTGGCGAGCGGGCGCGGGGGCTGTCGTACCTCGCCGTCGGCCTGGTGCTCTACGCCGGCCTTTCCACGCTCTACATGCTGGCCTCGCTGGGACGCACCACGGTGCTGTCCACCGCGCTCAACGAGTGGATGGTGCGCACGTCGGGGTACGGCCTCGCGTTCGGGACCGGCCTCCTCGGCGCGGCGGTGGTGGTGCTGGTGGTGCAGGACTCGGTGCTCGAGGCGGCCCGGGTCCGCGAGGAGCACCTGCGCGACGCGGGCGCCTCGGCGGCCCGGCTCAAGGGCATCATCGAGGCGGCGGGCGAGGCGATCGTCACGTTCGGTCCCGACCAGAAGATCGACCTGGCCAACGCCGCGGCGGCGCACCTCTTCCGCCTCCCGGCCGGGGCGGTGCTGGGACGGCGGCTCGACGAGCTGGTGCACCTCGACCGCGGCGGCTGGGACGAGCTGCTGCAACCCGTGATGCAGGAGGCCCCGTCGCAGGTGACCCGGCGCGCCACCGGGCGCCGGCCGAACGGCGACAGCATCCCGCTCGAGTTCACGGTGGGGGCGCTGGACCACGGCGAGGTGCCCGGCGGCGGCGTGGCGATCCTGCGCGACCTGAGCCAGCGCCTCGCGGCCGAGTCGGAGCGCGAGATGTTCGAGCGCCGGGTGGCCGAGTCGGAGAAGATGCTGGCGATCGGGCGGGTGGTGTCCGGCGTGGCCCACGAACTCAACAACCCGCTCGCCGTGGTGCTGGGCCAGAGCGAGCAGCTGGTGGACGTGTCGGGCAACGAGGAGGTGCGGCGCGGCCTGCAGCTGATCAACGAGCAGGCCCATCGCGCCCGGCACATCGTCAAGGACCTGCTGGCGTTCGTGCGCCATCGCGAAGACCGCCGCGAGGTGGTGTCGCTCTCCGCGCTGGCGGAGCACGTGGTGGCATCGCAGGCGCGTGCGACGATCGATCACCAGGTGGTGGTGCAGGTCGACGTCGAGCGCCCGGGGCCGACGGTGGCGGCGGATCGGCTGGGGCTCGAGCAGGTGGTGATCAACCTGCTCGACAACGCGATGGACGCCGCCGGGCCCGGCGGCACGGTGCGGATCACGGTGCGGAGCACGCCGCAGGGTGGCTTGCTCACGGTCGAGGACGACGGCCCCGGCGTGCCCGACGAGCTGGTGCACCGGATCTTCGAGCCGTTCTTCACCACCAAGCCGGTGGGACAGGGGACCGGCCTCGGGCTGGCGGTGTCCACCGGGCTGCTGGAGCAGCACGGCGGCACGCTGGCGCTGGAGAACCGCCCGGAGGTGGGGATCGGTGCCCGCTTCGTGATCCGGCTGCCGCAGCCGGCCGAGGGGCTGCTGCCGACCCCGGAGGACGAGGCGCCGGCCACCACGTCGCCGCCGGCGGCCGGTGGCACCGTGCTGGTGGTGGACGACGAGCCCGCGGTGCGGTCCACGGTGAGCCGGATCCTCAAGCGCTGGGGGTGGAGCGTGGTGGACGCCGCCTCCGGGGCCGAGGCGCTCCGCTTCCTCGGCGATCCGGGCCAGCCGCGCCCGTCGCTGGTGCTCTGCGACCTCAAGATGCCGGAGATGACGGGCAGCGAGCTCTTTGCCCACCTGGAGCGGGATCATGGCGCCCTGGCCAGGCGGACCATCTTCGTGACCGGCGATGTCGTGGAACTCGACACCGCGGAGTTTCTCGACAATCCGGACCGCATCGTGGTGGAGAAGCCGTTCACGATGCGGGAGCTGGCCGCCGCCATCAGCAAGGTGATGCAGCGCGAAGAGTCGTGATGCTGGTCTGGTGGGATGCGCACTGCGCCAGTAGTGTTGCGTCCGGAGCTGCCTCGCTCCCGCGGACCGTCCGGTCCGCGCCCCACACACCACCACATCACGGAGCACCACCATGTCGAAGCGTTCCCTCATCAGCGCGATCGGTCTCCTCGGCCTCGCCCTCATCGCCGGCGCGGTGCAGCGCGTGACGGCGGAAGAGGGTCCCTCCCTGCCGAGCGACCACATCTCCTGCTACTACCACTGGTACCACTGCGTGTACGCGAACGACAACTACTGGAGCGAGTGCTCGCCAACCGGTGGCGAGGGATGGACGCCGACGTCGGTGGTTCGCGCCATCTGCCGGAAGTACAACGAGGTCGAGAACTGATCGCCCCCGGCAGCAGGGCGACGCGGCGACGGAGCGTCCCGACGCTCCGTCACGCGGCGGCCTGGGGGACATCCCTGGTGCTCGCGGGCTGTGGCGGGCCGGCGCCGGCCGTGGAGCGCGACGAGACCCTGGCGGGGATGCCGCGACTGGAACCGGCCCCGCTGCCCAGCCGGGTGCGCGCCGCGGGCGACGTGCTGCACCCCGTGGTGGTGGGCGCCCGCGGCGAGGTGGTGGTGATCACCGCCGACCGCGAGGGGGCCTCGTTCGTGCTGCTCACCGATGACGCGTTGCCGCGGGGATTCGGGAGGCTGGGCGAAGGTCCGGGCGAGCTGCGCATTCCGCAGCCGCTGCTGGTGGATGACACGGTGCTGGTCGGCTACGACATGAGTTCGGCCCGGGTGATGGTGTTCGACCGCGTCACCGGCGCGATCCGGCGCGAGTTTCGGCCCCGCGAGCCGGTGGTGCCGTACCTGCGCGGACCGGACGGCACCCTGCTGGCCACCCGGCTCGACCGCGGCGCCGAGTTGCCCGCCTTGATCGACCTCGCGTCGGGGCGGGTGCGCTCCGGCGTGGCACCGGGTGATACCGCGGCGGGCAACCTCTTCGCCGGCGAACTCGACCGACCGGGCTATGAAGGCAACGCCGCCGTGATCGGGCGGTGGCAGGGCGGCACCCTGGTGGCGAACGGGATGAGCTACCGGATGGTGCTCTACGACGGCCAGGGCCGGGTGGCGCGGCGCATTGACCGGAACCTGCCGCCCCGCCGGCTCTCGGCGCGGGAGGTGGAACGCGAGCTCGCCCGACTCAAGGGCACGCCGATGGGGAGCACCCCGGCCCGCCTGGACCAGTCGCGACGACGGCTCGAGACGATGCCGGAACGCTGGTTCACCCACCTGTCGGCTCCGCGCGAGGACGCACGCGGGCGCCTCTGGGTGCTGGTGGAGCACGGCGACTCCATCGTGGCCGACGTGTACGCGGACGACACGTTGCTGGGCTCCACCCCGGTGGAGTGCCCGGGGTATGCGGGCCGCTGGGACCTGCGCGACACCTGGCTGGTGCTGCTCTGCGAGCCGGAGGATCCCGCCTCGCTGGAGGACGCCGAGGTGCGGCGGTACCGGATCGCCGGCTAGGGCGGGATCGCGAAAAGGCGCTAGCTTCCGGAGGATCCCACCTCCGAGTCGTCATGCGTCGCACCCTCCTGCCGTTGCTGGTCCTCGCCGCGCCGCTTCCGGCCCAGCGCGTGGTGGATTCCGTGGTGCCCGACCTCGCCGCGGTGATGGCCGTGCCGCGCAGCGAACTGGCCGTGGTGCTGGAGCGCTGGAACACCGATCGCAACGCCCTCGGCCGGCGCTACGCCGTGGAGCATTCCCCGGAGCGGCGCCAGCGGTTTCGCACCTTTCACCAGGCCTGGCTCGCGGCGCTCGAGCAGCTGCCGTTCGCGCGGCTCAGCCGGGCGGCCCAGGTGGATGCGGTGCTGCTCCGTCGTCGGCTCCGCTACGAGCTGCAACTGCTCGACCGCGACGAGGCGATGGCGACGGAGATGGCGCCGCTGCTGCCATTTGCCGACACCCTGTTCACGATGCTCGAGGAGCGCCGCCAGCTCGAGCGCCCGGACCCGGCGGTGGCCGCGGCGCGACTGGCGTGGATGACGGCGGCGATCGGCGGGGTGCGGAGCCGGGTCGGTGCCGCGCGGGAGACGCGGGCCGGCCTGCCGTCGCGGATCGTGGCGTTCCGCGCCGCCGATGCGGTGGCCGACCTGCGGCGGCACTTCGACGCCTGGCGCCGCTTCTACGTGGGATACGACCCCGAGATCACCTGGCGCATCGCCGAGCCGTCGCGCGAGTTCGGCGAGGCACTCGACGCGCTGCGCAAGCAGCTCCGCGAGCAGCTGGTGGGCGCGCGCGAAGGCCAGGACGAGCCGATCGTGGGCGACCCGATCGGACGAGCCGGCCTGCTGGCCGACCTCGCCAACGAGATGATCCCCTACACACCCGAGGAACTGCTGCTGGTGGCGGAGCGGGAGTTCGCCTGGCTGGAAGGCGAGGCACGCCGCGCCGCGCGCGACATGGGGCTGGGCGACGACTGGAAGGCGGCCCTGGAGCGCACCAAGGCGGACCATCCGCCGGTCGGCCAACAGGTGCTCACGGTGCGCGACATGGCGTGGGAAGCGGTGCAGTTCGTCGAGTCGCGCGACCTGGTGACGGTGCCGGCGCTCGCCAAGGAAGTGTGGCGCATGGAGATGATGTCGGCGGAGGCGCAGAAGACCAACCCGTTCTTCCTGGGCGGCGAGGTGATCCAGGTCTCCTCGCCCACCGACGGCCAGACGGAGCTGGAGAAGGTGATGGCGCTCCGGGCCAACAACCGGCACTTCTCGCGCGCCACGGTGCACCACGAACTGATTCCCGGGCACCACCTGCAGGGCTTCGTGGCGCAACGCGGCAACGGCTATCGCAGCATGTTCTCGACCCCGTTCTACACCGAGGGGTGGGCCCTGTGGTGGGAGATCCACCTCTGGGACCTGGGCTTTCCGCTCACGCCCGAGAACCGGATGGGGATGCTCTTCTGGCGGATGCACCGCGCAGCACGGATCATCTTCTCGCTGCGCTTCCACCTCGGTGAGTGGACGCCGGAGCAGTGCATCGACTTTCTGGTCGACCGCGTGGGCCACGAGCGCGCCTCCGCCACGGGCGAGGTGCGGCGGTCGTTCAACGGCAACTACTCGCCGCTCTACCAGGCCGGCTACCTCCTGGGCGGCATGCAGCTGCGGGCGCTGCACCGGGAGCTGGTGCCCGGGGGGAGGATGACCGAGCGCGCCTTCCACGACGCGGTGCTGGCCACCGGGCAGATGCCGATCGAGATGGTGCGCGCCCTGCTGCGCCCCGAGCTGCCGCTCCGCCTCGATCAGGAGACCTCGTGGCGATTCGCCGACTAGACGACGTCGCGCGGGCGCGCCGCATCCTCGAGTTCCGCGAGGAGCTGGGGCAGCTGGTGCACGAGGGCGTGGTGCAGGCCGAAGATCCCGCCGTGGCCGCGGTGCGGGCGCACCACGATGCCGTGCTCGCCGACATCGGCTCCCGGCAGCAGGTGGACCTGTCGCGCGACGAGGCCCGCCTCTCCGCGGGGATGCGGATTGCCACGCTGCTCGGCGCCGCGGCGCTGTCCACGGCGTGGGGGCTGCTGGTGGCCTCGGTGTGGGACGACCTCGGCCTCACGCCCCGCCTGCTGCTCTGCTGGCTGCCCCCGGTCGTGATCGCGGCCCTGGTGCCCTACGCGGCCCGGCGCGAGGCCAGCGGGTACCTGGCCAATGTGGCGGCGACGGTCGCGGCGATCGGCTTGCTGGTCGGTGGCTTCGCCACCCTCGACGCGCTGGAGCGCCCGGAGGCGCGCTGGCCGCTGCTGGTGGGCGGCGGCTACGCGATGGCGGTGGCGTACCGGTACAAGCTCGTGTTGCCGCTGGTGCTGGGCGTCGCGGGGCTCGGCGCCTGGTGCTGGTCGCTGGACGCGGTGCTGCTCGGCGACCCGGTGAGCCGCTCGTTCCGCCACGCCGAGCCGCTGGGCCTCCTCGGTGCGGCGGGGCTGGCGGTGGCCCAGTCCCGGCTGGCGGCCCCGCCCGGATTCCGGCGGACCTGGACCATCCTGGGGATGTCGGCCCTGGCGGTGGCGCTGCTCTATCTCGGGCTCAACGCGGACGGATCGTGGTTCGGCGACGGACGACGGGTGGAGGGGGTCTACCAGGTGGTCGGGGCCGTGACCTTCACGGGCCTGGTGTGGTGGGCACTCTCCCGCGACGACCTCACGCTGGCGCGCGGGGCGGCGGCCGCGCTGGTGGTGTTCCTCTTCTTTCGCTTGATGGACTGGTTCTGGGATGCCCTCCCGAAGTGGCTCTTCTTCCTCCTGGTGGGTGCCCTCGCGCTCGGGGTGCTCCTGGTCCTGCAGCGGATCAGGTCGAGCCGTCGGAACGGTGCCTTGCCACCCTGACATTGCCGGGTGCCATTTCGACAAGGCACCCGGCTCCCCGGGCGTTTCGGCCTGCCGAGTTGCCCGATTCCGGCTGGCACGGGGGGTGCCCTCTCGCGTGGCGAGCGGCGACGCGGGGTCGCCGCAGGCATCCAGAGCGCCCAGTGGGGCAAGGAGAGCAGCATGCGCACGGAGTTGATGCCGCTGCGTCGGAGCGGCTTCGGGTTGGACACCACCTTCGATCGGTTCCTGAGCGAGGCCCTGGAGCCGGCCGCCTGGCAGCGTCGGGCGGAGGTGCAGGAGCATCCCGATCACGCGGAGGTCGTGATCGAGCTGCCGGGTGTGCGGCCGGAGCAGCTGTCGGTGAGCTCCGAGCATCGTGCCCTCACCGTCAAGGTGGAGCGCGACGGGCGGCACCCGCAGGTGTACCAGTACACCGTGGGGCCGCAGTACGATCTCGGTGCCGTGTCCGCGCGGCTCGAGCTCGGCGTGCTGACGCTGCACCTGCCGAAGGCGGCCGAGGCGAAGCCGCGGCAGGTCACGGTGCAGGTGGGCTGACCACGGTCGCGTCACGAGGGTGGCGCATCACGAGCGGGCGGGGCATCCTTCCGGGGTGACTCGCCCGTTCCTGTTGCTGCTGACGCTGGTCGGATGCGCCACGGCGCGGCCCCCGGGGCCTCCCGCGGCGGTCGCGCCACCGATCGTCATCCTGGTGTCGCTCGACGGCTTCCATCCCGACTACCTGGCGCGCGGCGTGACGCCCTCGCTCGATTCGCTGGCACGGGTCGGGGTGCGGGCCGAGTGGATGACCCCGTCGTTTCCCACCAAGACCTTTCCCAACCACTACACCCTGGTCACGGGGCTGATCCCGGATCACCACGGCATCGTGGCCAACAACATGTGGGACGACACGCTGGGCCGGTTCACGATGGCGCGCCGGGATGCCGTGCAGGATGCGCGCTGGTGGGGCGGCGAGCCGCTCTGGGTCACCGCGGAGCGGCAGGGGATCCGCACGGCGCCGATGTTCTGGCCGGGGTCGGAGGCGCCGGTCGGCGGCGCGATGCCGGCAATCTGGATGCGCTATGACGGAGACGTGCCGCTTGCGACGCGGGTGGACTCGCTGCTCGCGTGGCTCACGCTGCCCGATGCGCTCCGCCCGCGGTTCCTCACCCTCTACGCCAGCGACGTGGACCACTGGGGGCACCAGCGCGGCCCCGCCGCCCCGGAAGTGGACTCGGCCCTGGCCCGCGTGGACTCGATGATCGGGCGGCTCGGCGCCGGGCTCGCGGCGCGGGGGATGTCGGGCCAGGTGAACGTGATCGTGGTGTCCGACCACGGGATGTCGGCCACCTCGCCTGAGCGGCTGATCGCGCTGGATGACTACGTCACCATGGACGACGTGACGGTGGTGGACTGGACGCCGGTGGGCGCGGTGACCCCCAAGCCGGGCAAGCTCGACGCGGTGTACGCCGCGCTCCGCGGGGCGCATCCGCACCTGCACGTGTATCGCAGGGGCGAGGTGCCGGGGCAGTACCGCTTCGGCACGCATCCCCGGGTGACCGACCTGGTGCTGATTGCCGACGACGGCTGGACGATCACCACGCGGGACCGCTTCGCGTCGTTCCGCGCCGGCGGGACGCACGGCTACGACCAGACGCTGCCGTCGATGCGGGCGCTCTTCCTCGCCGCCGGGCCTGCGTTTCGTCGCGGCGCGGTGGTGCCGTCGTTCAGCAATATCCACGTGCACGCGCTGATGGCCGATATTCTCGGGGTGCGACCGGCGCC
>CAZNOJ010000107.1:0-8771 GCA_964574665.1 uncultured Gemmatimonadaceae bacterium
GCGTGCCGGGAATGGCCCTGGCGCCGTCCCGCGGCGCGATGGGCGCCGATGAGCTCCGGCTCCGGCTCACCGAGGGGATGGACCGCGACCTCGACCGCGCCCGCCTGGTGCGGCAGCGCGACCGGCTGCTCGCGCGGCTCTACCGCGGCGACTCGATGGCGATCGCCCTGGCGCTCGACCCCGCGCTCCACCCGCAACCCGATCGTGGCCTCCTCGGCCTCGCCGAATCGGCGGTGGACCTGCAGATCGACGGCGAGCTGCAGCTCGAGGTGTCGTCGGACCGCTTCACCAACCTGCGCTGCACCCCGTTCCAGTTGCAGGACCCGCTGTCGGGATGCCGACCCAAGTTCTCGGCGCCGCGGATCGACAACAACCTCGACGTCCAGGTGCGCGGCGTGATCGGCCAGCGCCTCAACGTGGAGGTGCTGCTCAACACGCAGAACGACTACACCAACGCCAACACCATCCGCGCCTACTACCAGGGGCTGCAGGACGAGGTGCTGCAGCGCGTGGACGTGGGCACCGTCCAGTTCCGCCCGCCGCCGTCGCGCTTCCTCACCGCCGGGATCCCGATCAACAATTTCGGCGTGAGCGCGGTCGCGGAGTTCGGCCCGCTCACGGTGCAGGGGCTGCTCGCCACGCAGAAGGGGAGCGTGGTGGCGGAGCGCACCTACCGCGTGGGCGACCGCACCGTGGAGCCGCAGGACCGGCTGGTGCGCGACCTCGACTACGAGGCCGGACGCTTCTTCTGGGTGGTGGACCCCACCGCGATCCCGGGACACCCGGTGATTGACCCGCTCAACGCGGGGAGCATCGTGCTCCCGCCCGGGGTCCGGCCGGCGCAGGTGCGCATCTACCGGTATCGCGCCGTCACCGGCAACCAGGGCACCAATCCCAACCTCGCGGGCATCACCGCGCTGGCGCGCAACACCGCCGGCGCGGTGGTGCAGCAGGTGGGGCCGCTCCGCTGGGAGCTCCTCACCGCCAACGAGCACTACTGGCTCGACCCCTCGGGGCTCTGGTTCGTGCTGTCGGCGCGCCTCGATCCCAACGACTTCCTCGCGGTGAGCTACGTCACCGAGGACGGCACCCGGGTCGGCACCTTCCCCTCGGTGGACAACCCCGCCGCCGGCGACGAGCTGCTGCTGGTGGTGGAACCGAACCGCGGCCCCAATGCCGGCACCTTCCGGCACGCGCTCCGCAACATCTATCGCGTGGCCGGCGCCGACCTCGACCGCAGCTCGCTCAAGGTGTCGGTGCTGCTGCACCGCTCGGAACGGCCGGTGGGCGAGGTGAGCACCTGGCTGGCGCGCTTCGGGCTGGCGATCCCCACCGACCAGGCCGTGTTCGACGCCACCAACCGGCTCTTTCCCCGCACCCGCGACCCGGGCGCCGCCGACGCGATCCGCGACCACTTCGTGGTCTTTCCGCACCTCGAGCCGTTCGGCGACCCGACCCTGGTGACCGACGCGGCGGCGCGCAACGACTCGCTCTACCGCACGCCGGAGTACCTGCTCCTCACCGAGGGGCCACCCGCCAAGTTCCAGCTGCAGCTCCAGTACCTGGCCAGCGGCGGCGGCGACCGCGGCTCGCTGTCGCTCAACGCGCTCCGGATCCGCGAGGAGACCGAGCAGATCTTCGTGGATGGCCGCCGCCTGGTGCGCGGCATGGACTACTCCATCTCGTACACCACGGGGATGGTGACCTTCCTCGATCCGGAGGAGCTGTTCGGGTCGCGCGCCGCCACGGTCACCGCGCGCTTCGAGGAGCAGGGGTTCGTCGCGATCGCCCCCACCTCGATCCTCGGGCTCACCGCCCGGTGGCGCCTCGGCGATGCCGGCGGCATCAACCTGGTGGGGCTCTACCAGTCCGAGGCGACCGCATTCAATCGCCCGCCGCTCGGCTTCGAGCCCACCGCCTCGCTGATCGGCGGCATCTCGACCGACCTGGCCTTCGACGTGCCGGGCGTCTCCCGGTTCCTGGCCGGGCTGGTGCAGGGCGGCATGACCGCCCGCTCCACCCTGACGCTCGACGCCGAGGTGGCCTTCTCGCGCCCCGATCCCAACCGCTCGGGCGAGGCGTTCCTGGAGGAGTTCGAGAACGACCAGTCGATCCCGCTGTCGCTCCGCGAGAACGCCTGGCAGTACGGCTCCATGCCGCAGTCCGCGGCCGGTGCGGAGCCGTTCGGCTTCGTGGCCGGGTTCGATTCGACCGACGCGGTGCAGCTGATCTGGCAGAACCTGGTGCCCGATGGCCGGGGCGGCGTGCGCGAGCTGCGGCCCACCGACATTGACACCAACATCGTGATCCGCGGCGGGTCGCAGGTCGGCAGCGAGACGGTCCTCTATTTCACCTTTCACGCCGACACGGCCGGCGGCGCCGTGGCGCGCGACAACTCGTCGGCGTGGACCCAGCCGCGGCGCGACTTCCGTCCCCGCTGGCGCTCGATGGTGACCCCGCTCTCCACCACCGGGCTCGACCTCTCGCGCAACGAGTACCTCGAGTTCTGGGTGTTCGAGTCGGCCGACCGGCCGATCACCTCCAACGGCATGCAGCTGCTGGTGGATCTCGGCAGCGTGGACGAGGATGCGCTCGGCCTGGCGCCCGAGAGCTTCACGGTGAGCGGCAACGACACCACCTTTGCCGGCCGGCGCTATCCCGGCGCGGGCGTCCTCGACACCGAGCGGTCGCCCACCGGGATCTTCAACGCCGCCACCGACGACCTCGGCATCCTCGGCGACCGCCCCACGGTGCGCGCGCCCGACGGCAGCGACGTGCGGGTGGAGACCTGCCGCCGCACGCTGTCCAACCTGGTGGAGGTCTATCCCTGGGGCGACCTGGGCGCGCGGTGCAGCGTCGGCAACGGCGTGCTCGACTCCGAGGACCTCGACGTGGACCTGCTGCTCAACGCGCGGGGCCCCAACGAGGACCTCTTCCGCTACGTGGTGGACCTCAACGACCCGCGCTTCCGGGTGCGCACCGGCGTGCAGACGGTGGATCCCGCCGACTCCACGCGCATCGCGGGATGGACCCTCTACCGGGTGCCGCTCCGCGAGGTGGATCGCACCATCGGCCAGCCCAACATCCGCCAGGTCAAGCACCTGCGGCTCACCTTCCTGACGCCCCCCGACAACGGCGAGCCCGATCCGGTGATCCGCTTCGCGATGGCGCGGATGCGGCTCCTCGGGGCGCCCTGGATCGCCCGCGCCGAGGCGCCGATCGCGGGGCTGGCCGGCTCCACCGCGCAGCCCACCGGCGAGGTCACGGTGACCTCGATCTCGACCGAGAACATCGAGCTGGGCTACCAGTCGCCGCCGGGACTGGGCAGCACCCTCAACGATCGCAACGCCGGCAACGAGGGCCTCGGGATCCAGGTCAACGAGAAGTCGCTCCGCACCATCGTGCGCGGCCTCCGGCCCGGCGAGCGTGCCGAGGCGTACCACCGCTTCGTGTCGGGCGCCCAGAACCTGCTCGCCTACCGGGTGCTCCGGGTCTGGGCCCGCGGCCGCGGCGAGGGGTGGGACGACCAGCGGCTGCGCGCCTTCGTCAAGGTGGGCACCGACGACGACAACTTCTACTATTTCGAGTCGCCGGCCTCCACCATCTCGTGGCAACCGGAGATGCTGGTGGAGATCGACCGCTGGCGCGAGCTGCGCGCCGAGGTCGAGGCGCGGTTCCTTCGCGGGGAAGGGCCCGGCGGTGCGGAGACCTGCGGCGGCGACCCGCAGGCGTACGTGGCCTGTGCCGGCGGCTACGTGGTGCACGTGCGGGATCCGGGCATCAAGCCGCCCAACCTGGCCGCGGTGCAGGAGGTGGCCACCGGGATCCGCTACGTGACCGAGGGCGCCGCGATCACCGAGACCGAACTCTGGACCGACGACATCCGCCTCGGCACGCCGATCACCGACGTGGGCGTGGCGATGGCGGCCTCCGCGCTGCTGCAGGCCGGCGACGTCGGCACTGCCTCGCTCTCCTGGGTGTCGCAGGACGGCAACTTCCGGCAGATCGGCCAGGCGCCGAGCTACCGGGCGTCGCGCACCCTGCTGGCCAACACCAACGTGCAGCTCGGGCGCTTCCTGCCGCGCTCGCTCGGCGTGGTCATGCCGCTCACCATCGCCCACACCAGCATTGACGTCGACCCCGAGCTGATCACCGGCACCGACGTGCGCGGCTCCGCCCTCACCGGACTGCGCCGGCCGAACAGCGGCGTGACGTCGGTGACGCTCTCCGCCGCGCGCACCGTGCGCGACGGCTCCTACCTGGTGCGGACCCTGGTCAATCCGCTGTCGTTCTCCGGCAACTGGACGCAGAGCAGCTCGGTCAGCGAGTACAACGCCGCCGATGCCCGGTCGTGGAACGCGACCCTCACCTGGGACAAGCAGCTCTCCGGCATGCGGATCCCGCTCGGGCTGGGGGGCCTGGTGGGCGGGCTGCCGCGCTGGATGAGCCAGAGCGCCGGCGGCAAGGCGCTGGCCAACTCGGGGTTCAACCCGATTCCTTCGCAGGTGCGGCTGCAGAGTGACCTGTCGCGCACGGTGGGGCAGGTCACCGCGTTCACCGTGCCGATCGAGCGGATCGAGGACACGGTGCTGATCCCGACCCAGAACCTGCAGCACCTCTGGCGCAACGCCTCGAGCGTGTCGTGGCAGCCGCTGGGGATGCTGTCGCTGGCGGGCACCTGGCAGAGCACCCGCGACCTGCGGCACTATCCCGACTCGACCTCGCTGGGCCGGCTCGCCGAGCAGTCGCGCCGCGCCGTCCTCGGGCTCGACGTGGGCGTGGAGCGCGATCGCAACGTGACCACCAGCGTGGGGATCACCCCGCAGGTGGCCTCGTGGCTCCGCCCCCGCCTCACCACCGGCAGCAACTTCACGCTGTCGCGGTCGCTGGTGGCCCGCAACCCGGTCCGCATTGACGGCGACACCGCCGGGGCGTACATCCTGCCCCAGACGCTCAACAACGCCCGCACCAACGAGATGGGGTTCACGCTCGAACCGGCCACCCTGATGCGGTCGGCCTTCGGCGACTCGGCGGCCATCACCCGGTTCCTGGCCCGGGTGCGCCCGGTGGATGGGAGCTGGAGCCGCACCCTGATGTCCACCTACGACCTCGCCGCCTTCGACCCGGGCACCGGCTACCAGCTGGCCCTCGGCGGGTTCGACCGGTTCCTTGCGCAGGAGGGCAGTCAGGCCATCGGGGCCGCGGTGATCCACACCGCGCGGCTGGCCGGCACCATTGACCTCCCCGTGGGGCTGACCGCCGACCTGACCTACACCAGCTCCGACGCCGACCGCTACCAGCGCGCCTCGGACGACCGGTTCCTCGTCACCGCCTCGACGCAGCGCGACTGGCCCGACGTCTCGCTCCGCTGGGCGCGACCGTTCCGGGGCGGCCCGGTGTCGCTGGTCACGCTGAGCGGCAACGTCCGGCGCCGCGACTCGGAGACGATCGTGCCCACCACCGACTCGAGCGCCCCGCCCGCGGTGGTGGCGCTGGAGAGCGTCGGCTACCGACCCGAGCTGCTGCTGGTGTTCAGCAACGGGCTGCAGGTGAGCACCACCGCCCAGTTCGAGCGCGGACGGGGGCTCAACAACGGCAACCGCACCGAGCGCGACACCGACCGGTGGGACGCCACCATCAACTGGTCGGTGCCGATGCCGTTCAGCTCCCGCCGCAACCGGAAGCCGCTCCGCACCTCGGTGTTCGCCTCGGGCTACGACCAGCGTGAATGCCTGGTGCGTGCCGGCAGCGCGGAATGCCTCTCGGTGGCCCACATTCGCCGCACCGAGCTGCGGGGCTCCCTGCAGACCGAGGTGGTGGGCGACCTGGTGACCGGTGGCCTCACCGCGCAGTATGTGCTCAACGACTTCCGGCACCTCGACCGCAAGACCTCGACCCTGTCGTTCTCGCTGGTGCTCCGGATGCCACTCAGTACCCTCGGAGGATTCTGATGTCCCTGCGCCGCGCGACGCTGATCTGCTCCCTGGGCCTCGCCGTGGCGGGCTGCGGACGCGACGCCGCCCCGCCGGCTCGCGAGTTCGACGGGGCGCGCGCCATGGCCCGGGTCACCGACCAGCTCGCCTTCGGGCCCCGGATCCCGGGCACTCCCGGACATGTGGCCATGGCGGCCTGGCTCGACTCGCTGGCCCGCGCCGCCGCCGACACCGTGGTGGTGCAGCGCTGGGTGCACGTCACCGCCGCCGGCGATTCCCTGCCGATGGTCAACGTGATCGCGCGGTTCCGCCCCGAGCTCGCCGACCGGGTGCTCTACGTGGCCCACTGGGACACGCGGCCGGTGGCCGATGCCGACAGCGGGGCCCGGGGACCGGTGCCCGGCGCCAACGACGGCGCGTCGGGCGTGGCGGTGCTCCTTGGCGTGATGGACGCCCTCGCGGCCACGCCGCCCCCGGTGGGCGTGGACCTGCTGTTCGTGGATGGCGAGGACTACGGCGACTTCTCGCAGCCCGACGTGGACGTGCTGATCGGCTCGCGGCACTACGCCGCCAACCAGGTCGCGCCGACGCGACCCCGCTTCGCGATCGTGTGGGACATGGTGGGCGCCAGGGACCTCCGGCTGCCGCAGGAGCCGCAGAGCGCCATCGCGGCGCCCGATGTCATCGAGCGGGTCTGGGACCTGGCCGAGCGGATGGGCTACGGCCACATCTTCGTGAAGCAGGCCGGCGGCGCGGTGATTGACGACCACATCCCGCTGATCCAGGCCGGGATCCGCGCCATTGATGTCATCGGCTGGCCCTATGCGCACTGGCACACCGAGGCCGACACCGCGGACAAGCTGTCGCAGGAGTCGCTCGAAGCGGTCGGGAACGTGGCGGTCGCGGTGATCCGGACCGCGGCGGACTGACCTGGCTGCGCGATCCCGTCCCCTGCGCGGGTGAACCGGGCCCCGGCGGCGCCGGGACGGGTCGCCAACGTGAGGCATGTCCCCCACCGAGCGACGGGCGCTGCTGACCCTCCTGGGTCTGGGCCTGACCGGGCACCTCCTCCGGGCCGGGGACCCGGCCCAGGCCCCACCGGGCACCGCCATCGCCGCGCTGATCGATCCGGCAGGCGACGGTGACCCGCTGGCCCATCGCGACTCCTCGGAGGCGCTGGGCCGCCCCCTGGCCCCGGGGGAGCGGGTGGACGCCGACCGGGCCGGGGTCCGTGAGCTCGACCGGCTCCCGGGGGTCGGCCCGGGACTGGCCCGGCGGATCGTGGCGGATCGCGAGAGCCTCGGGGCGTTCGGCGATATCGCCCGCCTCGACCGGGTGCCCGGGATCGGGCCGGCGACCCTCGCCCGGTTGGCTCCGCACCTCACGTTCTCCGGGGTGGCCGCCGAAGCTTCCTCCAGTGGGTCGGCCGACCGGCTGGCCCTCAACGATGCCACGGCGGCCGAACTCGAGCGGCTGCCGGGGATCGGAACGGCCCGGGCACGGGAGATAGTGGCATTTCGCGACAGCGCAGGGCCATTTCGCCACGCCGGGGAACTCAGGCGCGTGCCGGGGATTCCGGACGCGGTCGTCGAGCGCTTGCTCCCCAAACTCCACCCTCCCTGAGGAAATGGCGATGACGCAGTCCGGGGACGGGGAGGCATCCCGCTTGCACCCTAGGCAGCGCATGACGGCCACCCATTCCTCCAGCCGGGGCCCCACCACGGCCAGCCATCACCACTCCGACCGACTCGGCGACCTGCTGGTGGCCGAGGGCGCGATCACCCAGGCCCAGTTGCGGGCGGCCCTCGCCGAGCAGCAGGGGTCGGGGCATCGGCTGGGGTGGATCCTGGTCAAGCAGGGGGTGGTGGCCGAGCTGGAGATGACCCGGGTGCTGGCGCGCCAGTACCGGATGCCGGCGGTGGACCTCACCAAGTTCGAGGTGGACCTCAAGCTCCTGTCGCTGGTGCCGGCCGACCTGGCCGCCAAGCGGATGGTGCTGCCGCTGCGTCGCGAGGGGCGGACCCTCACGGTGGCGGTGGCCGACCCCGCCGACCAGGGGCTGCTCGAGGACCTCAAGTTCATCACCCGGTTCGACCTCTTCCCGGTGATCGCCGGCGAGTACACCCTCCGCACCCTGATCGAGAAGCATTACGAGTCGAGCGACCAGCAGCTGCAGGACCTCCTGAAGGACATGGAGGGGATGGGGGACGACGTCGAGGTCGTGGAGGAGGACGAGGACGAGAGCGGGCTGGCGCAGATCGACGATGCGCCGGTCGTGAAGCTGATCAACGGCCTGCTGACGGACGCGGTGAAGCGGGGGGCGAGCGACATCCACATCGAGCCCTACGAGCACGAGCTGCGGGTCCGCTACCGGATCGACGGGGCGCTGGTGGAGGTCATGAAGCCGCCGCTCAAGATGAAGGCGGCGCTGATCTCCCGGGTCAAGATCCTCTCGCAGCTGAACATCGCGGAGCGGCGGATCCCCCAGGACGGGCGGCTCAAGCTGAAGATGGGAGCCCGGGTGATCGACTTCCGGGTGTCCACGCTGCCCTGCCTGTTCGGCGAGAAGATCGTGCTCCGGATCCTGGACAAGGGCAACCTGACCCTGGACCTGACCACCTTCGGGTTCGAGCCCAAGGCCGAGGCCGACCTGATGAAGGCGATCCTGAATCCGTACGGGATGGTGCTGGTGACCGGCCCGACGGGGTCGGGCAAGACCACCACGCTGTACTCCTGCCTGTCGCGGATCAACACCGCCGACACCAACATCATGACCGCCGAGGACCCGGTCGAGTACAACCTGATGGGGATCAACCAGGTGCAGGTCCGCACCGAGAT
>CAZNOJ010000108.1:0-8615 GCA_964574665.1 uncultured Gemmatimonadaceae bacterium
GCCGAGCCGCGGGCTTGCCCCGCCCCGCGAAGCGGCGGCGGGGTCACCCGCGAGCACGCGCGACACCCGACCCGCCGGTCGCCACCCACCCCGACACGACCCTCGCCCCATCCGATACTGGAGGTAGATTCTTCGGATCGCCCCCGGGAGCCCGGATGCCCCGTCCCAAGTCCAAGAACGCCTTCGACCAGGCCCTGCTCGCCCTCGCGCGGATCAACGTCACCGCGGGGCAGTCCGTGCGCGAGGCGATCCACACGGTGGCCCGCGTGGCCGTGAACGCCCTGGGCGTCGGCCGCTTCTCGGTCTGGCTCACCACCAGCGAGGGCGACGCGGTGCGACTCTACTTCCTCCATCGCGCCGACGGCGAGGTGGTGGTGGACGGCACCATCCTGCGCGTGGAGCAGTTCCCGTCGTACTTCGAGGCGCTCCGCAACGCGCGGGCACTCCTGGTGCCCAACGTGGAGACCGAGCCCGCCGTGGCCGAGTTGCTGCCCGGCTACCTGCGGCCGCTCGGCATCGGGGCCATGCTCGACGCGCCGATCTATCGCGCCGGGGCGCTGGTGGGCGTGGTGTGCCACGAGCACATCGGCGGGCCGCGGGTGTGGGAGGCGAGTGATCGCGAGTTCGCCGCCGACGTGGCGGCGGCGGTGGCGCGGTTGTTCGAGGAGGGCGGTCGGGTGCAGGCGGAGGACTCGCTCCGGATGTACCAGCAGCACCTGCGCGAGCTGAGCCGCTACGAGGGGATGGGCCGGTTGGCGGCGGGGGTGGCACACGACCTCAAGAACCTGCTGCACGTGGTGGACGCCAACGCCGAGCTGGCCATGGAGTGCGTCACCGACCCCACGGTCCTGGAGTCCTTGCAGGCGGTGCGCGATGCCGCGGCGCGGAGTCGCGACCTGGCCAGCACGGTGCTGCAGTTCGGGCACAACCAGGTGGAGGGGCCGGTGGTGCTCGACCCCGCGGAGTTGCTGCAGGATTGTGCGCTCCTGTTGCGCGGGGCGCTGGGGCCCAACCAGGAGCTGGTGATTGACGCCAGTGCCCGGGGGCGGCGGGTCTTCGCGCCGCAGAAGGAGATGGAGCGGGTGCTGCTCAACCTGGTCACCAACGCGCGCGAGGCGATGCCGAAGGGCGGCACGGTCACGTTGTCGGTGCGCGATGGCGAGCCGGGCCACACGCGGACGGGGCAGGTGATCATCGAGGTGCGCGACACCGGCACCGGGATGACGCCCGACGTGCTGGCGATGGTGCGCCGGCCGTTCTACACCACCAAGGCCGGCGGCACCGGGCTGGGGCTCGCGATGGCCGACCAGGTGATGGCGCGCGCCGGCGGGTCCTTGCAGATCGACTCGGTGGCGGGCGAGGGGACCGTGGTGCGGTGCGTGTTGCCGAGGATTGCCTAGGAACGACGCCTCGCCCCTACGGCCTCGGCGTGTAGTTCCCCACGAACCCCACGGTCCACGTCTGGCCGCGGTCGGTGGAGCTCCACTGCACCTGCTGCAGGCCGCCGGGCTTCTTGTAGTAGCGCATCTTCGTGATCGCGCGTCCGGCGGGCACATCGTCGGCAGACTCCGACATCTCGATCTCGCCCTCGGCGTTCACCATGCCGCGGTAGACCGGGCGCCAGCCGCCGGCGCCCAGGTAGAGCTGGTTCCACGACGAGTCGGCGGGGGAGTACCACGAGATCGAGCGGCCCTCGCCGGCGCCGCCGCGCGGCTGCCAGTGTTCGGCGATGCCGCAGTTGCCGATGCGGGTGATGGACTGGTGGCCGATCACGGTGCCGGCGGTGTCGCGCACTTCCCACTCGCCGATCCAGTAGTCGAAGGCGCGGAAGGCGGGCGTGGAGCAGGGCTGGCCCTGCGCCGCGGCGAGGGCGGGCAGGGCGAGCATCGCGAGGATCAGGACCTTGTGCACGGAGCGCATCCGAAGAAGGGGATGCGCAACGATACGGTGTCGCCGGCGTGTCGGTTGTACAGGGCCCGTCAGGACTGCAGGTCGCCGCCGCCGCCCTCGGGCACCACGGTCACGGTGACGATCTGGGTGGCGTCGTCGGCGTCCTCGTTCTGGGCGATCACCATGAACGTGTAGTTGCCTGGGGCGACGTCGCCGGCCACCGTGATCCGGAGCGTGGCGGTGGTGGTGTTGCCGTCCACGGAGATGTTCTGGATCAGGCCGGTCACCCCTTCCGCGCCGCCGGTCAAGGCCAGGTCCACGTCCTCGATGGAACCTTGGCGCTGGACGGAGATCTGCACGTTGTCCACGGTCGCCTGCACGATGGTGATCGCGATCGGGGTGACCGTGAGGGTCAGGGTGGCGTCCCCCGGCCCCGTGGGATCGTCGTTGCATCCCGCAACCAGGGCGAGGGTGGCGAGCAAGGTGGTGGCGGTGGGCAGGCGGGACATCGCGGCGATCCTCCGTAGGGGGCTCTGTCAGGACCCGGCCTGGGCCCGCGGGGTCACGGGCCGGTGGTCAGGAATCTGTGTGAAGAGGGGGACGAACGGGCGGGGCGGGATTGGACGGGGTCAGGTCCGGGGCCGACGGCCTGCACCGCCTAGCCGGTCGTCAGGCGCCGAGGGCGCGGATCCGTTCGAGGCGGGCCCGGACCTCCTGGCGCAGGTCCGCGGGCTCCACCACCCGCGCATCCGGTCCGTACTGCAGTACATGCCGCACCGCCCACTCGCGATCGCCGAGCGGCATCGTCCGGACCGCACTGCCGTCGCCCTCGAGCGGCAGGCCATCGCGTTCGGCGATCCACCGCGCGATCGCCGGCGAGTAGCGCACGGTCATCATCGGCGACGGCACATCACTCACCCACGGCCGCCCATCCACCATCAGCGACTCGGCGGTGAACTCCGCCGGCACCTGGTGCACGCGCTCGGTCAGCGTGACCTCGCCGATCCGGTCGATCCGGAACAGCCGCATGGCATCCGCCGTCTCGCACCACCCCGCCAGGTACCAGCACCCGCGAGCATACAGCACTGCATACGGCCGGACCACGCGCGCCTCGGCTTCGAGCTCGGTGGGACGGTGATAATCGAACTCGACTACCCGGCCACGACGGAGCGCACGACGGAGCGCATCGAGCGCCTCGCCACCCGATTCGTGGAGAGCGGTCCCGCGCAGCGTGGCCCAGCGATGATCCTGCGGCAGCGACGCAATGCAGCGCCCCAGCTTCTCGAGCGTCGCGGCGACCAGCGGATCGCGCGCTTCCCGCGTGTGCTGCGCCAGCACCGCGAGCCCGAGCTCGAGCGCACACAGCTCGGCCATCGAGACCCGCATCGGCCGGAGGAAGTGGTCGGTACGGAGCGATACCGTGTCGCCGTCGATCGTGACGCCGATCGGCTCCTCGAAGCCGGCGAGGTCCTCGTAGCGCTCCACGAGGGCGGAAAGGTCGGCGAGCAGGGTGGCTGGCGACACCTCGAGCCGGGCGCTCAGCGCGCCGAGCGACTGTGTGGGCGACTCGGCGAAGGTGGGGAGCACCACCATCAGGCGGCGGAAACGGTTGGCGGCGGTGTTCACTCTGCGGCCTCTGCGGTCCGCGTCACCAGCGCGTCGAACTCGCGCACCAGGTCGGGAGGCGCCATCGGCCTGGCATCGCCGCCGAGTGAAAGGACCCAGCGAAGAAACGGCTCGCGGCGGCGGACGTGGAAGCGGACCGTGGTGGGGTCGTGGCGGGTGGCGGTGCCGAGTTTCCGGGCCGCGCGGCTGTGGCCGTTGGCGGCGTGGAAGCGGAGGGTGGCCTCCACTGGCGGGTCGTCGCCGAGGGCCCAGGGCGGGACATTCCGGGCGACCTCGTGGAGCGAGAACGACGCAGGGATCTCGAAGTCCTCCGTCCCGGGGGCCTTCGGGTTGACGGTCACCTCGTGCATCCGCGACACGCGGAAGCGGCGCACCGCGCCGCGTGCGGGGTCGTGGCCGTGCAGGTACCAGTGTCCGCTGGTGTAGGTGAGGCCGTACGGGAACACGGTGCGGCGTTCGGTCTCGTCGCGTTCGATGCCGTAGTAGGTGAACGACAGCTGCTTGCGGCGGAGGAGCGCGTCGGTGATGGCGGCGAGGGTCGTGGCGTCGGCGGCAGGGGTGGTCGGTGCCACCTGCACGCCGGGGGTGGGGGTGATCGCGTCGCGGGGGACGTCGAGTGCCAGCTTGGCCACGGCGCGGCGGGCGTCGGCGGCGAGCTCCGGGTCGCCGAGTTCGGCGGCGCGTGCGGCGGCATCGGCGAGGAGGGCGAGTTCGTCGGGGGTGAACTCGCAGTCGCCGATGGCGGCGTAGCCGTGGCGGTCGATGCGCCGCGGGCTCTTGAGCCCGCGTTCGGAGGCCAGCGCCAGGTACGGGAGGTAGAACGTTCCCGGACGGAGCAGGTAGCGCGGTTCCGGGTCACCGGGATCGCCGGTGGTGACGATCGGCACGCCGAGTCTCCGGAGTTCGTCCTTGTCGCGCTCGAAGGTGCGGCGTGCCGACTCGGCCCGTCCCTTGGCATAGGCGGGCACGGCGCCGCGGAGCTCGACCAGGGTGGCGCCGTAGTGCCGGTCGAGGAGGGCGGCGATGAGGTCGAGCCAGCGCTGGAGCTTGGCGGCTTGGCGCATTCGGGGTCGCGAGTCGTTGGTCGTGGGTCGTGAGAAGGTAACCCCTCACGGCTCCATCCAGGTGCTCACGACCGCGTCGTCGCTCGATTCTCCACACCGTTGCAGGCTTCCTGCACCCGGGTCGAATCCGACGGGATGTAGATCGCTGTCGAGGTTCCCTTCCGTTGCGATCCCGTACCGAACAGCGCGCCGACGATCTTCGTCCCGGCATTCGGCTCGACGATGTTGCCCAGGATGATGCCGTTGGCCCCGGCCTCGGCGGCCTTCTTCCGCATCGAGTCGTACATCCCGCGTTCGCTCGTCGAGCCGGTTTCCCCGCTCGAGTTCAGGATGGCGACCTCCCGGAACTCCTTGCCGACCCGATCTGCCGCGGTGAAGAGCGCGACGCCGTCGGGGCAGATCGGGGCGAGCCGGACGCTGGGATCGAGCAGTGCCATGTTGGTGCTGACGCAGCCCGTGATGAGGAAGGCCAGGCTGATGATTGCCATGCGACGATGCATCGTGATCTCCAGGAGAGATGAGTCGGAGCAACATGCGTCGATCAGTCGAATGCGATCAGCGTGTGGCGATCACCGCTGGAGGATCACGTTCATGGGATATGTCAGGAAGATCGAGCAGTCATTCTCCAGGATGTAGACGGGTCCCTGGAGCGTGATCCGCCGATTGGCGGAGTCGTAGGTGCCCGAGAACTGTGCGGTCCGCTGGCTGCAGATGCTGGGGCGAATCGTCAGGTTCACCGAGGGGTTGTTGCCGGCGGCGATGGTTCCGGTGAGCGTGCCGCTTCCCGCAACGGCCACCGCATTGATGCCGTCGCTCAGGGCGCCATCGATTCCGTAGGTCCCGGACAGCGAGCCCGACGACTGCGAGATGGTGAGGGTGAAATCGCCCACCAGGGCGACGCCCTGACTGACCCCGCCCAGCTCACCGGCGTAGGTTCCTGCGATCGTCTCGTATGAGGCGCTGGGGCCGGTGCTGTCGCCGCCACACGCCACGGTCCCGACCAGCGCCACCGCTGCCATCATCCGCCGCATCATCCCTCCTCGGTTCCCAGGGGCCGACCTCGTGCCGGCCTCCCGATACGATCAGAGGGGGGTGTGACAGTCGGGTCGCGGGGCCGGGTGGCGGGGAGTGTCACACCCCCGTAGGATCATCACCACTTGGCTGAATCCCCCCGTTCCGCAAGGATCGCGATGCCCAGCACGTCGCCGGACCGCTTCGCCACCGGCCTGACCCTGATCGAGGCGCCCGACCTCACAGCGCTCACGGGGGCGGTGCTCGACGACCTCGATGCGCTCTTGCCCGGACCATTCGACGCGCCGATGGTGATGGTGCGTCACCACGCCGTGCGCCGACACCTGGTCCTCGCCGTGGCGAGGCGCGACGGCATTGCCGCCTCGCTCGACCTTCCCTCGCCGACCACCCTGCTCGAACGTCTGCACGGCACCGCCAGCCGGTCGTGGACCCGGGGAGCACTGGCGTGGCGGATCACCGCGCTGCTGCCCACCATCGCCGACCGCCTGCCGGCATCGATCGCCCGGAGCGCCACCCACGCCGACCCGATGGTCCGGATCTCCTTCGCCCGACGGCTCGCGGCACGACTGTTCGACGCGATGCTGCATCGCCCCGCCTTGCTCGCGGCGTGGGAGGGTGGCGCCCTCGCGCTCAGCGACGCCCCCGACGAGGCTTGGCAGGCAACGCTCTGGAAGGAACTGACCCGCGACACCGACGAGCCGTCGCTGGTGGCACGGCACCTCGAGTGGCAGCAGGCGGTCAATGGCGGCACGGCCGATGAATCGCGCTGGCCTGCCGTGATCCTCCTCGCCAGCGATGCAACCCTGCCCCCGCTGCTCCGCGATGCATTGCACACGGTGGCCACTCGGCGACCGGTGCGATGGCATCTTCTGGTTCCGGACGAGTCCACGTCCGACTCCGCTCGCCCGCGGCGGCGGCCAGCAGCGATCGCGGCAGTCCGTGGGCTCCCCGGCATTGAACGCGTCCAGCTCGAGCGCCGCCATCCCCTGGCCGACCAGTCCAGCGTCCTCGGCGCGGTCCAACGCCGACTCGGGGGCGAACTGCTGGCGCCTGCGTCACTCCACACCTCCGACACGACGCTGCGCGCCCATCGCTGTCACACCGCGATCCGCGAACTCGAGGTGATCCGCGAACACGTGGCCTGGCATCTCGGACAGGACCCGACCCTCGAGCCGCACGACATCACCCTCTACCTGACCGACCTCGAGGGATACCTCCCCGCCGTGGACGCCGTGTTCGGCACCCACGAACCAGGACTGCCACGTCTGCACTATGAGGTGGCAGGCCGGCCGTGGCGCAATCGCTCCACGATCGGCGCGGCAGTCGCCGCCCTGCTCGACGCACTTGCCCGTCGCTTCGGCCGTCGCGAGATCCTGTCGCTGCTCGAGCACCCGCCCATCCGGCACGCCGCGGGGATTCGCGCTGAGGAATTGCACCGGCTCGATGTGATGGCCGAGGAGGCCCGCATCCGCTGGGGCATCGACGGCGCGCATCGATCGGAGGGGTACGAGCTCCCGGCACTCGAGGACGGCACTTGGCGGGCAGGCCTCGCCAAGCTCACAGAGCGACACCCCTCGCACCCGGAACTCGACGACCCCGAGGCCGATCTGGTGATCCGGCTGGACTCCTGGGTCGAGCGGTTGATTCGATGGAACGGCGAGCTGTCGCAGACCCGCCCGGTGACAGCGTGGCCGATGGTGATCGACGGATTCCTCACCGCGATGGTGCGCGCCTGGGGCAGTGACGATGCCGAGGCGCTCAAGGAACTGCGGCAGTCGATGGCAACGGTGCTCGACCAGGCGGCCTCGATGGACGGTGCCGCACAGCTCACCTTCCGCACCCTCACCCCGATGGTCGCGGAGGCGCTCGAGAGCGATGCCGTGTCGGGGCACCTGCGGGGTGGAATCCGGATCTGCCGCCTCGAGCCGGGTGCCGTGCTGCCGGCCAGGGTCGTCTGCATCGCGGGCCTCGATGATGGCCGCTTCCCTCGCGGTGGCGGCACTCCCCCGTGGGACATCCTGCTCCAGTCGCGACACGATGGGACGGCGGATCCGCTCGAGGCCGAGGACCCCGATCCGCGCGAAGATGCCCTCGACGCCTTCCGCGACGCGATCCGTTCCGCGAGCGACGCGGTGCACCTCACCTGGACCGGCCGCTCGATCACCGACAACGCCCTTCGCTCGGCGTCGGTGGCGGTGAGCGAGGTGTTCGATGCCGTGGACCAGATCGCGGCGACCGCCGACGAGAGCCAGCCGCACCTGCGGCTGCTGATCGACGAGCCGCTGCAACCCTTCGCGCCACGGCTGTTCGGTGCCGCCTCGGACGAGCGGGGTCCGCTGCCGCTCCAGAACGCATCACGGCGGTGGGCAACGGCCGCCGAAGCGGTACTCGCCGGCGATCGCCGGATTCCGGAATTCCTCGACGCACCGCTGGCGACCACGGGGCCACTCACCGAAGTGACCCTCGACCATCTGGCCCGGGCCTTCAGCGATCCGCCGACCTGGTTCTGGAGGCAGACCCTCGGCCTGCCACTGCCGCTCGATCGCAGTGTCGAGGAGGACACTGAACCGATCCTGCTCGACGACCACGACACCTTCGCGATCAACGCCGCGGTGCTCCGGCTGGCAGGAGACGGTGCGCCGCTCACCACCGAGGCAATCCGTCGCGACGCCGAGACGGGGTACGGCGAGATCGGCCCGGCCGTGCTCGCGGCACGCCGCAGCGCACAGGCGGTCGCCATCGCTGCCGCGCGTCGCGCCGGTGCCACGACGCCCATCCAGATCGACGTTGCCGGAACGCTGATTCGCGCTGAGCTGACAGGGGTGGACGGCGGTGACCTCCTGCAACTGGTCCACTACCCGGTGAGCGCCAGGACCATCCTCGGTGCCTGGGTGCGCCACCTTGCCCTCAACGCCGCGGCCGGCGCCGCGACCTCCACCCTGATCGGCATCGGCAACAAGCCGGATCAGCTCGTCGCAACACTGCGCCCGGTGCGCGAACCCC
>CAZNOJ010000109.1:0-691 GCA_964574665.1 uncultured Gemmatimonadaceae bacterium
GTCCGCTCGCGGGTAAACCCGCGGCTCGGCTGGTGTCGCTAAAGCGACGAATACCCACCCATCCTGGATGCCAAGGTCGCTTTAGCGACATCAGCCGAGCCGTCGCTTTAGCGACGAGCGGAATCGTGTCGGCGACCATGGCCGAGCCGTCGCTCCAGCGACGGGGGAGCTCGCATCATCCTGGCCCCCTCCTGCGTGATCCGATGGCTCGACTGCCACCGGCCTCGCGTGATTCTCCGGCATGCACGACCGGATCTTCCTGCACGTGATCTGGACCACCAGGAATCGGGCTCCGCTCATCGACTTGGCGCGGGCCCGGATCCTCGCTGATCAGCTTCCCGTCATCGCGAGACAGGAGCGAACCCGCATCCTCGCGATGGGCATCGTCTCGACGCACCTGCACCTGCTCCTGCGAGTGCATCCGACCACCTCGCTGCCACGACTCCTTCAGAGAATGAAGGGCGGAACGGCCCACCATATCAACGCGCTTCCCGGGGATCGCGCACACCCCTTGCGTTGGGCCAAGGGGTCTGCAGTGATCTCCGTGTCACCGCGCACCCTTGAGCAGGCAGTGACCTACATCACGTCACAGCACACACATCACCCCGACCAGGCGATTGATGGATGGCCGACACAGGGCCCGCGCGGGTAGGCGCGAGGCTCCCGCGTCCGCTCGCGGGTGACCCGTGGT
>CAZNOJ010000109.1:791-5081 GCA_964574665.1 uncultured Gemmatimonadaceae bacterium
CGCTCGCGGGGCGGGGCAAACCCGCGGCTCGGCTGGTGTCGCTGAAGCGACGGAGGTCCGTGCCCGCTCGCGGGTGACCCGTGGTCGCTCGCGGGGCGGGGCAAACCCGCGGCTCGGCTGGTGTCGCTGAAGCGACGGAGACCCCCGCCCTCTCGTGGGTGACCCCGGTCCGCTCGCGGGTAAACCCGCGGCTCGGCTGGTGTCGCTAAAGCGACGAATACCCACCCATCCTGGATGCCAAGGTCGCTTTAGCGACATCAGCCGAGCCGTCGCTTTAGCGACGAGCGGAATCGTGTCGGCGACCATGGCCGAGCCGTCGCTTTAGCGACGAGCAGAACCGCGGCCCCCCCCGACGCCGCGACCCCCGCCGTCGCGTCGGGCCGACACCCCCGTAACCCGATTCCCGGCTCCGCAGTATGTTCTCCCGTCCCCTTCCGCGAGAACCACGATGGACCTCCGACCGATCCCCACGCCGATTCGCGCCGGCGCCGTGCTGGCCCTCTGCTCCGTCCTCTACGGCTTCATCCTGGGCGGCATCTTCGGCTTCAGGGAGGACGCCGTGAAGGGACGCCTGGAGGCGAGCGGCGCCGCGGTGGTGGCCACGGCGTATGCCGGTGACACGGCGGCCAAGGACGCGGTGGTGGCGAAGTCGTGGGACTACCTGAAGCGCGCGCACATGCACGGCGGCGGGATCGGCGCCGCCGCACTCGGCGCCATCGCCGCGATCGTGCTCTTCACCGGGATGGGCACCGTGGGGCGCTGGAGCGCGGTCGCGATCGGCGCGGGCGCCCTGATCTACTCGGTGTTCTGGCTCTTCGCCGGCTTCAGGGCGCCTGGTCTCGGGAGCACCGACGCGGCCAAGGAGTCGCTCACCTTCCTCG
The DNA here is from genome assembly GCA_964574665.1 of uncultured Gemmatimonadaceae bacterium. Classification (GTDB taxonomy): domain Bacteria; phylum Gemmatimonadota; class Gemmatimonadetes; order Gemmatimonadales; family GWC2-71-9; genus Palsa-1233. Next base: position 1,673 of record CAZNOJ010000109.1, read on the forward strand.
CCGTCCCCGGCGCGGGGCTCTCGCTCCTCGGCGCGGCGGGCGCACTGTTCGCCGTGCTCACCGACCGCCGCCGCGAGTGACCCCATGCGCACCGGCCTGATCGCCCTCCTCACCGCCATCGCCGGCGGCACCCTCGGCCTCGTCCTGGGCGACGCCGTGACCCGCGCCCTCGGCGTCAGCGACTTCGAAGGCGCCCGCGGCTACGCGGTGGTGTTCCTGATCATCCCCGCCGGCATCATCCTCGGCATCATCGCCGCGATCGTGACGGCGCGCATGCTCGGCGCCGACGCACCGTGGTGGAAGGTGCAGGGGATTGCGCTGCTGGTGACCGGCGCGATCGCCGGCGGCATCGCCGGCTTCCTGGTGCTCACCGCCCCCAAGCCACCCACGCTGGGCGGCTCGGAACTCGACCTGCTGATCGAGATCCGCATGCCCGAGGGCCGCGCCGCACCCGACACGGCGAGCTACGGCGGGTTCTCCGCCGTGCTGGTGTCGAATAACCGCAGCAAGAAGCGGATCGGCGCCACGCTTGACCACGCGGCGGTGCGCGTGGAGGACGGACGCGTGATCATCCCGGGGAAGTTCTGGCTCGCGGAAACCACCCGCAATCGCTCGATGGCGATCAACGACCCGCCCAACGGCTACTGGTTCGACCTGCCGCTCGCCGCCAAGCCCACCGACGCCGATCGCGAATGGAGTGCGTGGTTCCCCGCACCGGGCGAGCAGGCCTCCACCGACATCCGCGGCACCGCAGGGTTCCAGGTCAGGTGGAGGGTGACGGAGACTCTCCCGTAGGGGCGAGGCATTGCCTCGCCCCTGCTCGTCGCTGAAGCGACAGCAGCCGAGCCGCGGGCTTGCCCCGCCCCGCGAAGCGGCGGCGGGGTCACCCGCGAGCGGACGAGGGTCTCCGTCGCCTCGGCGACAGCAGCCGCGCCGCGGCCTCAGCCGCGAGGCACGCGCGTGTTCCGCGCCGGGATGGGGTTTCACCAAGATCCGCCCCCGCCTCCACCACCGCCCCCACCGACACTCCCGCCGCCACCACTGCCGCTGCTGGACCCCGGGCTCGACCCCATGGTGCGGCTCGCCGCGGTGGTGAAGTCGGCGAACGAGCTCTTGAATGACGCCGCGTTGAATGCACCAGGGTGCGCGCCGACGTACCACGTGGGCGGTTGCGACGCGAGCACCGATGCGAACTGGTCGAGCCAGATGTCGCTCACCTTGAGTGCCACCGCGTAGGGAAGCAGGGTCTCGAAGAGCTGGGTGGTTTTCCTGGGCGCCTGCGACATCTCCAGCTCGAGCTTCTCCGCCCGCGTGATGTACTCCTTGAGCCCCTTGATGGCGGCGTACTGCTTCGCGCCCTCGGGCGTCATCGCCGGCATCGCGTGGGCAAAGATCACCACGACCAGTCCCGCCAGCACGAGCGCGATCGCCAGCACCGCGTTCCGGAGCGGGAAGCCGAACAGCGGGGCCAGGACCATCACGCCGAAGCCGACGCCGAGCCACTTGTTGCGCGTGGACTCGGGGCGCTTGAGGAAGAGGCCGCGTTCCACCGTCTCGTCGTACATCGCCGAGTAGATCTTGGGGATGTGCTTGTAGAAGTCGTTGTGCAGGTCGCTCATCTTGCGCGACGTGGCGCCCTCGAGCACCCCGGCGTAAACCATCTTCTCGTAGCGGGTGAGGTCGTTCCGCGACTTGTCGGTGGTGGTCACCTCCCAGTCGGTCTTGCCGAGTCCGAGGGAGCGGAGCGCCTTGCCGACGAACGAGTCGGAGGCGAGCACGCCCTCGGGCGGCACCTCGCGGATGGTGACGTAGCCGCGCACGGCCAGGTCGAGCATGGTGGCCACGATGTCGTCCATGCCGGCGCGCTGGTCCACCAGCGTCCCCGCCGCACCCGGCGGCAACCCTTCCGGCGGCTTCCACTGCGGCACGATGCTGCCCGACGGCGGCTCGCGGCCGGTGCGGTTCCACTGCCGGAACATGCCGAGGAGTGCCAGGATGGGGAGGGCCGCGGGCCACCAGAAGCCGAGGCGTTCGCGGGTGCGCTCGGCGGCGGTGGGTTCGGGCACGATCCCCTTGGGGAAGGCGGCCACCAGGGTGAGCCCCTCGCCGGGATCGAGCTGGGTCGCCGAGAACCGGAACTCCCCGGATGCGGTGGCCTCCGCCGTGCAGCGATCCGACGCATTCGACTCGGCCCAGCCGGCGTAGCACCAGGCGGCGTAGCCGGAGTCGGCCGGCTGGTGTTCCGGCAGGCGCACGCGCGCGGAGGCGCGCTCGATCGGCACCGGCCATTCCGTGCCGGTCACCTGCCAGTAGAGCTCGTCGTGCGCGTCGAAGAAGCCGAGTCCCTTCTCGAGGCGATAGGAGATGAGGTAGGTCTGCGGGCCGGAGATCGTCACGTCGGGATCGCCGATGCGGACGCGGAAGCGGCCGCCGCGCTCGACGCTGGTCTGGAGGTTGCGGCCCTGGCCGTCGGTCACGCCGAGGAGCTCGAGGTCGTAGTCCACGGTGCCCGCCTGCAGCGCCGCGCCCGGCCCGCCCACGCGACGGTAGCGCGTGTTGATCTCGCGGTAGATGCCGTGCTTCTCGAGCGGGCCGAAGTCCACGTCAATCCGCTCGGTCACCTCGATGGAGCGGTCGGCACCGATGGTGTAGTCGGCGTGGAACCCGGTGATCCGCCAGCCGGTGTCCTGGGCCCGGAGCTGTATCGGAGCGAGGAGCGCTGCGACAAGCGTCAGGCAACGAGTGACGAGCGACCGGCGGATCATCGGAGACCTCCCGGCACGGCGCGTTCGTCCTCGTCCACCTCGAAGTAGGTGGCGGGGCGGAAGCCCAGGGGGGTGGCCACGAGCAGGGTGGGGAACGACTCGCGGGTGATGTTGTAGTCGCGCACCACGGCGTTGAAGTAGCGGCGCGCCGAGGCGATGTCGTTCTCCGTCTCCACCAGTTGCTCCTGGAGCCGGAGGATCTGTGCGTTGGCCTTGAGTTCGGGGTACTGCTCCACCACCGCGATCAGCCGCCGCGCCGACTCGGCGCCCACGGCGCCGCTGCGCGCCTCGGTGACGGCGGTGAGGGTGTCGGCCTCGTAGCGCATCGCGCCCTTGACCAGGGTCACCAGCTGGGGGACCAGGTCGGATCTCCGCTTGAGGAGGGCGTCCACCGAGGCCCACGCGGCGTCGCGCGCGGCGCGGAGGGCGACCAGGCGGTTCCAGGTCCAGGCGATGAAGCCGAGGATCGCGATGGCGGCGACGCCGAGGACAGTGGGGAGCATGCGGGAATATACGGAAGAAGTGAGGTGTGAGTCCTGGGTCCTGGGGAATGGACTGCCTCGTCCCGAACGAAGTGAGGGCCCCCGGTCCCGTTAGCATGCCGCGGGGTGGCGCCCATGCGGAGGGGGGGAGACAAACGCCCC
>CAZNOJ010000109.1:5091-8160 GCA_964574665.1 uncultured Gemmatimonadaceae bacterium
CCCCTGTCCCTTTCGCTTGCCGTGGGGTCCCTCATTTCGTTGGGGACGAAGACTCACGCCGCACTTCCCCTGTACATTCCTTCCATGCCTCCCTCCCCCCTCACCCGGCTCCGGAAGCTTGCCCTGGCGCTCCCCGAGGCGCACGAGGTGGAGGCGTGGGGGGCGCCCACGTTCCGCGTCAGGAACAAGCTCTACGCCATGTACGCCGACGCCAACGACCATCACGGCGGCGGCCGGCCAGGGGTGTGGATCAAGTCCACCAGGGAGAACCAGCAGTTCCTGGTCGCCTCCGATGGCGACCGCTTCTTCTCGCCGCCCTACGTGGGCAAGAGCGGCTGGGTCGGGGTGCGGCTCGACAAGAATCCCGACTGGGGCGAGGTGAAGGAGCTGCTGGCGGAGGGGTGGCGGATGACGGCGCCGAAGCGGCTGGTGAAGCAGCTCACGGCAGGCTGAGCACGACCTCGTCCCGAGCGAAGCGAGGGACCTCTCGACCGGGCAAGGGGTCCCTCGCTTCGCTCGGGACGAGGACACTTTGCTACCTTGCTTCACCTCTGCCAAGGACTATTGGTGTCGCACGCATCCCCCTACCGCTCCCTCCCGCTCGACACCCGGCTCCGGCTGGTCTCCCATGAACTGGTGAACGACCGCGATGCCCGGGCGTCGTACATCCAGGCGATGGTCCAAAAGGGGGGCGGGTTCCGGCCGGAGACGCTCCGCAAGTGGCCGGTGGAGCAGCTGGCGCGGGCGATCGTGACCCGGAAGCTCGAGGGGTTCGGCGACGAGCTGCGGCTGCTGCAGCTGCTGTACGTGGAGCTGGAGCCGGAGCTGCAGGTGGCGTTCCTGGACGGCTGCGGCGTCAAGCACGACAACGGCTCGATCGCGGAGGAGAAGGAGGGCGCCCTGGCCGACGAGGCCACGGTGCGGCGGTCGGCCGAGGCGCTGTTGTCCACGCACGGCGACCGGGGACGTCACTACCTGAGGACCATCGCGGCGTACAACGGCGAGGCGTGGCCGGGGTTGCAGGACGTCCTGAGAAGTGAGTCCTGAGTCCTGAGTCCCGAGAGCTGTGCCCAACGACTAACAACCAACGGAGATTCCCCCATGGCACGCATCACGAAGAAGGCCACCACGGCCGTCAAGAAGGCCAAGACCTCGGTGAAGCGGTCGGTGAAGGAAGCCAAGAAGGTGGCCAAGGCGGCGTCGAGCGCGGGAACGCGGGCGGCGGTGCGGGCCGGCGCGGCGGCAGCGCTCACCAAGGCGGCGGTGGAGATTCGCAAGGCGGTGGCCAAGAAGAAGGCCAAGTCGGCGGGGAAGGCCAAGCGGGCCAAGCTGGCCAAGGCCGCCAAGGTGGCGGGGGCGGTGGCCGCGACCGCCGCGGTGGTCGCCGCGGTGGCGCGGAAGCGGAAGTAGGGGCGGGGCTCGTCGCTGAAGCGACGGCTCGGCTGATGTCGCTGACGCGACGAAACCAACGACTCCGAGAACCGAAGTCGCTTTAGCGACACCAGCCGAGCCGCGGGTTTACCCGCGAGACTCGCGAGACCCCACGAGACCCCACGAGACCCGGGAGACCGCCGGGAGCAGGCGGGGTGGCCGCTATGGCGCCCCCCGCCCCGCGGCGATACGTTCGGGGGTCCCTCACCCCATACGGATCCCGATGACGATCTCGCACCTCCGTCGCGTCGCCGCCCTCGCCCTGGCGGTGGCGGCTCCGCTCGCCGCCCAGCAGACCCCGCCGGCCGCCGGGGGCGGCCAGAACCGCGCCGCGTCCACGCCCACCGACCCGCCGATCCGGATCATCGCCGACTCGTCGGTCACGCGCACCGGGCAGCAGGTGACGATCCGCGGCCAGACGGTGACGTACGACGTGACGGTCGGCACGCAGCCGGTGTGGGACGCCGACAACAAGCCGGTCGCGTCCATGTTCTACACCTACTACAAGCGCCAGGGCACCAGCAACCTCGCCACCCGCCCGCTGGTGATCTCGTTCAACGGCGGCCCGGGATCGGCGTCGCTCTGGATGCACGTGGCGTACACGGGCCCCAAGATCCTCAACATTGACGACGAGGGTTACCCCGTGCAGCCGTACGGGGTGCAGGACAACCCGCAATCGATCCTCGACGTGGCAGACATCGTGTACGTGGACCCGGTCAACACGGGCTTCTCGCGGATCATCGGCGACGCGGCGCGGGCCCAGTTCTTCGGTGTCAACGAGGACGTGACCTACCTGGCCAAGTGGCTCGACGCCTGGGTCACGCGGCACGGTCGCTGGACGAGTCCCAAGTACCTGATCGGCGAATCGTACGGCACCACCCGCGTGGCCGGGCTCGCCGGCCGGCTGCAGGGCTCGCACTGGATGTTCTTCAACGGCGTGATCCTGGTGAGCCCCACCGACCTCGGCGTGGCGCGCAGCGGCCCGGTGGCCGACGCGCTGGTGCTGCCGTACTACACCGCCACGGCGTGGTACCACCGTGCCCTCGAGCCGGCGCTGCAGGGCCGCACCCTGGCGCAGCTGCTGCCCGAAGTGGAGCAGTGGACGCTCAACACCCTGATCCCGGCGCTGTCCCGCGGCGGCACGCTGCCGGCGGCGGAGCGCGAGACGCTGGCTGCCACCTACGCCCGCTACGCCGGCCTCGACGTGTCGGTGGTCCGGCAGCACAACATGGCGATCCCCACCTCGTTCTTCTGGAAGGAACTGCTGCGCGAGCAGGGGCTCACGGTGGGGCGGCTCGACTCGCGCTACCGCGGCCTCGATCGCGAGGACGCCGGCACCTCGCCCGACTTCGACCCGGCGCTCACGGCCTGGAACCACGCCTTCGCGCCGGCCATCAACGACTACCTGCGCACCCAGCTGGGCTGGAAGACCGACCTGCAGTACTGGCTGTTCGGGCCGGTGAATCCGTGGAACCGCACCGGCGACCGCACCGGCGCGCAGCTGCAGCAGGCGATGGCGGAGAACCCCTACCTGCACGTGATGGTGCAGTCGGGGTACTTCGACGGCGGCACCCCGTACTTCGACGCCAAGTACACGATGTGGAACATGGACCCGGCCGGCCGCTTCCAGGACCGGAT
>CAZNOJ010000110.1:0-8135 GCA_964574665.1 uncultured Gemmatimonadaceae bacterium
CGGTGCGGATATGGACACGCTGATCGCGGTGGGAACGGGGGCCGCCTTCCTCTGGTCGCTGCCGGCCACGCTGGCGCCGCAGTGGTTCGTGGCGCGAGGCCTCGCACCCGACGTGTACTACGAGGCGGTGATCCTGATCATCGCCTTCATCCTCACGGGCAACGCCTTCGAGGCGCGTGCCAAGCGGCGCACCGCCGGCGCGCTCCGGGCGCTGGCCGACCTGCAGCCGGCCACGGCGCGCGTGCTGCGCGATGGGGTGGAGCACGAGGTCGCGATCGCCGCAGTGCGCCACGGCGACGTGGTGGTGATCCGCCCTGGCGAGCGGGTCCCGGTGGACGGCGAGGTGGTCTGGGGCGAGAGCGTGGTGGACGAGTCCATGCTGACAGGCGAGTCCCTGCCGGTGGCGAAGACCACCGATGACGCGGTCTTCGGCGGCACCATCAACGGCACCGGGGCGCTGCACGCGCGCGCGACCGCGCTCGGGGCCGATTCGGTGCTGTCGCGGATCGTGTCGTTGCTGCGCGACGCCCAGGCATCGCGTGCGCCCACCGCAGCCCTCGCCGACCGCATCTCGGCGATCTTCGTGCCGGTGGTGATCTCGATCGCGATCGCCACCTTCGTGGCGTGGTACCTGGTGGCCGATGGCGACGGGGCGATCCGCGGCTTCGCCGCGGCGGTGGCCGTGCTGATCATCGCCTGCCCCTGCGCCATGGGGCTCGCGGTCCCCACCGCCGTGATGGTGGCCTCGGGGCGCGGCGCGGAGCGGGGCCTGCTCCTCAAGGGCGGCGAGGCCCTGGAGCGCGCCGGGGCCGTGGACACCGTGGTGCTCGACAAGACCGGCACCGTCACGGAGGGCGCGCCGGTGCTGACCGATGTGCAGCTGGTGGCCGGCACGCGTGTGTCGGAGCAGGAGATGCTCTCGCTGGTGGCCGCCATCGAGCGGGCCGCACAGCACCCGCTCGCCCGGGCGATCGTGACCGGCGCCGAGGCCCGCGACGCCGCGCCGCGCAGTGCCACCACCTTCCGCACCGTGACGGGCAAGGGCGCCGAGGGGGAGGTGGCAGGTCGGCGGGTCGCCGTGGGCAATGCGGCGCTGTTTGCCGAGCTCGGCATCGCGGTGCACGACCCGACCCTGGTTGCCACCCTCGCGGCCCAGGGCCGCACGCCGATCCTGGTGGCGCTGGATGGCGAGCACGTGGCGGTGCTCGGCGCGGCCGATCCGGTACGCCGTGGCAGCGCGGCCGCGGTGCGGCGGTTCCAGGCGGCGGGGCTCGACGTGGTGCTCCTGACCGGCGACGTGGCCGCCACCGCCGAGGCGATCGCGGCCGAGGCCGGCATCCGCCGCGTGGTGGCCGGGGTGCTGCCCGACGGGAAGGTGGCGGAGGTGGCGCGGCTGCAGGCCGAGGGTCGGGTGGTGGCGATGGTGGGCGACGGCATCAACGACGCGCCGGCGCTGGCACGGGCCGACGTGGGGATGGCCATGGGTAGCGGCAGCGACATCGCGATCGAGGCCGCCGACGTGGCACTGCTGCGGAGCGACCTGGGGCTGGTGGCCGACGCCATCGCGCTCTCCCGCCGCGCGGTGCGCACCATGCGGCAGAACCTCGGCTGGGCCTTCGGGTACAACGTGATCGCGATCCCGATCGCCGCCGGGGTGCTCTACCCCGCGTTCGGCATCCTGTTGTCGCCGGTGATCGCCTCGGCGGCGATGGCGCTCAGCAGCGTGAGCGTGGTGGCGAACTCGCTCCGGCTGAGGACGGCGTGACGCACGCGAATGAGACAGGACGAGCGACGCGCGGCATCGTCGCGCCTTGACCACGGAGGTGGCATGCAGGCCGACACGAAGGACGTGCTTCAGAAGCGCCTCCGCCGGATCGAGGGCCAGGTGCGCGGGTTGCAGCGGATGGTGGAGGAGGGCCGCTACTGCGCCGACGTGCTGGCGCAGATCGCGTCGGTGCAGGAGGCACTCGGCGGCGTGGGGCGGGTCCTGTTGCAGGATCACCTGCGCCACTGCACCACCGACGCCATCCGGAGCGGCGATCCCGCCGAGGCGGAGCGGGTGGTGCAGGAACTGATGGGACTCTGGACCCGCTGACGGTGCTCACGCCTCCAGCCAGCGCCGGGCGTCCTCGATGGACGTGAAGATCCGCAACCGTGTGGCGGTTTCGCCGCTCAGCAGCATCTCGAACTGCCTTCCGGTGCCGAACGCCCCGACGCTCCCCATCACCAGGGCCGCCTTGCCGTCGCCGATCTGGTCCTCGTGGGCGCGGTGGATCGCCGCGGCGCGCACCATCGCGTCGTAGCCCGCCTGGCCCATGTCGAGGTCGCGATGGTCGAACAGCGTCGCCTGACCCGGGCGCCACGCCGGATGGGCCAGGATCGCCGTGACCATCTCGAGGTTCTCCTCGACGGTGAACTGTCCCCCGGTGCGGATCACCAGGTAGCGGTCGTCGGGGCCGGGTTCGATGGTCCAGTGCACGGGGGTCACTCCGGGCGCGCGGAGTCCGGGGCGGTCGGGCAGGGGGCGGCCCCGGGGAAAGCTACCGTCCGGGCCGGTCGCCGGCCACGCGCGCCATGGTCGCCCGGCTCAGGTGCCCAGCAGCGCGCGCGCGATCACCATCCGCTGGATCTCCGAGGTGCCCTCGCCGATGGTGCAGAGCTTCACGTCGCGGTAGTACTTCTCCGCGGGGTACTCCTTGATGAAGCCGTAGCCGCCGAAGATCTGCACGCCCTTCTCGGTGCAGCGCACCGCCACCTCCGAGGCATACAGCTTCGCCATCGCCGACCAGGTGGTGGTCTTGTCCCCGGCGTCCTTGAGCACCGCGGCGCGGTAGCAGAGCAGCCGTGCCGCCTCGATCTCGATGGCCATGTCGGCCAGCATGAACTGGATCGCCTGGAAGTGGCCGATCGGCTTGCCGAATGCCTGGCGCTCCGCGGCGTACCGGCGCGCGGCATCGTACGCGCCCCGCGCGATCCCGAGCGCCAGCGCGGCGATGGAGATCCGCCCGCCGTCGAGCACCCGCATGGCGTCAATGAAGCCGTGCCCCACCTGGCCCAGCACCTGGTCGTGCGGCACCCGGCAGTTCTCCAGCACCAGCTCGGCGGTGTCGGAGGTGCGCATCCCCAGCTTGTTCTCCTTCTTGCCGGCGCGGATCCCCGGCGTGTCCATCTCGATCGCGAACGCGGTGACGCTGCGCCGCGGGTCGCCGGTCTCGGTCACGGCCAGCACCACCGCGAGCTGCGCGTGCGAGGCGTTGGTGATGAAGTTCTTGGTGCCATTCAGCACCCAGTGGTCGCCGTCGCGCACGGCGGTGGTGCGGAGCCCCGCGGCGTCGCTCCCGGAGCCGGGCTCGGTGAGGGCCCAGCAGGCGAGCCACTCGCCGCTGGTGAGCCGCGGCAGCCAGCGCCGATGCTGGGCCGCATTGCCGGCCAGGTACACGTGCCCGCTGCCGAGCGAGTTGTGCGCCGCCACGCCGAGGGCGACGCCCGACTCCACGGCGGCCAGTTCCTCGATGATGTGGACGTAGTCCACGTACGAGAGCCCGGCCCCGCCGTGTTCCTCGGGGAAGATCGCGCCCAGCATCCCCATCGCCCCGAGCTGCTGCATCACCTCCGCAGGGAAGTGCTGGGCCTCGTCCCACGCCAGCACGTGCGGGGCGATCTCGCGCTCGGCGAACTCGCGCACGGTGTCGCGGATCTGGCGCTGCTCTTCGGAAAGCGAGAAGTCCATCGTGGCGCTCGAGGGGTAGGGATCGGGGCAATCTAAGCGAGAACGCGAGAACACGGAGCGCCCTCGTCCCGAGCAACGCGAGGGACCTCTTGCCGTGGGCGGGCGAGAGGTCCCTCACTGCGTTCGGGACGAGGACCCCTCGTCTCTCGCTCCGCGTCCCTCAGGCGAACTCGTCCGCGCGATACACCGGATCGTACATCCGGGCGGCGAGCCATCCTTCCACGTCGTCGGGGAGGGGCACCGTGGCGAGCCCTTCCTGCCGGGCCACGCGGGCGACGGCGGCCCCGATGACCACCGAGGTGCGCCGGATGGTGGGGAGCGGGGGATAGAGCGAGCCGGCGTCGAGGTCGCCGGGCGACACGGTGCCGGCCAGGGCGCGGGCCGCGGCGAGGAACATCGTGTCGCTCACCTCGCGGGCCTGCGTGGCCACCACGCCCAGGCCGAGGCCGGGGAAGATGTAGACGTTGTTGGCCTGGCGTGGCGTGAACAGGTGGCCGTCGAGCTCCACCGGGTCCATCGGGGAACCGCTGGCGAACAGGGCCCGGCCGTCGGTCCACTGGTAGGCCTCGGCCGCGGTGCACTCGGCCTTCGACGTCGGGTTCGACAGCGCAAAGATGATCGGCCGGGATTCGTGCTCGGCCATCGCGCGCACCACCGGCTCGTTGAAGGCGCGCGGCTGGGCCGCCACCCCGATCAGGGCGGTGGGGCGCAGGGCCCGCACCGCGGCGGCCAGGTCGGCCACCGGCGGATGGGCGTGCGCAAAGGGCCGCTTGTGCGACTGCAGGTCGCCGCGGTCGGCGGTGACCAGCCCCTTGCTGTCCACGAACCAGCAGCGCCGCCGTGCCTCCGCCTCGGGCATCCCCTCGGCCCGCATGGCCGCCACCACCAGTTCGCCGATCCCGGTGGCCGCCGAGCCGGCGCCGTAGAAGAGGATCCGCTGCTCCGAGAGGGTGCGCGCGGTGGCCCGCGACGCCGCGTGCAGGCCGGCCAGGGTCACCCCGGCGGTGCCCTGGATGTCGTCGTTGAACGAGCGGACCCGATGCCGGTGCGCCGCCAGCACCTGGAAGGCGTTGTCGGTGGCAAAGTCCTCCCACTGCAGCAGGGCGCGGGGAAAGACCTCGCGCACCGCGTCGGCGAACTCGGCCACCAGCGCCGCGTAGGCCTCGCCCCGCTGGCGCGGCTGGTCGAGCCCCAGGTAGTACGGCGACTGCCGGAGCTCGAGGTTCTCGGTGCCGACGTCGATCGTGACGGGCAGGCAGCGCGCCGGGTGGATCCCGGCGCAGGCGGTGTAGAGCGCCAGCTTGCCGATGGGGATCCCCATCCCCTGGGCGCCGAGGTCGCCGAGGCCGAGGATCCGCTCGCCATCGGTGGCCACCACCACCTCCACGTCGGCATCGGGCCAGTTGCGGAGCAGGTCGCGCACCCGGCCGCGGTCGTTGGCCGTCACGTAGAGGCCGCGCTGCCGCCGGAAGATCTCGCCCCAGCGCTGGCACGCCTCGCCCACCGTGGGGGTGTAGATGATCGGCATCAGCTCGGTGATGTGGTCGATCACGGTGCGGTAGAACAGCGTCTCGCCCCGGTCGAGCAGCCCGGTCAGGTAGATGTACTTCTCGAGCGGCGTGGTCTTGCGCTCGAGGTGCTTGAGCGAGCGCTCCACCTGCTCCTCCAGGGTCACCACCCGGGGCGGCAGCAGGCCGCGGAGGCCGAGGGCATCGCGCTCCTCCTCGGTGAAGGCCATGCCGCGATTGTACCGCGGGTGCTGCAGCAGGTCGTAGCCGCGGAGGGCGCGACGTTCCTTCATCGGGGGTCTCCCAGGGCGGCCTGGTCGGCCGCCACGAGTTCACGCAGCAGGCGGCGGGCGCCCTCGCCGCCGCTGGTGCCGGGGTGGAGTCGGGCATAGCGCGCCAGCTCGGCGCGAAGCAGGTGCTGCCGGCCAGTGCGCCGGTAGAGGTCAATCAGGGCGTTGCCCACCACCGATTCCTGTCGCGGCGTGGGCCTGCGTTCGCGCACCTCGAGGAAGACGCGCTCGGCCTCGTCGGGCCGCGCCGCGGGACCGGCCAGCAGCGCGCCAAGGCGGAGGCGGGCCTCGTTGTCATCGGGGAACGCCACCAGGTGCGACCGGTACGAATCGACCGCCTCGTCGAGCCGGCCCGCGACCACCAGCGCCTGCTGTTCCGAGTACTCGCGCGAGTGCGGCTCGCCACCGGTGCCGACCAGGGTGTGCAGCAGGCCGTGCGAGGCCTTCTCGATGAGGAACATCAGCGTCCGGGCCACGAGCCAGGACAGGAACGGGGCGACCACCCAGAAGAGGAACAGGTACTCACCTCGGGAAATGTCGCCGCGCGCGAGCACGTACCGCAGCACGAACCACGACAGCAGGAAGACCGGAACGCCCAGCTTGAGACGGAACGCGGTCTCGGCGAGGTCGGTGTCGCGCAGCCTCATCCCGCGGCGCCCTCCGAGGGCAGGGTGGCCGGGTCCTCCGCGCGCACCCGGTCCATGTCGCGCACCACGGTGGGCATCGCGCCCAGCACCACGATGCCGCCCACCAGCGAGACGATCGGCAGCACCAGCACCGCGCGGCCGAGTCCCATCTGGTCGGAGAGCGCCCCCACCAGCGGGAAGGCGATGGCATCGCCGGCGAGGTGGATGAACAGCAGGTAGGCGCCGCCCACGGTGGCGCCGATCCGCGCCGGCACCACGTCGAACAGCACGGCCATCTGCGGTCCGTTGTACCACGAGAGGAAGAAGAACGCCAGCGCGAACATCGGCACGAAGTACCGGAGATCCTGCAGCACCAGCAGCCAGATGGCGATCGGCGCGCCGAGGCACATCCCTGCCGCCACCGTGAGCACGCGCGAGCGCCGGGTGAACCGTGCCATCCAGTCGGCCACCAACCCGCCGGTGAGCGTGCCGCTCACCCCGGCGATGAGCCCCCAGGTGCCCAGCATGGTGGCACTCTCCGCGGCGGAGAGGTTGAAGGTGCGGGTCATCAGCGTCGGTCCCCAACCCACCAGCCCGTTGAGGCCGAACGAGATCATCGCGCCCGACACGAACAGGTACACGAGAGTGGGCGTGTGCAGCACCACGCGCACCGCCTGGGCGAGGTCGGCCACCGCGCCCTCGAGCCGCTGGGCCCAGGGCGACGCGACGCGCGGCCCGCGTCGCGCCATCCGCACCCAGCGCGCGATGTTGAGCACCAGGCCGAGGGCCACGATCGCCCCGAAGGCGGCGGCATCCGCGGCGCTGTCCGCGCCGAACCGGGCGTGCAGCACCCAGGCGGCGAGCAGGCCGAGCAGCGTGGCGACGATCGACTCGAAGAAGGTGCGCGCCACCGAGAGCGTGCCGACCCCCAGGTCGCGCAGCAGGCCCCGCACGCTGACCGACTCCTCGATCCGGGTGGGATCCACCAGGCGCATCACCAGCACCGCGCAGAGGAAGCCGGGGAGGCCCACCGCCATGAAGGCCACCCGCCAGCCGTACAGGTGCTCCAGCCAGCCGCCCAGCAGGAGTCCCAGCACCCCGCCGAGCGGCACGCCGGCGTTGAGCACCGCCATCGCCGACGCGCGGTCCTTGCCGGGGAAGTAGTCGGCGGTGAGCGAGGCCGACGCCGGCCCGAACGCCGCCTCGCCCACGCCCACGGCCGCACGGCAGAGGAAGAGCTGGACATAGGAGCGCACCAGGCCGCTGAACACGGTGAACGCGCTCCACAGCGCCACGCCGCCGGCGATCACGCCCCGGCGCGACCGGACGTCGGACAGCACGCCGAACGGCAGCGCGGCGAGGGAGAAGACCAGCACGTAGGCGGAGCCGAGCCAGCCGAGCTGGGTGTCGCTCAGGCCGAGGTCGAGCTTGATCGGCTCGAAGAGGGCGAAGATGACGTTGCGGTCGAGGTAATTGAGGAGGTTGATCAGCGCCAGCAGCCAGAGGGCGTACCATGCCTGGCGGCGGTTCACCCGTGGGGCCGCCGCGGTCATCCGGTCACGGCTCCACGACCGTGAGGCCGCTGCGGCGGCGGCAGTCCTGGAAGATCCGCAGCACCATGTGCGGATCGTCGGTGACCGTGACCATCTGCTCGTCGCCCGGGGAGATCATCCGGCGTCCGAGCAGCTGGGTGCGGATCCAGTCGCCGAGCCCCTGCCAGTACGCGGTGCCGAAGAGCACCACCGGGAAGTCGGTCACCTTGTCGGTCTGGATCAGCGTGAGCGCCTCGAACAGCTCGTCGAGGGTGCCGTACCCGCCGGGAAAGACCACGAACCCCATGGCGTACTTCACGAACATCGTCTTGCGCACGAAGAAGAACTTGAAGTCGAGCGACCGGGAGAGGTAGGGATTGGTGTGCTGTTCGTGGGGCAGCTCGATGTTGCAGCCGATGGAGATCCCGCCGGCCTCGAAGGCGCCCTTG
>CAZNOJ010000111.1:0-7932 GCA_964574665.1 uncultured Gemmatimonadaceae bacterium
TGCACCATCCGTACGACGCCTTCCAGACCACGGTCGAGCGACTGATCGCCGTGGCGGCGGAGGATCCCGACGTGCTGGCGATCAAGATCACGCTCTATCGCACCGGCAGCGAGATCGCGCGGCTGCTGGCGCACGCCGCCGAGCGTGGCAAGCAGGTGGCGGTGCTGATCGAGCTGCAGGCGCGCTTCGACGAGGAGCACAACATCTCGTGGGCCAAGCGGTTCGAGGACTTCGGCGTGCACGTGAGCTACGGCGATGCCGGCCTCAAGACCCACGGCAAGGTGTTGCTGATCGTGCGGCGCGAGGGCGACCGCATCCGCCGCTACGTGCACGTGGGCACCGGCAACTACAATCCCCGGACGGCCCGCCTCTACACCGACTTCGGCCTGCTCACCTGCGACGAGGAGCTGGGCGCCGACCTCTCCGACCTGTTCAACGTCCTGACCGGCTTCGCCATCCCTGCCGGGTACCGCAAGCTGGTGGTGGCGCCGCGGTGGATGAAGGCACACCTGCTGGCCTGCATCGAGCGCGAGGCCGAGCACGCGCGGCAGGGGCGCAAGGCACGGATCGTGGCCAAGATGAACGCGCTGGTGGATCCGCAGGTGATCGAGGCGCTCTACCGGGCCTCGGGCGCCGGGGTCGAGATCGACCTCATCGTGCGGGGCATCTGTTGCCTCCGGCCCGGGGTGCCCGGCGTGAGCGAGCGGATCCGGGTGCGCTCGATCCTGGGGCGGTTCCTGGAGCACTCCCGCGCAGTGGTGTTCCGCAACGGCGGCGACGAGGAGGTGTACATCTCGTCGGCCGACTGGATGCCGCGCAACCTCGACCGCCGCGTCGAGGTGAGCGTCCCGATCGAAGCGCCCCGGCATCGTGCCGAGATCCGGCGCGTCCTCGACCTGATGCTGGCCGACAACCGCCAGGCGTGGGAGATGCGGAGCGACGGTTCCTACGTGCAGTGCCGCCCGGCGGCGGGCGAGCCGGAGCGCGGCACGCAGCAGGTGCTGATCGACCGGGGCTGACGGCCCCATCCCGCCGCCCCCACCCCGTCCGCCCGGAGTCCTCGATGTCCTTGCACCGACTGCTCGCCCTCGCCACCGTCCTCGCGCTTCCCGGCACCGTACCGGCCCAGGCGGTCGGACCGCTGGGGCAGCCCGTCGTCACCCTGCCCGCCGAGCTGGACCGGGTGCTGCGCGACTACGAATCGG
Organism: uncultured Gemmatimonadaceae bacterium; assembly: GCA_964574665.1. Taxonomy (GTDB): domain Bacteria; phylum Gemmatimonadota; class Gemmatimonadetes; order Gemmatimonadales; family GWC2-71-9; genus Palsa-1233. The sequence continues at coordinate 1,206 of CAZNOJ010000111.1, forward strand.
CGTGGCGCGACGGTGACGGGGCGCGCCTTGCTGCCCTGTTCACTCCGGACGGCATGGCACTGCACAACGGCGCCCTCCCCACCCGCGGACGCGAGGCCATCGCGCGCGGCATCACCGGTCCCGGGGGCGCGCTGCAACTGCACGCCATCGCGTGGGGCGTGTCGGACTCGGTGGGCTACATCGTCGGCGGCTACCGCTATCCCACCTCCACCGGCCCGGGAGGCAAGTTCCTGCTGGCGCTCCGGAAGGGGCCGGACGGCAAGTGGCTGATCGCGGCGGACATGGATAATGCCGCCTCGCGGGAGTAGTGAGAGGTGAGTCCTGAGGTGCGAGAGTGATCCCACTCGTCCCGTGCACTTCCCAAGACTCAGGACCCAGGACTCACCCCTCACTTCTCCCTAGAACCGCAACGGCGGCATCCCCCGCCGCACCGCGGCATCGGCCAGCGGAAAGAAGTGCCGGGCCACTTCCAGGTCGGCCGGTCCGGGATCGGCCGTGGAGGAGACCCACGCGCTCCCGGGCACCTTGCTCCCCATCTTGCGCGGCAGCCGCCAGAGCGCGGCGACGCGTTCCGCCTGCGACGCGCCGGCCGGGATGCGAATCACCAACTGCTGCACATGGCCGCTGGCCCCCGGCCTGTAGTACTCGTCCACCGAGGCCACCGCCGCGTCGCAGGCCAGCGACCACCCGTTCACGATCAGCAGCTCGCCCTCCACCAGGGAGGAGTAGATGGTGAGGTCCTCCAGCGACTCGGCGAAGCGCCAGCCGATCGGCACCGGCATCCCCGCATAGGGGATTCGATACCCGTCCACCGCCGCCTGATAGTCGCCGTACCGGCTGGCGGGGACGGCAGCACAGACCTGGACGCCATCCACGACCAGCGGACCGAGCTGCGTGAAGATCGGGCGTCCGCCGTCGGCCTGGCGCTCGTTGAATCCCGTGAAGCCCGGGGCGATGCCAGCGCTGCCGTCCGACCAGTAGAGGGCGCGCACGTCGGCCTCGCTGGCCGTCCCGGCGCGGTACCACGCGTGGGCGGTGGCGTGCAGCATCCGCACCACGGCGGTCCCGTCATCGCCCGTGCCCGTGACCGTCACCGGGAATCCCGTCCCGGCCTCATTGAGCGGGATTACCTGGCCGTTGATCTCCCACACCTGCAGCGAGCGCCAGCCGGGATTGCCAACCAGCTGCAGCTGATTGGCGCCCTGGCGGAACTGCACGCGGCCACCGCCCGGGCCGATCGCGGTCTCGACGCCGTTGACCGCGACGCGAAGCGGCGCGGTGATGAGCTGATCGGCGCCGGTCACCTCGTGGAGGGTCACGCCGATGTCCGGCTGCGGCCGCACCACCACGGCGAGTGCCGCTCGCACCTCAGCGCTGCCGTCGCACCGGAGTCGAACCGTCACTGCGCCACCGCCGCTGCGGTCGGGCGCGTAGCGGTGCACGAGGACGTTGCCCTCGAGTACCGGCTGGTAGTCTGGAGTGGACGTGCCCTCGAGGGCCCACGACGGGTTGGCACAGCGCAGGGCCACGAGGGTGGTGCGCGCCTCGCTGTCCTCGTCGAACTCGACGACCGCGGGGAGCTGCATCGCGGGACCGATCCCGGGAGCCGGTGGGGGAGGCGGCCCCGGCGGGGGAGGCGGTGGCGGCGTGATCGGGCCACCGGTTCCGTCGCCCGAACAGGCCACCAGCACCACGGCGGCGAACACGACGAGTCGGACGGATCGCAGGGCTACCTCGCGGAGACGGTGTCCATCGGTGACCTCCCCGGAGCCGGAATAGTCACCTCGCCGCGATCCCTCGCGCCTCGCGCCTCAGGACTCAGGACTCACTTCTTCGTAAACTCCCGGAACGCCGCCTCCTGCTCGGGCGTCAGCTTCTCGGGGATCCGCACGTTCACCGTGACGATCTGGTCGCCCTTCTGGCCGCCCTTCTCCAGTCCCTGGCTCCGGATCCGGAACTTGCGGCCCGGCTGCGTCCCGGCGGGAATCTTGAGCTTGACCTTGGCGCCGTGCACGGTGGCCACCTGCACGGTGGCCCCCAGCACCGCCTGCTGCAGCGACACCGGGATCTCGCAGGCGATGTCGAGCCCGTCGCGCGAAAAGAAGCGGTCGGGCTCCACCTCGAAGGTCACCAGCACGTCGCTGGCCGGTCCCCCGGCGGTAAGCGACGGCCCCGCCCCCTTGATGCGCACCCGCGTCCCCGTCTCGGTGGCCGGCGGCACCGTCACCAGCAGCTCCTTGCGGGTCTTCTGCTCGCCGCTGCCGCCGCAGGTACCGCAGCGCACCGTGGGCACCATCCCCTTGCCGCGACACACCGGGCAGGGACGGTTCACCGCGAAGCTGCCCTGCCCGAAGGAGATGGTGCCGCGGCCCTTGCACTCCTCGCAACTGGTGAGGGTGGCACCCGGTGCCGCGCCGTTGCCGCCGCAGGTGTGGCACACGTCGGTCATCGAGAGGGCAACCGGGATCTTGCCCCCCACCGCGGCGGTGCGGAAGGGCACCCGCACGGTGACCTCCGCATGTTCGGCACGGCCCGGCGACTCGGCGCTGCGGCGACGCCCGAAGATGGACGAGAAGATGTCGCCCAGCCCGAACGAGCCGACGTCACCGAAGTCGAACTGCTCGTCGGGCCCGCCACCCGGGGTCGGGCCGCGACCCCGTGCCCCGCCGGGCGCGCGACCGCCCATGCCGCCGAACGCGCCGAGACGGCGCATCTGGTCGTACTTGGCCTTCTTCTCGGGATCGGACAGCGTGGTGTGCGCCTCCGAGATCTCCTTGAAGCGCTCGGCGGCCTTGGGGTTGTTCGGATTGGCGTCGGGGTGGTGCTCCTTGGCCAGCTTGCGGTAGGCCTTCTTGATGTCGGCCGCGCTCGCCGTGTCGGGAATCCCGAGCACCTTGTAGAAATCCTGCGTCGCCACCCTAGAGCGCCCCGTCCACCGAATACACCTGCACCTTCGCATGGCGGATCACCATGCCGCGGAAGCGATACCCCTTCTGGAAGGTGGCGCTCACGGTGTCATCGAGGGCGGGGTCGTCCGGTATCGCCAGCGCCACCGCTTCGTGCTCCTCGGGATTGAAGCGCTCGCCGACCGGGTCAATGGCCACCAGACCACCGCCCTCCAGTTCCTTGGCCAGCTTGCGCGCGATCATCGCGAACCCTTCGCGGAACGGATCGCTCGGCCCGTTGGCGGCGCTGGCCCCCAGCCGGTCCATGTCGTCAAGCACGTCGAGCAGCCGCGAGGCAAACGCGGCCCCGCCCCGGTCGAGCGACTCGGCCTTCTCCCGGGTCGTGCGCTTGCGGTAGTTGTCGAACTCCGCGGCCAACCGGAGGAAGCGATCCTCCGCCTCCTGCAGCGCCTCGGCCGCCGCCTGCGCCGGCACCGATTCCCCCGCGTCCCACTGGCCCACCTCCTGGTGGACTGCCGGTTCGGCAGGAAGGCCTTCGTGCCCGTCGGGGCCCGGCTCCGGGGTGGCTGGGGCGGATGGCTGGCGGCGGTTTGGCGTCACGATCTCGGCTCCGTGGGGGGCAGACGTTCCCTAAAGAAGGGCAACCCGCGTGCCGGGGGGAAGGGTCAGAATGACAGGGATTCGCCGCGTAACCGCTGCAGCAGCCCCCAGAGCGCCGCCTGCACCGCGCGCTCCCGGACCTGGCCCCGGTCGCCGGCGAGCCCGATCCGTGCGGCCTCCTCCCGGCCGGGGAGCGCCCACCCCAGCCAGACCGTCCCGACCGGCTTGTCCTCGGTGCCGCCATCGGGTCCTGCGATGCCGGTCACGGCCATGGCCGCGTCGGCATCGAGCCGCTGGAGCGCACCCGCCGCCATCTCGCGCACCACCGCCTCGGAGACGGCGCCGTGTGCGGCCAGCGTGCTCGGGTCCACGCCGAGCAGCGCCACCTTGGCCTCGTCCGCGTAGCTCACGATGCCGCCGTGGTACACGTCGGAGGAGCCGGGAATCGCGGTGATCCGCCCGCCGAGCAGGCCGCCGGTGCAGCTCTCCGCGGTGGCGAGGGTGAGCCCCCGCGCGCGGAGTTCCGCGAGCACCACGTCGGCCAGGTCGGCGTCGCCGGCAGCGTAGATCCAGCGTCCCGCGGCGTCGCGCACCACCGCCTCGGCGCGATCGAGGGCGGCGTCCGCCCCCGCCGGGTCGAGTTGCCATGCGGTGAGACGCAGGTCCACGCCGCCCTGGTCGGGGAGGTAGGCCAGGGTCACCGGCCGGAGCGATTCCTCCAGCGGGCCGAGCAGCTCGCCCAGTCGCGACTCGGGAATCGCCGTGGTGCGCAGCATGCGCGACACGGTGCGTCGGGTGCCGTGCCGCGCCGTGAGCCGCGGCAGCACCTCGTGCTCCAGCAGGTTGCGGAACTCGAGCGGCACGCCGGGGAGCAGGATCACCAGCCCGCCCGCCGTCTCGAGCCAGAGGCCGGGTGCGCTCCCCCAGCGATTCGGAAGCACGGTGCCTCCCACCGGCACCATCGCCTGGCTGCGATTCGACGCCGCGATGGTCCGGCCGATCCGCTGCCACCGCGTCACCAGCTCCTGCCACACGTCGTCGCGGAACTCCAGCGGGCGCTCCAGCAGCGTCGCCACGGCATCGCGCGTCAGGTCGTCGCGGGTGGGGCCGAGTCCGCCGGTGACGATCACGGTGCCGCTCCGCGACAGCGCGGCGCCCACGGCGACGGTGATCTCGTCGTGGCGGTCGGCCACGGTGGCGCGGCGGGTGACGGTGATGCCCTGCGCGGCCAGCATCCGGCCGGCGTGCGCGGCGTTGGTGTCCACCGTCTCGCCGAGCAGCAACTCGGTGCCGACGGCGACGATCTCGAGGGAGAGGGTCACGCTCAGCTAGCGCAGGAGCCGGCGGTAGTCGACCAGGTACACCACGAACGACCACACCGTGAGGGTGAGGGCGATGCCCAGCGTCGCGGCGACGAAGCCCCCGTGGAAGGCGCTCCACCACAGCGCCGCCGGCTCGGCGTCCCAGCCGCGCGGCCGGGCCAGGTCGCGGAAGGCGAACCAGAGCAGCGCCCCGCCGATGAACACGTTCTGGAGCGCCGCCTTGATCTTGCCCTCCTGGCCGGCGGCGATCACCACGCCGCGCCGCTGCGCCCAGGTGCGGAACAGCGTCATGGCCAGTTCCCGCCCCACCACCACCAGGCAGGCCCAGAGCGGCACCACCCCCCAGACGGGGATGCCGTAGAGCGCCTCATGACGGGTGGTGAGCCACCAGATCGGCCCCAGCGTGGCCAGCAGCAGCAGCTTGTCGGCGAGCGGGTCGAGCGTCTTGCCCAGGTCGGTGATCAGCCCGCGGCTCCGCGCGATGCGTCCGTCAATCACGTCGGTCACCGCCGCCGTGACGAACACCACGAACGCGGCCAGCTTGGGCCAGAACCCCTCGAAGAACGGCAACAGCGCCACCACCGGCGTGATGGCGATGCGGCCGATGGTGAGCAGGTTGGGAAGGTTGAGTTGCATGGCTACCCGAGCGTCTTCAGCACCTGCTTGCTCACGGCCTTGAGCGTGTCGAACACGCCGTCACCCTTGACCGCCACCGCCTCGAACGTCGGCACCCGCTCCACCCAGACGCCGTCCACTTCCTTGACCAGGTAGTCGCCGGGCCGGTACGGGTCGGGGGTGACCTTCTGGCGGGCCGGGTCTTCCACCGGCCACCCCGGATTGAGGGCGGCGTCGAGGTCGGCAATGGGGGCGGCGTTGGGCAGGTCGCGCTTGTTGTACTGGATGACGAACGGCATCCGGGTCAGGTCGTAGCCGTGCTGGGCCATGTTGTCGTACAGGTTCTGCATCGCCTCGAGGTTGGCTTCCATCCGGTCGATCTGCGAATCGGCCACGAACACCACGCCGTCAACGCCCTTGAGGATGAGCTTGCGGGAGGCGTTGTAGTACACCTGTCCCGGCACCGTGTAGAGGTGGAACCGGGTGCGGAACCCCCGGATGGTGCCGAGGTCCACGGGGAGGAAGTCGAAGAAGAGGGTGCGTTCCGTCTCGGTGGCGAGCGAGATCAGCTTGCCCTTGCTGGAGGGGGCCACCTTCTCGTAGACGTACTCGAGGTTGGTGGTCTTGCCGCCCAGGCCCGGACCGTAGTAGACGATCTTGCAGTTGATCTCGCGCGACGCGTAGTTGATCAGGGACATCCGCCGGGGATTCCTATTCGTCAGCCGAAGAGTTTGTCGAGCTCGTCCTCGGCCGCGCCGAGGAACGCCGAATCCACCTGCGACGCGGCGTCGGGGCCGCGCTCGAACATCGTGGTGAAGATTGCCGTGAGGTCGCCCACGGCCGCCTTCATCCGCAGCTTCACCAACCCGAGGGTGGTGCGGTTGTCGAACAGGACCACCAGGATCACCCGCCGGGCGATGTCGGCCAGGTAGAGCGACTCGCGCTCGCCCTGGTGGAACAGGGCGCCGAACTCGGGCTCGCCCAGCAGCCGGGCCAGCTGGTCGTTGGCAGAGAAGTCGGCGGCGGTGAGCGAGGCGAAGGCGGTGGGATCGAACTGCGGCGGTTCGCCCACGGTCACCAGCATCTGGCCCGCGCGGTCCACCAGCAGCGCCGTCCGGGCCGAGGCGTCGCGCAGGAAGTCCTGCAGCACGCCGCGGATCCGCGCCGAGTCCTCCTCGCGGAAACTCCAGGACGCCGCCCGCGGCGCCGTCACGCGGCACGCTCCAGGGTGCGGAGCACCTGCCCCGCGCGGCTGCGCAGCGCGGCGCGCGGTTCCCAGGCGAG
>CAZNOJ010000112.1:0-3930 GCA_964574665.1 uncultured Gemmatimonadaceae bacterium
CCACCGCGGCCGCCCCGCCCGCCGCCGCCACCCTGGCGGTCGCCCCGGCCCCGGCCGCCCCGGCTCGGGGCGGAGGTCGTCGCCGCAGTCGGCGCGTCGGTGCTGTCGGTCGCCACCGGCTTGCTCTCGTCGCTCATCAGAACTCCAGTCCGCCCTCGCGGGCCCCGTCAGCGACCGCCTTCACGCGGCCGTGGTACTGGTAACCTGCGCGGTCGAACACCACCTGCGTGATCCCGGCGGCCTTGGCCATCTCGGCGAGTCGCTTGCCCACCGCGTGGGAGCGGCCGATCTTGCCGGCGCCCTCCGCCTGGACCCCCTCGCTCTGGTCGGCCACGCCGAGGATGGCCACGCCGCGGTCGTCGTCCACCAGCTGCGCGTACATGTGCTTGAGCGAGCGATAGACCACCAGGCGGGGACGCCCGGCGGTGCCGTGCACCCGCTGGCGGACCCGCAGGTGCCGCCGGTGGCGCCGCTCGCGCCCGGTCTTGGGAGTGTGAATCGCCCGCATCACTTCGCTCCGGTCTTGCCCGCCTTGCGGCGAACCTGTTCACCCTGATAGCGGATGCCCTTCCCCTTGTACGGCTCGGGGGGACGCACCGCGCGGATCTCGGCCGCGACCTGGCCCACCAGCTCCTTGTCCATCCCCTCGACCTTCACTTGGGTCGGGGACTCGACCACCAGCTTGATCCCCTCGGGGGCCTTGATCGGCACCTGGTGCGACAGCCCCACCACCAGGTTGATCCCGAACGGCTTGCTCTCGGCCTTGTAGCCGACGCCCTGGATCTCGAGGGTGCGGGTGAAGCCCTTGGACACCCCCTCGACCATGTTGGCCACCAGGGTGCGCGACAGCCCGTGCAGCGCCTTGTGGCGCGTCTCGTCGCTGGGCCGCTCCACGGTGACCACCTGGCCGTCGGCCTTGACGGTCATCTCGGCGGGGATGGTGCGCGACAGGGTGCCCTTGGGCCCCTTCACGGTCACCCGCGCGCCGTCCACGGTGATCGACACGCCGGCGGGCATCTCCACCGGCCGCTTGCCAATGCGTGACATGGCGCCCCCTACCAGACGACGGCGAGCAGCTCGCCGCCGAGGTTGGCCGAGCGGGCCTCGCGATCGGTCATCAACCCGCGCGGGGTCGAGACGATGGCGATGCCGAGGCCGTTCTTGACGCGGGGCAGGTCGCGGCACTTGACGTAGCGCCTGAGGCCCGGCGTCGAGACCCGCTGCAGTTCGCGGATCACCGGCAGCTCGTTGTGGTACTTGAGGTACAGTCGCAGCGTCCCGGCCGGCCCGTCCTCGAGCAGCCGGAAGTCGGCGATGTAGTGGTTGTCGCGCAGCAACCGCGCGAACTCGGCCTTGAGCTTCGACGCGGGGATGTCCACGCGCTTGTGCCCTGCCGAGCAGGCGTTGCGGATGCGGGTCAGCATATCCGCGACCGGATCAGTCATGCTCATGCGTCTCTCCTCACGCCACCCGGAGCGACAACGGCGTCTCGCCCCGGAACGGCCAGCCGAACTCGCGAAGCAGCGCCATCGCGAGGTCATCGCGGCCTGCCGTGGTCACCACCGTGATGTCGAACCCGTGCACCTGCTCGACCTTGTCGAAGTCGATCTCGGGGAAGATCATCTGTTCCTTGACGCCGAACGTGTAGTTGCCGCGACCGTCGAACGAGCGGCTCGGCAGCCCGCGGAAGTCCCGGATCCGCGGGATCGTCAGGTGGACGAACCGGTCCAGGAACTCGTACATCCGCGCCCCGCGGAGCGTCACCCGGCAGCCCACCGGCATTCCGGCCCGCAGGCCGAAGTTGGCGATGGCCTTCTTGGCCCGGGTGGTCACCGCGCGCTGGCCGGTGATCTGGGCCAGTTCCTCGATCGCCACGTCCACCAGCTTGGGGTTCTTGGCGGCCTCGCCCAGCCCCACGTTGAGCACGATCTTCTCGAGGCGCGGCACCTGGTTCGGATTGGCCAGCCCGAACTCCTTGGCGAGCCGGGGCCGGATCGTCGTCTCGTAGTACCGCTGCAGGCGCGGCTTGCCGACGGAGGCCTTGGGGGCCTCCTCGGTGGGCAGCGCCGTGCCGGCCGCGCCGCGGGCGCCGCCCGCCGGCTTGCTGGCCTTGGTCTTGGCGGCGCCGGCGCCGCCCTTCGGGGTCTTCGTCGCCATGGTCAGCGGTTCCTCGGGATCGCGTCGCCCGACTTGACCGCGATGCGCTCCACGGTCCCGTCGGCGTCCTTGCGCCGGCGGATCCGGGTGGGCGTGTCGGTCTTCGGGTCGATCAGCATCACCTTCGAATGGTGCATCGGGGCCGGGAACGTCACGATCCCCGCCTCGGTGGTCTGGGTGGCCTTGCGGTGCCGCTTGGCGAGGTTGACGCCATCGACCACCACCCGGCCGGTCTTCGGGAAGACCCGCAGGATCGTGCCGCGCTTCCCCTTCTCGTCGCCGGAGATCACCTGCACGGTGTCACCCTTGGTGACGTGCAGCTTCATCCGGACCGGGCGCGCCTCGGTGCGGTCGCGCCGCGACTTCTTGTACACGAGCGGCTTCATGTCAGAGCACCTCCGGCGCCAGCGAGACGATCTTCATGTAGCGCTTCTCGCGGAGCTCGCGCGCCACGGGCCCGAAGATGCGGGTCGCCTTGGGTTCGCCCTTGTCGTCGATCAGGACCGCGGCGTTCTCGTCGAACCGGATGTACGATCCGTCCTTGCGGCGGACCTCCTTCGCGGTCCGGACGATCACGGCCTTGGCCACGTCGCCCTTCTTGACCTGGCCGGTGGGGATCGCGTCCTTGATCGCCACCACCACCCGGTCTCCCAGGGAGGCGTAGCGCCGGCGCGACCCGCCCAGCACGCGGATCACCAGCGCCCGCCGGGCGCCGGAATTGTCCGCGATCTTGAGAATGCTCTCCTGCTGCACCATCGCTCTTCCCCCGGGGCCTTACTTGGCCCGCTCGACGACCGCGACGGTGCGCCAGCGAACCGTCTTCGCCAGCGGTCGGGTCTCCATGATGCGCACCGTGTCGCCGGCCTTGGCGCCGTGTTCGTTGCGCGCCTTCACCTTGTTCGTGCGCGTGATCTGCTTGCCGTACTTGGGGTGCGTCAGGCGACGGGTGAGCAGGACCGTGACGGTCTTGTCCATCTTGTCGCTCACCACCACCCCCTGCCGGGTCTTGCGCGCCGGGCGCGCGGCGGTCCCCGCCTTGGTCGTCGTGCTCATCGGTCTCAGTTCCCCCGCCGCTTCTGGCCCAGGATCGTCTCCACCCGCGCGATGTCGCGGCGCAGGGTGCGGAACTGCATCGGGTTCTCGATCGACTCGGTGGCCGAGCGGAAGGAGAGCTTGAGCCGCTCCTCCCGGAGTTCGGCCAGCCGGGCCTCGAGCTGCTCCAGCGAGAGCTCCCGCAGGTCGTTGGCTTCCAGCATCGCTCAGATCTCCTCGCGCTTGATCAGCCGGGTCCGGACCGGCAGCTTCGCCATCGCCAGCGCCATCGACTTGTGGGCCAGCGCGTCGTCCACCCCGTCGACCTCGAACAGCATCCGCCCCGGCTTGACCACGGCCACCCAGCCCTCCGGGTTGCCCTTGCCCTTGCCCATGCGGGTCTCGGCCGGCTTCTTGGTGATCGGCTTGTCCGGGAAGATCCGGATCCACACCTTGCCGCCGCGCTTCATCTCGCGGGTCATCGCCACGCGCGCCGCCTCGATCTGCCGGTTGGTGATCCACCCCGGCTCGAGGGACATCAGCCCCCACTGGCCGAACGCCACCGCGTTGGCCCGGGTGGCCACGCCCTTGGTGCGGCCCTTGAACGTCTTGCGGAACTTGATCCGCTTCGGTGCCAGCATGGTCGTCAGCTCCCCGTGCTGTAGGTGCGGCCGCTCACGTCGTCCACCACCTCACCCCGGAAGATCCAGACCTTGATCCCGATGGTGCCGTAGGTGGTCT
>CAZNOJ010000112.1:3940-7889 GCA_964574665.1 uncultured Gemmatimonadaceae bacterium
GCGCATCGCGCTCTGCACCGCCCGCTTCATGGCGCGGCGGAACGAGATCCGCTGCACCAGCTGCGCGGCGATGTTGTCGGCGACCAGCTTGGCCGACAGCTCCGGCCGCTTGATCTCCTCCACGTTCACCGCCACCTCGCGGCTGGCGCCGGCGTGGCGCGAGAGCACCTGGGCCAGCTCCTCGCGGAGCTTGTCCACCTCGGCGCCCTTCTTGCCGATCACCACGCCCGGGCGGCCGGTGTGGATGGTGATGGTCACCTTCCCCGGCTTGCGCTCGACGTGCACCTCGGCGATCGCCGCGTGGCCGAGCCGCTTCTGGATGTAGTCGCGGATCAGGCGGTCCTCGCCCAGCAGCGTCGGCATCTCCTTGCCGGCGTACCAGCGCGACAGCGCCTGCCGCGTCACCCCGAGCCGGAACCCGACCGGATGGGTCTTCTGTCCCATTACTTCGCCCCCTTCTTCTTCGCGGGCTTCTCGCCCACGGCGATCTTCACGTGCGAGGTCCGCTTGCGGATCGGCGTCGCCCGGCCCTGCGCCGCGGCGTGGTGCCGCTTGAGCGGCGTGCCCATGTCCACCTGGGCGTCCACCACCACCAGCTGGTCCACGTCGAACGACTCGTTGTCGCGCTCGGCCGCCTGCTCGGCGTTGGCCACCGCCGACTTGAGCGTCTTGGCGATCTGCTTGGCCGCCAGCTTCTTGTTGAACTGGAGGATCGCGTACGCCTCGTTGACGTTCTTGCCGCGGATCAGGTCCATCACCAGCCGCATCTTGCGCGGGGACTGGCGGACCGACCGCTGGATCGCGTGTCCATGCATCTCAGGCCTTCGCCTTCTTGTCGGCCACCAGCTTGCCGCTGTGGCCGCGGAAAAGCCGGGTCGGGGCGAACTCGCCGAGCTTGTGCCCGACCATGTTCTCCGAGACGTACACCGGCACGAACTTGTTGCCGTTGTGGACCGCGAAGGTGTGACCCACGAACTCGGGCAGGATGGTGCTCGCCCGGCTCCAGGTCTTGATCACCTTCTTGTCGTTCTTCGCGTTCTGGGCCGTCACCTTGTCGAGCAGCGCCTGCTGCACGAAGGGGCCCTTCCGGATGCTCCGCGCCATTACTTGGTCGCCTTCCCGCGCTTGCGGCCGCGCACGATCAGCTTGGTGGAAGCCTTCTTCCGCTTCCGGGTCTTGGTCCCTTCCGGCTTGCCCCACGGCGAGACCGGCGGGCGCCCGCCCGAGGTCTTGCCTTCCCCGCCACCCAGCGGGTGGTCCACCGGGTTCATCGCCACGCCGCGCACGTGCGGCCGGCGGCCCTTCCAGCGCGTCTTGCCGGCCTTGCCCACCGAGAGCAGCTCGTGCTCGGCATTGCCCACCTCGCCCACCGTGGCGAGGCAGCGGCCGTGCACCATCCGCATCTCCGAGCTCTTGAGCCGGAGCGTGACGTACTCGCCCTCGCGGGCCACGACCTGGGCGCCCTGCCCGGCCGCGCGCGCCATGGCGCCGCCCTTGCCGATCTTCAGCTCCACGTTGTGCACCATGGTGCCCAGCGGCATCTCGCCGAGCGGCAGGGCGTTGCCCACCCGCACGTCGCTGCCCGGCCCGCTCACCACCGTGTCCCCCTGCGCCAGCCCCTGGGGGTGCAGGATGTAGCGCTTCTCGCCATCGGCGTAGACCAGCAGGGCGATGCGGGCGCTGCGGTTCGGGTCGTACTCCACCTCGGCCACGCGGGCCGGGATGCCGAACTTGTTCCGCTTGAAGTCGATCCGGCGGTACATCCGCTTGTGGCCCCCGCCGCGGTGCCGCGACGTCAGGTGGCCCTTGTTGTTGCGCCCGCCGCTCTTGGTGAGCGGCTCGAGCAGCGACTTCTCCGGCGTGGCCCGGGTGATCTCGTCGAAGCCCGAGACCGACTTGAACCGGGTGCCCGCCGTGATCGGACGGAATTGACGGATGCTCATCTCAGCCCTCGAACACGGCAAGCGACTCGCCGTCCTTCAGGGTCACGATCGCCTTCTTCCAGCGCGGGGTGAGCCCGACCGTCCGGGCCCGTGCCACCGCGTTGCGGCGCATCTGCATGGTCCGCACCGACACCGCGGTCACCCCGAACAGCTGCTTGAGGGCGGCGCGGATCTGCGGCTTGGTGGCCTGCGGATGCACCTCGAAGACGTACTCGCCGCGCTGCTGCCAGGCGGCCGAGCTCTTCTCGGTGATCAGCGGCTTCACCACGATCTGGTGGAGGTCGGCCATCAGGCACTCTCCTTCTTGGTGCGCGTGCGCCTGGGCTTGGCCGGGGCCTCCGCCTCGGGGGCACCCAGCGCCGCGCTCTCGATCACCACCGCCTGCGCGTGCAGGATCTCGTACGCGGTGGCGTCGCTGAACGGCAGCACCGACACGTTGGGCGCGTTGCGCCCCGACAGGTACACCGCCGGCTTGCTCCCGGCCGTGAGCACCAGGGTGCGCACGTCGCCGAGGGCCAGCTTGTCGAGCAGCGCCAGCAGCCCCTTGGTCTTGGGCGACTCCATCGTGATCGGATCGATCACCCGGAGCATCCCCTCGCGGGCCCGCGCGTTGAGCGCCGACTGCCGCGCCAGCTGCCGCACCTTCTTGGGCAGGGTGGTGCGGTGGTCGCGCGGCGCCGGCCCGAAGACCACGCCGCCGCCCCGCCAGTGCGGGGCCCGGGTGGTGCCCTGCCGCGCCCGGCCGGTGCCCTTCTGCTTCCAGGGCTTCTGGTTGCCGCCGGAGACTTCCTGGCGGCGCTTCACCTTGGCCGTGCCCTGCCGCTGGTTGCCCAGGTAGGAGGTCACCGCCTGGTGCAGCACGGCCTCGTTGACGGTGCCGTCAAACAGGTCGGCCGGCAGCGCGAACGCGGCCGCGTGCTTCTTGCCGGCCGCCGAGTAGTGGGGTGCTTCAATCATGGCGACTCTTCCCTCCCTGCTTCGCCACCGTGACGATCCCGTTGCGCGAGCCCGGCACCGCCCCGCGCACGAAGAGCAGGTTGCGCTCGGCGTCCACCTTGACGATCCGGAGCCCCAGCTCGGTGTGCCGCGCGTCGCCATGGTGCCCGGGCATCTTCTTGCCCTTGATCACCCGCGACGGGTCGGTGCCCGGCGAAATCGAGCCCGGCTTGCGGTGCCGGGTGTTGCCGTGCGTGGCCGGTCCGCCGCCGAAGCCGTGCCGGTGCACCACGCCCTGGAAGCCGCGGCCCTTGGTGGTGCCGGTGACCTTCACCAGCTCCCCCTCGGAGAACATCGTCACCGTGACCAGGGCGCCCCGCTCCACCGCCTCGCCCGAGGCGCGGAAGGAGCGGACCACCTGCGGGGCGTAGTCGAGGCCGGCGGCCTTGGCGTGCCCCAGCGCGGCGCGCGTGGTGCGGATCGCCGGCCGGCGCCCCCACCCGAGCTGCACCGCCTCGTCGGCCACGGCAAGCACCGGGCAGGGCCCGGCCTCGATCACCGTCACCGGCACCGCCGCGCCGTCCTCGGCGAAGACCCGCGTCATGCCGAGCTTGCGCCCGATCAGTCCGTTGCTGGCCATGGCTATTCGACCTTGATCTCGACGTCCACGCCCGCCGGAAGATCCAGCTTGGTGAGCGCGTCCATCGTCTGGGGCCGCGAGTCGTGGATGTCGAGCAGGCGCTTGTGCGTCCGCAGCTCGAACTGCTCCCGGCTCTTCTTGTCCACGTGCGGCGAGCGGAGCACGGTCCAGCGCTCCATCTTCACCGGCAGCGGAATCGGCCCGGAGATCTGGGCCCCGGTCTTCTCCGCCGTGCGCACGATGTCCGCCGCGGCCTGGTCGAGCACCACGTGGTCGAACGCCTTGAGGCGGATGCGAATCTTGCCTGCCATGCGAATCCTCTTCTGTTGAGAGGTGGGTCGTGGGGGGGGGGGGGGGGGGGGGGGGGGCGAGCGGCCCGCCCCCCCCCCCCCCCCCCCAAAAACAAGGAAAACCACCCCCCCCCCCCCCC
>CAZNOJ010000113.1:0-7872 GCA_964574665.1 uncultured Gemmatimonadaceae bacterium
TGTGCTTGACGCCGAAGCGGTGCTCCTCGTCCACGATCAGCAGGCCGAGGTCCTTGAAGGTGACGTCGCGCGACAGCAGCCGATGGGTCCCGATCACGATGTCCACCGCTCCGGAGGCGAGCCGCTCCGCGATCGCCTTCTGCTCGCGCGCCGACTGGAAGCGCGACATCACCTCCACGGTCACCGGGTAGTCGGCCAGCCGGTCGGCGAAGGTGCGGTGATGCTGTTCCGCGAGGATCGTGGTGGGCACCAGCACCGCCACCTGCTTGCCTCCCTGCACCGCCTTGAACGCGGCCCGCACCGCGACCTCGGTCTTGCCGTAGCCCACGTCGCCCACCAGCAGGCGGTCCATCGGCTGCGGGCGCTCCATGTCGCGCTTGATGCTCTCGGTGGCCGCGCGCTGGTCGCGGGTGTCCTCGTAGAGGAACGAGGATTCCAGCTCGCGCTGCCAGCGCGCATCGGGAGGGAACGGGTAGCCGGCACTGACCGAGCGCCGGGCGTAGAGCTCGAGCAGCTCCGCGGCCATCGCCTGGATCGCGGCGCGCGTCTTGTCGCGGGTCTTGCGCCAGGTGGAGCCCCCGAGCCGGTGCACGCGGGGCGGCGGGCGATCGCCCTCGTCATCGCCCGCCGCCCGGTAGCGCTCGATCTGGTCGAGGCGGTAGAGCGGCACGTTGAGCCGGTCACCCCCTTCGTACTCCAGCACCGCCACCTCGATGGTGCCGCCGTCCACGGTGATGGACTCGATGCCGCGGTACACCCCGATGCCGTGGTCGAGGTGCACCACGTAGTCGCCCAGTGCCAGCGTCCCGGTGACCGTCGAGGGCGCCGCCTGGCGGTAGCGCCGGGCCCGCCGCAGCCGGCGCGCCCGGCGGAAGATCTCGTGATCGGTGAGCACCCGCAGCGTCGGCATCACGAAGCCGCCGTCGAGCGCCCCCACCGCGAGGGTGGTGCCCGCCGGCGGCACGCCGCCGTCCTCCAGCAACTCGTCCAGCCGTTCGCGCTGCCCCTCGTTGTCGCAGAGGATCAGGGTCGGGGTGCCGTGCCCCAGCAGGGCACGGAGCGCGCGCAGGTCGCGATTGACCTTCTCGGGCGGGAAGAAACCGAGCTGCACGTCGGCGGTGTCGTCGCGCGTGGCGAGCCGCGCGAACCGCTGCAGGCCCGCCTGCCACGCGACGGGATCCACGAACAGCTCCTCGCGCGGCGGGGCGTCCTCGCCGAGTCGGCGCGCGATCTCGCGATGGTGATCGGCCTCGCGCCAAGCGCGCTCCACCTCTTCCAGGTTGGGATGGGGCGACTCCTCGATCACCAGGGCGTCGCCGGGGACCAGCTCGAGCAGCGAGCGTCGCCGGGTGGGGCCACCCGCGGGCACCACGGCAGTGGCCGCGCCGGCGATCGGCAGCACCGTCACGTCGGCGAGGTCCGCACCACTGCGCTGGGTGGTGAGGTCGAAGGCCCGCACCGAGGCGATGTCATCGCCCCACCACTCGAGGCGCACCGGATTGGCCATCCCGAAGCCATAGAGGTCCACGATGCCACCCCGCACCGAGAACTCGGCCACCTCGGTCACCTGGGCCACGCGCCGGTACCCCATCCGGTCGAGCGCGGCCACCAGTTCGCCCAGCGACCGGGACTGGCCCGGTTGCAGCACGACGCGGAGCGACTCCAGCGCGTCGGGGACCGCGGTGCGCTCCGCCGAGGCACGCGCGGTGGTGACCAGCACGCGCAGGTCGCCGCGCACCAGGGCCGCGAGCGTCTCGACCCGCTCGCCGGCGATTTCGTAGTGCGGTTCCTCCTCGCCGAGACCCTCGCGCTGCGGATAGAGCGCGGCGGCGGGGCCGAGCAGCTGCTGCAGGTCGCCCAGCCAGCGTTCGGCATCGGCCGGGGTGGTGGCCACCACGACCACCATGCGGCCCGACCCGTTGCCCCGCGCCAGCCAGGCCGCGAGCACTGCCCCGCTCGAGCCCGGGAGGCCGCCCAGGCGCACGAGGGTCCCGCGCGGCGGCAGGCGATTCGCGAGGTCGCGAATCGTGGCGCAGCGGGCAAATGCGTCGAGGATGCCCTGCAGGTGGTTCGTCACGAAATCCGGTGTGGCATTGCCGCGGCGGTGCGGCCCCGTGCCGCCCAGCGCGGGCGACAATCTAACCGCATCCTCAGTCGCGGCGGCGTCCGGCCAGGAGCGATTCGCCGAGCACCGCCAGCACGCCGAGCAGGAGGAGGAGGGGCCGCAGGTCGCCGCGACCACCCGCGGCGAAGGCGCGGTCGGCCCCGTTGCGCAGCTCGGTCACCACGGCCCGTGGCCATGCCCCCGTGATCTGTTCGTCGGTCGCGCGTCGCAGGTCGGATTCGCGGGGATCGATCGTGGCCGTGAGCACGCCGAGGGTGTCGCGGCCATCGAGCAGCCAGTACACGCCGGGGGCGGTCGGCGTGAAGGGCGCACCGCCCTCCACCGGCACCGGGGCGGCGTCGCCGGCGGCGATGCCGGTCACCTGCGACGGCAGCAGCGTCGGCGCACCGGCCGGCACCTGGCCCAGCACCGGCTCGCCGCGCACGGAACGCGTGGCCAGGCCGTCGAGCAGCGGCACGAACGCGGCCCGCAGCGGCAACACCGTCCAGGCCGGATCGAGGCGCGAGCCGAGCAGGACCACCTCGCCCGATCGCACGATCCACGGGGCACCGGCCACGGTGGCCAGGGTGTCGCCGGTGCCGCCGACCGCTTCCAGCGTCACGCGCCGCGTCACGTCCACGCGCTCCACCAGCAGCGCACCCGAATCGGCCGTCGCCGGCGCGCGCACCTCGGCGCCGTAGCGCCACCCCACCCCGCGCCCCGCGAGGGCGCGATTGAGCGCACCGAGCAAGGCGGGATCCTCCGGCGGCAGGACGATGGACGCGCCCGGTCCCAGCGAACCGATCTGGACGGCATCACCGCGCCGCACCCGGCCGGAGGCCAGGAGCACGTCAAGTGCCGCCGCGAGGAACCGGTCGCGGGGATCCCACTGCACCTCGGCCGGCGGTGCAACGCGGAGACCGATCACCATGTCATCGTCGGCGCGCAGCTCGTCCGGCGCCAATTCCGCGCGGAGGGTCCGCCATCCGGTCGCCGGTGCCGCGAGCCGCTGCGACATGGCGATCCCGGGGGTGATCAGGAGGTCGCGGCGCGGGGCGCCGTCCACCTGCAGCGACGCAGGCACCGCCGCCGTGTCGGGTGCCTGAACCACCATGGCGATCCGGCCGCCTTCCGGTCCCCAGGGCTGCGGTCCCGCGTCGAGCGTGGTGATCGCCCGGTTGAGCGGGGCGGGCCCGCCCGGGCGCAGCACCACGACCGGCACCGCGCCATCGGCCGGTGCCACCGCGCTGTGCTGGGCGTCGGTGAGGACCACCACTTCGCCGGCGCGCCCGCTCCCCCGCACCACTTCGCGTCCTTGCCGGATTGCCTCGCCGAGGTCGAGACGCCCGGGCACCGGCACGACTTCATCGAGGCGACCGAGCAGTTCCTCCCTCGTGCCGGGCCGCATCACCCCGTCGGCGAGCAGCAGCCAGAGGCGGTCCGCCGGGGTGGCGCGGGACAGCACGGCTCGTGCTTCACGCACGAGCGCTTCGACCAGTGGGGTTCCGCCCACGACCGTGCCCGAGGAGGCCGAGTTGTCGAGCACCAGCACCAGGGCGGAAGGGGCGTGCCTGCCCAGTGGGACGGCACGACGCGCCAGCGGACCGGCAGCGGCCAGCACCAGGGCCAGCACCAGCACGGTGCGGCAGGCGAGCAGCAGGAGGTGCCGCAGCCGAAGCCGACGCCGGTGCTCGCGCGTGGCGTCCTCGAGGTATTGCACCGCGGGAAAGAGCCGCTCGGGCGGATCGCGACGCTGCACCAGGTGCAGCAGGACCGGGATCGCCGCGGCCACCAGGCCGAGGAGTGCCCACGGCGCGGCGAAGGTCATCGCCGCTCGAGGGCGCGCGAGAGCGCCGCGCCGAAGGGCAGGTCGGTGGGAATCAGCGTGTAGTGGATCCGCGCGGCGCGACAGGCGCTGCCCCACGCGCGAATTACGCCGTCCACCGTGTCCTTGTAGGCGGAGGCCCAGTCCGCGGGGGCGAGGGTCACGGCCTGCCCGGTCTCGGGATCGCGGAACCGGGTCTCCTCGCCACCACCCAGCTCGAGTTCGGCGGGATCGGCGAGGTGCAGGACCAGCACCTCATGCCCGCGGTGGCGAAGGAACTTGAGGGCCTTGAGCGTGAGCGCGCGATCCAGGAGCAGGTCGGACACGAACACCACCACGCCGCGCCGGGGCAGCGCCGCCACCACCTGCCGCAGCGCCGGCTCGGCGGCGGTGGTCACGCCGGGCGTGAGCGCGGCGAGCGTCTGCGCCAGGCTGCGCCAGTGCCCCCGGCGCACGCGGGGCGGCGTCACGTCGCGCACCGACTCGGCGAAGGTGACCAACCCGGTGGCGTCGTGCTGTCGCAGCAACACCAGGGCAAGCGCCGCCGAGAG
This sequence comes from uncultured Gemmatimonadaceae bacterium, assembly GCA_964574665.1. Lineage (GTDB taxonomy): Bacteria > Gemmatimonadota > Gemmatimonadetes > Gemmatimonadales > GWC2-71-9 > Palsa-1233. The sequence continues at coordinate 4,481 of CAZNOJ010000113.1, forward strand.
GCGCGCGGCGTACTCCAGCTTGGTGAGCCGATCGGCGCCGCCCCGCCACCCCATGGAGGCCGACGCGTCCACCACCAGCATGGCGCGCAGGTTGGTCTCCTCCTCGAACTGGCGGAGGTAGAGCCGGTCGGTGCGGGCCAGCAGCTTCCAGTCCACGTAGCGAGGGTCGTCGCCCGGCTGATAGGGACGATGCTCCGCGAACTCCACCGAGAACCCCCGACGAGGGGAGCGGTGCAGGCCGGCGAGGAAGCCGTCGACGATCCCCTCGGTGGTGACCTCGAGGCCCCCGAGTCGGGCCACTTCGGCGGGCGGGAGGAGGTCGGGGCGCGGCGCGGTGCGGCGGGCGGCTGGAGCGGTCATGGCGCCCGCAAGCTACCGGGCCGCCGGCGAGGCGTCCAACCCTGAAACGCCGCCGACCCCCGTTTCGTATCCGGTTCCAGTACGCTACGATGGTGGCAAGTGGTCTGGTGGTGCCGGTGGCTCTTCAGCAGTTCCCTCGATTCCCTGGAGCGGTGAGATGGTGGGCTTCTCGCGTCGTACGGCCGCAGTGGCCGTCCTGGTTCCAATCCTCGCCGGCTGCGCCGGTCGGCCCCTGGTGCCGACCCCCGGTGCAGTCCCCTACGAGCGCGAGCTGGTGCGCGCCGCGGCGTCCATCACGCCGGCGGCCACGCTCGAGCGGATCGGGGTGATCGCGCACGATTCCATGGGCGGCCGCAACACGCCGTCGCGCGGGCTGGACCTGACCGCGGAGTACTTCGCCTCCAAGTACCGCGAGTGGGGAGTGCAACCGGGCGGCGACAACGGCACCTACTTCCAGCGCTATCCCTTCGTGAAGCGTGGCACCGACCAAGCGGTGTCGTGGCTCGAAGCCAATGAGAACGGCACCATCACTCGATATCCGATGGGAACATGGGCCTTTGGACCTAATGGCGCGCAGGCGCGCGATGCCCACATTGCGGGGAGCTTGGTCATCTTCGCGGGGGCCCTCACCCCAGAGGCGATCAATGCCACCGACGTCAGCGGCAAGATCGTGCTGCTCGTCTTCGACCAGGCGAAGATCGCGGACTGGATTCGGTGGGAACGCGCAATCCAAGCGCGCCGGCCAGCGGCAGTCATTCGGCTCACGAATCAGCCGCCGACCGCCTTTCGCACCAGCCTCAACAACGCTTCACAGGCCCCGAATGGCTGGACGATGGATGTCGCACCCTCCCAAGCACCAGTGATCACCATCCATGACTCGCTATGGGCGAGCGATCCGATGCGAGCCAACCGCCCGGATTTCGCATCCCTGCGCAGCTCCACCACACCGGTGGTTGTGCCGGCGCCGGAGCAGGTCCAGCTTACGGTGCATCTTGTCGAGAGGATCTATGATCGGACGACGGTTCCCAACGTCGTCGGGGTCATCCCCGGGAGCGACCCGGTCCTTCGGAACGAGTTCGTGGTGTACTCGGCGCACATGGACCACGTCGGAACTCGACCCAACAATTCGCGGAATCCGGCTGATACGATCTGGAACGGTGCCGATGACGATGCTTCGGGCAGTACCGGCATTCTGATGATCGCCGAGGCGTTCTCTCGGCTGCAGGTGAAGCCACGCCGCTCGGTGGTGTTCCTCCACGTGTCGGGCGAAGAACTGGGTCTCCTCGGATCGAGCTGGTATGCGGAGCATCCAACCGTACCGATGGCCAATGTGGTCGCCAACCTCAACTTCGACATGATCGGGCGCAACAACCCCGATTCGATCGTGGTGATCGGCAAGGAACATTCCGACATGGGTACCACGCTGGCGCGGGTCAACGCGCGGCATCCGGAGCTGCGACTCACAACCTCAGACGACCTGTGGCCCCAGGAAAACTTCTACGGTCGCTCGGATCACTACAACTTCGCGCGCAAGGGTGTGCCGATCCTCTTCTTTTTCAACGGCACGCACGAGGACTACCACGGGCACGACGATGAGGTGGAGAAGATCGACGAGGACAAGCTGTCCCGGGTGGCCAAGGTGGGCTTCTACCTAGGCGCGGAGATCGCCAACACCACCGCGCGGCCGGCGTGGAAGCCGGAGAGCTACAAGGAGATCGTGGAGGGGCCGGGCGGGCGATAACCCGCACGACCGGCGAGCTGGCGAGGGGGCGAGAGGGCGAGAGGGCGTGACGGCCTGCTCGCCCTCTTGCGTTGTCACTCCGGCATCGGGGTGGGCTGTCGCATCCCCTGCGTGGCCAGCAGCACGCCGCCGATGATCAGCAGGCCGCCGACCACGTGGAGCGGGCCGGGCCGCTCGTGGAGCACGACGAAGGCGATGATGGCGGAGAGGAACGGCACCAGGCAGTTGAACGCCGCGGTGCGCGAGGCCCCGAGGGCGGCCACGGCGCGGTTCCACAGCACGTAGGCCAGCACCAGCGACAGCAAGGTGGAGTAGGCGATGCCGCCCCAGCCGGCGACGGACACCGCGCCCCAGTCGGTGCCGATCACCTGCGGCAGGCCGGCCAGCAGCAGCACCGGCGTGCCGGTGTAGGTGGTCCACGCGGTGATCCGGAGCGCCGACATCGGCAGGGCCCAGCTCCGGAGCAGCAGCGTGTAGGCGGTCCACGCCGCCACGGCCACGAGCAGCAGCAGGTCGCCCACGCCCACGGGTCCGCCGATCGAGCCGCCGCGGGCCAGCAGCACCACCGCCACGCCGAGCGACGCCACCCCGACGGCCACCTGCTGTCGCCGGGTGACGTGCTCCACGCCGAGCCACGCGGCGCCGACGGTGACCGCAACCGGCAGGATGGCGAGGATCATGGCCGACTTGGTGGCCGGGGTCCGGGCCAGCCCTTCGATGAAGAGCAGCTGGTACACGCTGTTGCCGAGCACGCCGAGGACCACCAGGCGCCAGAGCGTGGCGCGGTCCGGACGCGCGTCGCCCTCGGTGCGGCGCACGATCCACCAGAGCAGCACGCTGCCGGCCGCGAACCGGACGGCGGTGAACGCCAGGGGTGGGATGGTCTCGAAGGCGACCTTGGTGGCGGTGAAGTTGCCGGCCCAGAACACGGCAACCGCGAGCATCCCGAGGGAGGGTGACAGGGTATTGCGCGACGGCTGGGCGGCGGGCATCGGCGCGAAAGGTAGCCGCTGGGCCGGATCGGCGTCGCGCGCCCGCCCGCGCCGCGCGACGGCGCGATCGACCGAGGCGACCCCGGTATATTTCCGCCCCTATGCGCCAGGCCCGGATCCGCAACTTCTGCATCGTCGCCCACATCGACCACGGCAAGTCCACCCTCGCGGACCGGCTGATCGAGGCGACCGGCACCGTGAGCAAGCGCGAGATGCGCGAGCAGCTCACCGACACCATGGACCTGGAGCGCGAGCGCGGCATCACCATCAAGCTCAATGCCGTGCGGATGGCCTACACG
>CAZNOJ010000114.1:0-7654 GCA_964574665.1 uncultured Gemmatimonadaceae bacterium
CTGCTGCGCCGGATAGGGGGGACGGGTGCGCACCTCGCCGCGCTTGCCCTCGATGAAATCGATCAGCAGCAGCTCGCCGCGGGCGAGGACCCGCTGGCTGGTGCGGGCGTGGGGGAGGGCCGACCGGGGCCCGGAGGCCACGATCGTCTCGAACGGATGCCATTCGCTCCCCTCGCGACGGAGCGCGGCCTCCAGGCGGGCCGCCACGTCGAGTTCCCGCTCCCCGGCCCGGATGGTGGGGAGCACCTCGTCGAGGGCACGCTGCGCCACCCCCGCCGCCTGACGGATCAGGGCCAGTTCGTTGGCGTCCTTGCTCGCCCGGTGCGCCTCCACCGTCTCGACCAGCGGCACCGGGGTGACCCCTTCCCACCCGTCGAGCCGCCCGGCCTCGCGCACCGCCATCACGTGCGCCTCGAACCCGAGGCGGCACGGGCCGAGACCCCGTGCCTCACGCTCCACCCGCCCCCACACCGAGGCCCGCTCGATGACCACCTCCGCTGCCCCTCCGGCCTCGGCGGCAGCCTGTTCCGCATAGCGAAAGTCGGTGACGAGGAGGCAACGATCGGCGGTGAGCAGCAGGATGCCGGCGGTGCCGCTGAAGCCGGTGAGCCAGCGGACGTTGGGCAGGTGGGTCACCAGGAGCGCGTCCACGCCGGCAGCACGCGCCCCCTCGATCACCCGCTGCTGTCGGCCAGCCCGCGGGTCAGCCATCCGCGCGCGCGGCGAGCAGGGCGTCCACCGCCAGCAGGTAGCCGCGCGCCCCGAACCCCGCGATCACGCCCAGGGCCAGGTCGCCCACGACCGAGTGGTGCCGCGCCGCTTCGCGACGGAACAAGTTGGTCAGGTGCACTTCGACAAAGGGAATCGGCGCGGCAAGGAACGCATCGCGGATCGCGATCGAGGTGTGCGTGTAGCCGCCGAGGTTGACGATGGCACCATCGGCCCGAGACCGCGCACCCTGCACCGCCTCGACCAGCTCGCCCTCGTGATTCGACTGGAAGCACGCCACCGTCGCGCCGCGTTCCCGCCCGTGGGCCGTCACCATCGCCTCGAGGTCCGCCAGCGTGGTGGCCCCGTAGAGCGACGGCTCCCGGGTCCCCAGCAGGTTGAGGTTGGGTCCGTTGACGACGAGGATGCGGGTCATCGGTCGAGTTCCTCGAGCCACCGTTGAAAGGCGTCGAAGTCCCCCTCGGGCTGCGCCGGAGCCGGCGGCGGCTCATAGAAGGCATCGAACCCGGTGCGGGCACGCAGCGGCACCGTGCGCGCCGACGCGACCCGCGCGAGCCAGGCCGCCGCCGATTCGCCGCCGGACACCCGCGAGTCGAACGGAATGGGACGGCTCGATGCCAGCTCCCGTCGCACCGCCTCGTGCCGTGTGCGCAGGGCGAGGTTGTCGGGCTGCCGCTCGGCCAGCTCGAGGTAGGCGGCGGCGGCCAACTCCAGGTGACCCTGGCGGTGGTAGAGCGCGGCGAGGGACTCCGTCACCAGCACCGGGGTGTGCGCCGACGCCTCGTGCGGCTCGGTCCCGGCCGAGTCGTCGTCGGGCCAGCCGTCGAGCGGCGGCTCGGGGTCGGACTCCGCCGCATCCACCGCCGTGAGCACCTCGGGCGCCAGGGTGGTGGCCAACCCCCGCGCCACGGGGTGAGTCGGGTCGTCGGCGAGCACCCTGGCCAGGTCGCGGGCCACCGCCTCGCGGTCGCCCTGGGCCTGCGCCACCCGTGCCCGGGTCAGCAGCAGCACCGGAGCGCCCGGGAATTGGTCCACGGCGCGCTCCAGCAACGCCCGGGCCTGGGCCAGTTCGCCCCGCTTCCGGAGGCCATCGGCCAATGCGGCACCGGTGGTCGGGTCGGGGTCGGCAGCCCAGCGTGCCGCGAGCGAATCGAGTGCGTGGCCGAGAGACATCCAGACCGGGAAGGAGGAAGATGGGTGCGGGATGGCAAGACTATCCCGCGGCCCTCCGGGGTGTCAACCGCGGGAATCCGCTCGTGCTTGAGCTTCCCCCGCACCCGGTCTAGCTTTCCGGGCTGTCTTTCCCCCGTGTGGAGTGGGTTCTCGCCAATGATGCAAGCGTTCCGCAACGCCGCCAAGCCGGTCGTGCTCCTGATCACGGTCACCTTCATGCTGTGGCTGGTCCTCGACCTCAGCGGCATCACCGGCACGGGTGGATTCCTCACCCGCACCTCGGTCGGCTCGATCAACGGCCAGTCCGTGGATCTCCGAAACTACGAGCAGGCGGTGCAGAACGCCGTCTCCCAGCGGCAGTCGGAGCTGGGCCGGCCCCTCGGCATCCAGGAGCTGGCCGACGTCCGTGACGAGGTCTGGGAGTCGTTCATCCAGAACACCATCCTCGAAGCGGAGGTCCGGCGCCGGCGGATCTCGGTCAGTGACCAGGAAGTGGCCCAGCTGATCCAGGCCGTGCCGCCGCCGGAACTGCAGGCGGACCCCACCTTCCAGACCGAAGGCGTCTTCGACCCGGCCAAGTACCGGGCTTGGCTCGGCTCCGCGATGGCGGCCCAGTACGTGCCGTTCCTCGAGGCGCAGTACCGCGCCGAGATCCTCCGCGCCAAGCTGCTCCGCAACGTGACCGCCGACGTCTTCCTCTCCGACGCCGCACTGTGGGAGCGCTACCGCGACCAGCACGAGCGCGCCACGATCGCGCTCACGCCGCTGGTGCCGTCGCGGGTGATCCCCGACTCGGCCGTGTCGGTGACCGATGCCGAAGTCGAGGCCTATTACCGCGACCACCGCAGCGAGTTCGACCGCCCCGAGACGGCATTCCTGTCGTACCTGGCGGTGTCGCGCGTGCTGGACGCCTCCGACTCCGCCGCCACCGTGGAGCGGGCCCGCGCCCTCCGCGCCGAGATCGTGGGCGGGGCCCCGTTCGCCGAGGTGGCGCGCCGGGAATCCGCCGACGGCTCGGCCGAGGCGGGCGGCGACCTCGGCACTTTCGGGCGGGGCGAGATGCTGGCCCCGTTCGAGGCCGCGGCCTTCTCCCTGCCGATCGGCACCGTGTCGGAGCCCGTCGCGACCGAGGCCGGCCTCCACCTGATCGAGGTCACCGCGCGCACGGCGGACTCGGTGACGGCGCGGCACATCCTGGTCCGCTACGAGCTGGCCGGGGCGCACCGCGACCTGGTGGACGCGCAGGCCGACTCACTCGAGAACCTGGCCGCCGAACGGCTCGACCGGGCCGCCCTCGACACCGCGGCCCGCGCACTCCGGCTGCCGATCGGACAGGCCGCGCCGATCCGCCGTGGCGAACAGGCGATCGTGGGGCCGTTCCTGCTGGCCGATCCGGCGGCGTGGGCCTTCCAGGCCGAGGTCGGCGAGACCTCGCCGGTGATCGAGTCCGAGGATGCCCTCTACGTCTTCCGGCTCGACTCGCTGCACGACGCGGGGATTCCGCCGCTCGCCGCGATCCGCGATGCGGTGACCGCGGCCGTGGTCGAACAGAAGAAGGACCAGATGGCCCTCGAGATGGCGAACGCCCTGGTGCGCCGCGTCCGGGCCGGCGAAGGGCTGGCCGACGCGTCGGCGGCCATGGGGTTGCAGCACCGGGAGTTCCCGGCCTTCCCGCGGATCCAGCCGCCGCTGCCGTCCCGGGCGCTGATCGGCGCGTCCTTCGGGCTGCCGATCGGTGCGGTGAGCGACCCGCTGGTGACCAACGAGGGGATCTACGTGATCCGGGTGCTCTCCCGCACTCCCGCGGACAGCGCCGCGTTCCAGGCCGAATACGAGCAGCTCCAGGCGCGCGAAGTCCGCGCGGCACGCGACGAGCGCGTACGCCACTTCCTGCAGGCGCTCCGCGACAACGCCCGGATCAAGGACGAGCGCGCCGAGGTGTTCCGGACCAATGCCCAGATCGAGGCGGCCACGCCGACGTTGCCGGGGCAGTGAGAAGTGAGTCCTGAGTCCTGAGTCCTGAGGACAAACACGAAGGCCGGCTTCCCCAGGGGATGCCGGCCTTCGGACTCTCAGGACTCAGGACTCACTTCTCACGCCTACTGCGACAGTCGCCTCGGCTCCCCGCTCGACGGCGCCTGGTCGGCGGTCGGGGTCTTGCCGGCGTCCAGCATCGAGCGGGTCGCGGAGTCGTCGCGCATGACCGCGTCCTGGGTCTCGGTGATCGAGCGCTTGAACTCGCGGATCCCCTTGCCCATCGAGGCCCCGATCTCGGGCAGCCGCTTGGCGCCGAAGACCAGCAGCACGACCGCCATGATGGCGATGATCTCCCAGAACCCCAGGTTCGGCATCGTTCCTCCTCCTGCTCAGAACAGCGATCGGGCCGCGTACCACGCCACGGCCACCCCCACCAGCGAGAGCAGCGACACGTGGAAGGCCACCGGCCCCAGGGTGAAGGATACCACCAGCAGGTCCACCGACACAGGCCCCAGCGAGGGACTCACGGCGTAGGTGAAGAAGGAGCGCGCCGCGCTCTCCGGGAGAAACCGCTCCAGCAGCGCCGTCAGGTAGCCGCCGGTGATGAACCCGAAGGCGAGCACCACGAGGTAGTAGCGGGGGCGGCGGGGGCCGGTTGCCATCAGCGCCTCCGGTCGAGGACGTAGCCCAGCGCCGCCCGGAGGGTGTCGCGGGCCGGGGAGTCGGGGAGCCGACGGAGGGCCTCGTCGGCCTGGGTCGCGAGGGCCTGGGCCCGGTCGCGGGCGTACTCCAGCCCCCCATGCCGCGCCACCGCCGCCACCACGTCCTGGATCATGGCGTCGTCGGGCTCGGCGTGGGCCATCAGGGCGTTGACCCGGGCGCGCTCCGCCGGCGTGAAGCGCGGCAGCGCGTGGATCAGCGGCAGGGTCACCTTGTGCTCGCGGAGGTCGAGGCCGGAGGGCTTGCCGGTGTCCTCGGCCTGCGCGGTGTAGTCGAGCAGGTCGTCCACGATCTGGAAGGCCATGCCCATCCGCTCGCCGAACTGCGCCAGCGCCTCCCGCATGGCCGGCTCGGCATCGAGCGCGCCGGCCTCGCACGCCCCGGAGATCAGCGACGCCGTCTTGGCGCGGATCAGCAGGTCGTACTGCTCCTCGGTGAACTCCAGCGGATGGTGCGCCAGGAGCTGCCGCATCTCGCCGACGGTCATCTCGTTGGTGACCCGGGAGAGCACCCGCAGCGCCTCGAGGTCTTCGAGGCGCACCAGCGCCACGATCGCGCGCGAGTAGAGGAAGTCCCCCATGATCACGGAAACCTGGTGCGAGAACAGCGAGTTGACCGTGGGCATGCCGCGCCGCAGGGCGGAATGGTCCACGGAATCGTCGTGCACCAGGGTGGCGAGGTGGATCAGCTCGATCACCGCGGCGAGCGTCTCGGCGCGCGGCGAGGCGCCGCCGGTGGCCTCGTCGGCCAGCAACACGAGCGTGGGCCGGAGCATCTTGCCGCGCATGCGGAGCAGGTGGCGGTTCACCTCGGTGATCAGCGGGAAGTCGTCCTCGATCAACCGCTGCATCTCCCGGTCCACCCGCCCCAGCCGATCCCGCACCGAGAGCTGCAGCTCCTCGAGCGTGACCGGGGCGAGTTCCGGCACCGTCATCCGTCGCGCTCCGCGGCGAGGCGCGTCACGCGGTCGCTGGCATCCTCGAAGGACACATCCACGGCCAGCACCCGTTCGTAGCACTGCAGGGCGTTGCGAGTCTTGCCCTGCGCCTCCTGGGCCCGGCCCAGCCAGTAGAGCACCCCGATCTTCTCGGCATCGCCCTCCTCGCCCTTCTCCACGGCCCGGAGCACCGCCTCGGCCACCGCCGGCCGGCCCTGGTCGTAGAAGGCCTGGCCCAGCGCCTCGCTGGTGCGGAGCCGCCCCTCCGGCGACCGCAGCGCCTTCTGGAACTCGCCGATCGCCTCCTCGAGGAGGCCCATCTCCTTGAAGGCGACCCCGAGGTCGTAGTGCGTCTGGTGATCCTCGACCGGGAGGTTCTGGTCGAGCGCGCGCTTGAACTCGGCCAGCGCCTCGCGGAAGGTCTCGTCCTCGTCTTCCGAGATGGCGGTGGTCTCGGTGCGCATCCGGGTGGTGCGCGGCGCGTCATCAATCAGCATCGCACCCAGGTCGATGAATCCCTCCGCGGTCTCCGCGCTGGCCACCTCGGGCGCCATCTGCCGGAGCGCGGCCCGTGCCGCCGGATGCGACTCGTCGATCTCGAGCACGCGGCGGAAGACGGCGATCGCCTTGTCCTTGGCGCCATTGCCGACCAGGGCCTCGCCGAGCTCCTGGTACGACTGGCAGAGGAGCGCCTGGTCGCGCATCCGGGCCGCGATCTCGACGCGGGCCTGGTGCCGACCGATGTCGCGCGGCTCCGCCTCGATCAGCTCGGTCGCCACGCGCCAGGCCCGACTCCACTGCTCCTCACGGAGGTAGCCGTCGAGGGCCCGCTCCAGGGCAGCGATCCCCCCGGCGCGGTCGCCGTGCTCCAGCAGGGCATGCGCGGTGGCCCGATCACCGAGTGGGTCGGCGGCCTGGCCCGCCGGCGCGGCAGGTGCCTCGGTGTCGAGGAAGACGATGCCGCTCGCCCCGCCGCCGACGGGAGCGTCGAGCGTCACCTCGGGCGACGACTCGATCGGCGGCACGTCCATGACGGTGGACTCGAGCCCGTCGAGGTGAATGGCTTCCCCTTCGGCCACCTGCGCCCCGATCGTGGGCGTCACGAGGCCGTCCAGCTTCTCGGAGGGGCCGACATCCGCCGCGGCGCGCTCGAACTCGATCATGCCGGTCGGCTCGGCGAGCCCCTCCGGTGCCGGCGGGCCTTTCTCCGCTGTCGGCTCGAGACCGGCCACCGCCAGCCCGTCGGCGACGGCGTCGCCACCCAGCGCGGTGGGCTCCAGCACCAGCGCCTCGGGCTCGCGGGATCGCGTCGGGCTCGGCGCCGACTCGGTGTCGAGGAAGACGAGGCCGCCGCCACCGTCCTCGCCGTGGTGGCGCGAGGGCGACTGCTCCTCGAGCGTGTCGCGCCCGAGCAGCTCGTTGAGCACCGGGCGGAGGTCCTTCCAGCTGGCGAACTCCTGCCCGAACCGCTCGAGCTGGGCATCGGCCTCGGCGCCCTGTCCCCGAGCGGTCAGGTGCGAGTGGTAGATCCCCAGGTTCTGGCGGACGTCATAGATGACGCGCTTGCGGGCCTGGTAGCGGGCCAGCTCGAGGTAGGTGCGGTATCGGGAGGGATCGAGCCGGAGGATCTTGTTGCAGAGCGCGATCGCGTTGTTGAAGAAGCCCTGCTCGCCGTAGCGCGAGGCGGCGTGCTCCCACGCCTCGCACGCCCCGGTGGTGTTGCCGACCTTCTGCTCCAGGTCGCCGATCCGGTTGTGCAGCGCCGGGTCCGCCGGGGCATCCCCCTGCTCCGCGGCGCTCAGCGCCTGGCGGTACAGCTCGATCGCTGCCCGCCATTCGTCACGCTGCTCGTGTTGCCGTGCCGCGACTTTGAGCTTGTCAAGCGTCATGGCCAACCAGGGTGGGAGAGTGGCCCGAATCGGTGCGCGAAGTGCGCGTGAAGTCTAGGCCGGGTGGGGGACCGGCACAAGCAGATCACGACCGCTGGCGGACGTGCGCCGGCAGGTCCCCGGGGGTTCCCCGCACCAGTATCGTCCCGCTACGCGTCCCTCAGCAGTTCCGGGTTGCCGGGATCGTCCTGGAAGGCCCACTCCAGCAGCAGGTAGCCCGCCGCCGCCG
>CAZNOJ010000115.1:0-7323 GCA_964574665.1 uncultured Gemmatimonadaceae bacterium
GCGAGGAGGAGCGCCGGCTCGTTGACCAGCGCGCGGGCGATCGCGACCCGCTGCTGCTCCCCGCCCGAGAGCTCCCGCGGGAACGCCTCCGACTTCATGGCGAGGCCCACCTGGTCGAGCACCCGCGCCACGCGCGCGGGGATCACGTCGTGCCGCGCCCCGGTCACCTCGAGGGCGAAGGCCACGTTCTCGGCGGCGGTGCGGTCCTCGAGCAGCCGGAAGTCCTGGAACACCACGCCGAGGCGGCGCCGCAGCCGGGGCACCTCGTCGCGCCCCAGTTGCGGCACGGCGAACCCCGACACCCGCACGTCACCGCTGGTGGGGCGCTCCTCCGCATACATCAGCTTGAGGACCGTGGACTTGCCGGCCCCCGAGTGACCCGTGAGGAACACGAACTCGCCGCGGCCGACATGGAAGGAGACGTCCGCGAGGGCGGCGCCCGACCCGGCCGGGTATTCCTTGGCCACCTTGATGAAGCGGATCATGGCAGAAGGATAGCATCGTCAGCGGAGGCCCTGTGGGTAAGCGTAGCGCTCCAGGTACTGGAGTCCGTCGTCGTCTTCTGCCACCAGGTAGATGCCCCGTCGGTCGAGCGCGAGCAGCCGGCGGCCGGCGGGGAGCGCCAGTTCGCGAATGCGCCGGCCGGCGGCATCGAGCACGTCCACCCGGTCGCCGACCAGCACCGGGCGCTCGGGGGAACGCACCACCCAGAGCTGGCCGCCCGGCGAGCGGAACGCGCCGTTCTCCACAAAGGGGGGCTTGGTGGCCGGAAAGTCGGCGTCGGGATACGCCTCGCGCATCCGTGCCATCGCCTCCGGGGTGACCGTGCCGTCGAGCCGGGGCGGTCCGCCGCCCATGCTCGCGCCGGAGGGATTGGCGGCGCGGTCGCGCCGGAACGCCTCGCGATCCCCGGCCCGGATCGGGACGGGTACGTGGGAGACTGACGGGGCGCTCCGCTGCACGGCGCCATCCCGGACCCACTGCAGCGAATAGTCGCGGGCGCGCACCAGCACCACGGTGCCGTCCGGGTCGAGCACCCACGCGTCGCGCTCGGCGAACGGGTGGAAGCGTTGCTCGTGGCGTTCGGGGGCATGGTCGCTGGCGGTGGCCACCACCTCCACGGCGTCCTGGCCGGGAGTGACCCGGACGATCTCGTAGCGTTGCTGTCGCTTGATGGTGTTGCTGCCCGGCACCCGGATCACCGGGCGATCCCAGTAGATGCGGCCCAGGCGGTCCACGGCGCGCGGCGGGGCGACGGTGCCGAGGTCGCGTGGCGAGAAGGGGAGCGAGCCCGCCAGGTTGCCGTTGGGTGCCACGCGCAGCAGCCGCATGCTGGCGTACACCAGCAGCGTGTCGCCCTGTCCTCGTACCACGCCGAACGGTCGCCGGTACTCGTTGGGGCCGTCCCCTTCGCGACCGAGCGGCGCGGCCTCCCCTCCCTGCGCCGGGGCGAGGTGGATCACTCCGTCGCGATTGTCCACGACAACGAGCCGGCCATCCGGGAGCTCGGCGGCCGCGCCGATCCGGGAGAACGGTGTGGTCCAGCGCGTGGCGGGGGCGGTGAACCCCTGGGGGTGGCAGGGGGCCGGCAGCAACGCGGCCAGCATCAGGGAGGGAACGACGGCGGGTGATGGGCGCATGCAGGCTCGATGCGCGGTGCGCCGCCCGGGTCGCAGGATGACGGCTAGAGCGCCTGCTCCAGGTCGCGGATGATGTCGCGGGCGTCCTCGCAGCCGCAGGAGAGGCGCACGAAACCATCCGGGATACCCTGCGCGGCGCGCTCCTCGGCGCTCAGGCTCGCGTGCGAGGTGAGCCGGGGTTCGCTGATCAGCGATTCGACGCCGGCCAGCGACGGGGCGTGCACCACCAGGCGGAGCTGGCCGCAGAGCCGCTGGGCGGCCGGGGCGCCACCTGCCAGGGCGAGCCCAACCAGCCCGCCGAAGCCATCGAGCAGGTCGCGCGCGAGGGCGTGGTCGGGGTGCGTCGGCAGGCCGGGATAGTGCACCGCGCTGAATTCGGCGCGCCCGACCGCCCACTCGGCCACGGCGGCCGCGTTCTGGTTGGCCCGCTCCACGCGGAGCGCCAGGGTCTTCATGCCGCGTTCCACGAGCCAGGCCGCGTGCGGATCAATGGCCGGACCCCAGTTGCGGAGCAGGCGGGTCACCTCGTCCATCACGGCGGCGGTGCCGGCGACGGCGCCGGCGATCACGTCGGAGTGCCCGCCGAGGTACTTGGTGGCGGAGGTGATGACGACGTCGGCGCCGTGCTCCAGCGGCCGCAGGTTGATCGGCGAGGCGAAGGTGTTGTCCACCAGCAGCGCGAGGCCGCGGTCGTGCGTCACCTTGGCGATCGCCGGCAGGTCGATCACCCGCAGGAGCGGATTGGTGACGGCCTCCACGAAGATCGCGCGCGTGGTCTTGCGGATTGCGCGGCGCCACTCGCGCGGCTGGTCGGGATCGATGTAGGTGACCGCGATTCCGTTGCGCGCGAACTCCTGGTCGAAGAGCTGCCGGGTGCCACCGTACAGCCAGCGCGAGGCGAGCAGGTGATCGCCGGGGCGAAGCACCGCGAGGTGCGCCAGCGCGGTGGCCGCCATGCCGCTGGCCAGGAAGATCGCGCACTCCGCGCCTTCCAGTGCGGCGTAGCGGCGGGCCACCTCGAGCTGGTTGGGGTTGTTGCCGTACCGGGTGTAGCGCAGCTCGCCCCCGCCCCCGGCCGGGTTCCGGAAGGTGGTGCTCTGGTAGATCGGGGTGGTGGCGGGGGTGTTGTCGGCGCCCCGGTGCGGTGGTCCGTGGATGGCGAGCGTCGAGGGGCCGGGGCGGTGGGTCACGCGAAGGCACCCAGCGCATAGGTCGCATCGGGGTGGGCCAGGATGCAGCGGCAGTCCACCAGCTGGTCGAGGGCGCGGCGGGCGCGCGCCTCGTCCCAGGCCAGCTCGGACGCGATCGGCGCCGCGCCGGCGCGGCGGGCGACGGCGAGCACGGCGAACACGCCGCGGCCGTCGTCGGGGACGTTGCCGAGGAGCATCGGTCGGCGGCTCTCGAGCTCGAGGGCCAGGACGGCGAGGCCGTGACGCTCCAGTGCATGCTCGATGGCGTCGGCCTGGTCGCTGCGCACGCCGTGCAGCACCACCCGCCACACCGGCAGCTCGCGCATCGCCACGATCAGCTTGGCCACCACCTCGTCGGCGCAGGAGTAGTCCACCAGGCCGATCTGGGAGAAGTCGAGCAGCGCCTCGGCGCGCGGCGCCGTGCGCAGGGTGTGCACCAGATGGTCGCGGACGGCGGCGCCGGTGGCACGCGTCACCAGATTGCGGTAACTGGCCGTGGTGGCTTCGCGAAGCACCGCATCGAGCGCGATCACGTCTGGGCTCACTCCAGCTCCTTCCCGGGAATCAGCACGGTCACCTGCGCGCCGGGGAACCATGCCAGCCCATCGGTGCGCGCCGGTTCATTGTCCCACGGGGGCACCACCGCCACGCGCGCGGTGCCGCTGCGAATCGAGATCTTCCCCTGCCATCGTGCAAGGTAGCCCTTGGTTCCCGCAAGTCCCTGCCCGCGACCGGGGTCGCGGAACCGGGAGATGCCGTGGAAGAGGGCGCTCTCCAGCGCCTGCCCGTCGCTCCACCGGTCGCCGAGGCGCTTGCCCTGGCTCGCCTCGAGGGAGCGGCGGAAGCCGATCCCCGGGTCGCTCACGGCGATCACCGCCACGTGCCGGCCGAGGCGGCGCCGGAACTTGTACACGTGGGCGGCCACCCACCCGGTGGTGCCGGCGTGCTCCAGGATGTTCTGGCAGGTCTCCGAGAGCGCCTGCCCGAAGCCCCCCACGGCCGAGGCCTGCAGCCGCAGGGTGTCCTTGATGATCGCCCCGGCGCGCTCGGTGATCTCGCCGACCACGCGATGCACATCGTCAATGTCGCGGATCGGGGTGACCCGGACCAGCTGCTCCAGGTCGCCGGTGGCCCGCGAGCGGGGCACCTTGCCGTGCAGCTCGATCAGTCCCTCGGCGTGGCGGAAGAAGTCGGTGCGTGCCCAGTACGACGCCACCTCGGGCTCCGGCAGCGTGAGGTGAAGCGGCGGGCCGTCGGCCTCGCGGAGCGCCTGGCCCAGGGTGAGCAGCGCCACCAGGCCGCTGGGCTCGGCGAACTCGCAGCTCCGAGCGTCGAGGAGCAGCGGTTGCTCCAGCGGCCACCCGCCGAGTCCGTCGGCGACCACGTCAATGCTGAGGTGGTCGAGGGAGTGCGGCAGCTCGATGACGCGCATCAGGCCACCACCAGCTTGCCGCGGAGGTGCTGGGCGAGGCCGCTGGCCCCGCGGAAGGTGGCGTTGCGCGACGCGGCGCGCACGGCGGCGTCGAGCGCCTCGGGCACCGGGTCGCCGGCCAGGAGGCGGGCGCAGCAGGTGGCCCCGAAGACATCGCCGCACCCGGTGGGATCGACCGCGTCCACCCGGGGCGACGCCACCAGCGCGGTGCGGGCCGTGCCGCCGGGCCCGGGCCGCTGCACGTAGGCCACGCCCCGGGCGCCCAGCGTCACGTTGAGGAGCGACACGCCGGCATCGAGCGCCACGGCGGCCACAGCCAGCGGGTCGGGACCGATCTGCTGCATCTCCTCCTCGTTGAGCTGCACCGTGTCGAAGCAGGCGAACCACTCCCGCGGCCTCGCCAGCGGCTGCAGCGTGCGCACGCCGTCGGGCGCGAAGCCCAGGAGCAGGGAGTGGAGGTCGGCGTAGATCGGCCCGTGGAATCCCTGCCGCAGCGCGGTGGCGGTGTGGAGGCAGAGCTCGTAGCCGCTGACGAAATTGAGGTAGATCGCGTCGAGGTCGCGGACCATCGGCCCCAGTTCGGCCCAGGTCCACCCGGGCACGCCACCGCTCATCCGTTCGCAGCGCCGCGCGCCGTCGTGGTAGCGGAGGGTGACCCGGTTGTTCTCGACCGGGACCACCTGGCAGCGGCCCCCGGGAATCAGGCGCTCCATGCCGCCGAGCAGGCGTGCCGCGTCCGGGGCCAGATCCTGGCCGACCTTGATGAGTGGCACCACCTGCCAGTCCGCGTCGAGCGCCGCCTCGAAGCCGGCCAGCGCGTAGGCGATGCCGCCCCACTCCTCCACCGGCGCGGTGAGCGGGTCGCGACCGTGGATCTCGTCCCACACCAGCGAGCCGATGACGCCCACGCGACGCGTCATGCAGGCACCTCGGCGTTGAGCCACGCGCGGGCGGCGCCATAGACCCCGGCGAGGCCGGCGAGTTCACCCGGCACGATGCGGCACGACTCCACCGCGGGGCGGAAGGCGCGCCGGGCCACTTCGCGGCGCAGCGGCTCGAAGAGCCGTTCGCCCGCCTGCGTCACCCCGCCCACGATCACCACCAGGTCCGGGTTGAAGATGTTGAGCAGGTTGGCGACGCCGGTGCCCAGGTAATGGGCGGTGTCGCGCACCACCTCCAGGGCCACCTCGTCGCCTCGCTGGGCCGCGGCGAAGACCATCTGGGCCGAGACCTGCTCGAGGTCGCCGCCGGCGAGCTCGCTCAGGAGCGAGGGGGCGCCCGAGCGCACCTGCTCGGTGGCCCGCATCGCGATCGCCGGCCCCGAGGCATACGCCTCCAGGCAGCCGTAGTTGCCGCAGCCGCAGCGTCGCCCGTTCATCTCGATGGTGACGTGGCCGATTTCGCCGGCGCAGTCGGCCGCGCCATGGTGCAGGCGGCCGTCGAGGACGATGCCGCCGCCGATGCCGGTGCCGA
The DNA here is from genome assembly GCA_964574665.1 of uncultured Gemmatimonadaceae bacterium. GTDB lineage: Bacteria > Gemmatimonadota > Gemmatimonadetes > Gemmatimonadales > GWC2-71-9 > Palsa-1233. The sequence goes on from CAZNOJ010000115.1 coordinate 5,736, forward strand.
TCGTCATCCCGATCGCGAAGCGGGCCCCGCGTGCCGCGCCGAGCCACGCCTCGCCAAGGATGGCACAGTTGGCATCGTTGTCGAGCACCGCCGGGAGGCCAAGCGCCTCGCCGAGCCGGTCGCGGAGGGGGAAGTTCACCCAGCCCAGGTTGGGCGTGAGCAGCACCAGGCCGCGGGCAATGTCGAGCGGGCCCGGCGCCCCGATCCCGATGCCGATCACGCGGCTGTCGGGCGCGGTGCGCGCGACCTCGGCCACGCAGTCCCGGCTCATCGCCACCAGTTCCGCGATGATGGCCTCGGGACCGCGCGCCGGGGCCGTGGGGCGGGCGGACTCGCCGATCACCCGGCTCCCGTCGCGGGCCACCGCGCCCAGGACGAGGTTGGTGCCGCCGATGTCGATGCCCAGGACGTAATCCAGGATGCCCTCGCTCAGCTGGAGAACAACGTCATCACGGCGCGATGGACGCGCGCCACGTCGAGGTCGGCCATGCAGCGGTGATGTCCCAGTGGGCAGCGCGTCGGACCATGCAGCGAGCACGGTCGGCACGGCAGCCCCTCGAGTTCCACCACCTGGTCGTGCGGACCCGTGGGCCCGAATCCCAGTGCCGGCGTGGTCGGGCCGAAGACCGCGACGGTCGGCGTGCCCATCGCCTGCGCGAGATGCAGCGGCAGCGAGTCGTTGGTTACCAGCACCCCGGCCCTCGCCACCACCGCCGCAGTGACCCGGAGCGGCAGGGCCCCGGCGGCGTTGCGGCCGCGTGGCGCCGCGGCGGCAGCCACCCGCTCCCCCAACTCCCGGTCCTCGGGTCCGCCGAGCACCACCACGTCGCGCGGCATCAGGGCTGCCAGCTCGGCGAACTTGCCCCAGCGCTTGGTGGCCCAGATCGAGCCGGGTGCCAGGGCCACGAACCCGTCGGCGATGCCGCGCTGCTCCAGCCACATCGCCGCGATCGCCCGGTCCTCGTCGGTGAGGCCGAGGGTCGGTCGCGCCGGTCCGGCTGCCCCGGCCAGGGCGAGGAGTCGCGCCGTCTCGTGGCGACCGACACCGCGCGGCACGCGCTCGGTGTAGCACCAGCGCGCGGGGGCGTCGGCAAAGCCGATCCGCACGGGGATCCTGGCCAGCGCGGCGGCCAGTCCGCTGCGCCACGATTGATGGGGAAGATAGGCGCGACGGTAGCCGGCGGCACGCAGCGTCTCGGCCAGGGCGACCACCCCGCGGGCCCCGCGCGCGGTGCCGCGCTTGTCGTGCCGGATCACCCGGTGCACGGCCGGGTGGGTCTCCAGCAGGGTGGCCGCGGCGGGGGTGGTCACCACGTCCACCGGGCCGTGCTCCCGGGCCAGCGCGTCGAGCAGCGGGGTGGTGAGGACCACGTCGCCGAGGAAGGCGGTCTGGATGACCACCGTGGGTGACGGGTGACGGGCGACGGGCGACGTCGGCGCGGTGTCGTGTCCATGAAGTGCCGTCATCGCCGCGCCCCAGTTGGTGTGCGTTTCCCGTCGCCCGTCGCCTGGCGCCGCTATTCCACCTGCAGCACCGCCAGGAACGCCTCCTGCGGGATCTCGACGGATCCCACCTGCTTCATCCGCT
>CAZNOJ010000116.1:0-7270 GCA_964574665.1 uncultured Gemmatimonadaceae bacterium
CCGCGCAGGGCGCGTCCCTCCGCACTGTCCTGTGTCAGGACCCGGAACGCGCCGCGGCGAACACGCCCCCGCACCCCCGCCACCGTGGCGCCACAGAGTCCGCACGCCCCGTCAAAGAGGACGATCGGTGTAGCTTTCACGCCATCTCCCGTCCCCAAGGGTGCGATGACCTCCCTGCACCGACTGGCCCTCCTCCTGGCGTGGGTGACCGTTCCCGCCTTCCTCCCCGCGCAGGCCGACGCGCGGGCCGCCGGGTGGCAGTTGCGTCCCGACGACGGGCACACCGACCTCACCGGATTCACCTTCGTGGAGCGGCGACCGGGTTGGCAACTCACCACCGGCCGCTTCTCGGGGATCGTGTTCCACCCCGAACGCACCGGCGTGGGAACATACGAGTCGGTCACCACCATCGCCCAGTTCCCGGTGTCCCCCCAGCGACTGGAGGGGTACGGTGTCTTCGTGGGAGGCAAGGACCTGATCGGGCCGACCCAGGAATACACCTACTTCCTGATCCGCCATGACGGTCGGTTCCTCATCAAGGGACGCCGCGGCACCAGCACCACCACCCTGGTGGACTGGACCCCGAGCCCGGCGATCCGGCAACTTCCCGCGAACGCCGGGGCCTCGAGTTCCGTGAGCAACACCCTCATCGTCCGCGTGGCTGCCGACTCGGTGACCTTCCTCATCAACGGCACCCAGGTTTCGCGCCTGGCCTCCGCCGGCCTGTCACTCACCGGCGTGGCCGGCATTCGCGCCAATCACGGCCTCAACCTCCACTTCTCCGACCTCTCGCTCGCCACGCCCGGACGCCCAGCCCAATGAAGCGCACCTGCACCCTGCTCGCCCTCGCCCTCGCCGCCTGCTCCACCGGACCCTCCGGCGACGACGGCGTGGCCCGCGTGGTGATCACGGGAACCGATGCCACGCTGATCGTGGGTGACACCAAGCCGTACACCGCCCGCGCCGAGGATGCGGCCGGCGCCGTGGTGCCGGGGGCCCCGCTGGTGTGGAGCAGCACCGCCACCGGCGTCGCCACGGTCTCCACCGCGGGGCTGGTCACCGCCGTCGCACCCGGCACCGCGCGCATCATCGCCACCAGCGGCATCCGGGCCGACACCGTCAGCATCACGGTGGCCACCAGCGCCGTCGCCAACGTGGTGGTCACCATCAACCGTGCCCTCCTCAAGGTGAGCGACACGGTGCAGGCCACAGCCGTGGCCGTCAACGCCGCCGGCCAGCCGGTGACCGGCCGCCCCGTCACCTGGTCCACCAGCAACGCCTCCGCGGCCCTGGTCACGCCCTTCGGCCTCGTGCTCGGCATCGCGCCCGCCAACCCGGTCACCGTCTCCGCCACCGTGGACGGCAAGACCGGCAGCGCCACCATCGCCGTGATCGAAGCCGACATCGCCGAAGTGATCGTGCGCCCCGACTCGGCGCTGATGCGGCCTGGCGGCACCGTGCAGCTGCAGGTGGAGGTGATCGACGAGTTCGGCTTCGTGGTGCCCGACCCGGTGATCACCTGGTCGTCGTTCGTGGAAAACGTCGCCACGGTGAGCCAGGATGGCCTGGTCACCGCGCTGGCAATCGGCGAGTCCACCATCCGCGCCACCGTGCGCGGCGTCGCGGGCACCGCCCTGGCGCGGGTGCTCGACGTCAACACCGACCGCTACACCATCAGCGTCACCAACTACCTCGTCTACCCGATCGAGGTGCTCGAGAACGGCAACAGCGTGGGGGTCATCCCGGGCAACAGCAGCGGCACCGTCGAGCGACCGCTCCGGCAATCGTTCCAGTTCGGCTGGGCGGTGATCCGGCCGCTCGATCGCGGCGAGGAGGTGGGGGAGACGGCGCCGGTGATCCAGGACCCGATCGGCACCTATCACTTCGACGTGGACAACGTGCTCAACGACGGCCGCGTGTTCTACACGCCGTACCTCCGCAACCTGTCGCCGGTGAAGGGCTTCTTCGACCCGCTCCCCAAGGTGACCGCGGCGCCGTGTCCCTGCCCGCTCTCCCCGGAGGACGAGGAGGCGCGCCGCCTCGGCTACTGGCTGCTCAATCCCACCTCGGTGATGCGCTTCTTCGCCATCAGCGACCCGGGGCTCACCAGTCCGCTGTTGACGGTGCCGGTGCCGCAGGGTGAGGTCGAGGCGCGGTCGGGAATCCTGCGCCACACGCTGCTGTCGCTCCCCTGAGGGGAGCCCTACTCCCTGTGGCCGCCGGTCCGGGCCAGCACGCGCGCCGTCACGAAGACGGCCAGGAAGAGGCCCAGCAGGGCGAGGATCCAGGTGTACTCGGGCATCGCGTCCATCGGGGAGCTCCAGTTGCCAGGTCGGCGATAATATAGGCCGCGACGGGCCACCGGCGACAGGCGACGGGCGACTAGAGCCGTCGCCTGTTGCCCGTCGCCGGTTGCTGGAGTTCCCCCTCCCGCCCCCGGTCAATCACCGTCCAGCAGCAGAGTGCCGCATAGGTCTCGTGGCCGCGCACCAGCGCCCGCCGCGACGGCGGCTTCATCCGGGGGAAGAGCCGGCGCATCACCCGCTGCACTCCGGCATCGCCCTCCGGCCAGATCCCCGGGTGCCCGAAGCCGAAGATCGCCAGCATCTCCGCGCTCCAGCGTCCGAACCCGCGCAGGGCCATGATCTCCGCCAGGAGGTCGTCGGCCGGCAGCCCGGCCCACCGCTCCCGCGGATCGCCGTGCTCGTGCACGAACGTGGCCCACGCCCCGATGGAGCGACGCTTGGCCCGCGACAGCCCGTGCGATGGCGGCGCGTCGTGCGGCACCGTGACCGCCCACGCCATCACCCCGTCCATCGAGCCGTGCGCCGCGAGCAGCCGTTCGGTGATGGTGCGCGCCGCGGCGGTGGACACCAGTTGTGCCACGACGGTGCGCACCGCGAGATGGGAGATCGGTCGCGGGTCGGGAATCTCGCGCGGCACCGGGTGCGCCAGTTGCACCAGGTGCTTGAGCCGCGGATCGCGGCCGCCCAGCGCGCGACGCGCGGCCCGCCACGGATCCGACTCCGGCGACTCGATGCCGCCGAGTCGGGTCCGGTCCCTGGCCATCGGGGGGCTAGAACTCCACGTCGCTGGCTGTGCCGCAGCCGGCGCTTCGGCCAGCGCGCTCCAGCGTGGCGCTGTCGCCCTTGGTCCACCAGCTCACCGTGCCGGTGGAGTCCACGTATCGCGCTCCCGAGGCGGCCGGCTGCTGCGGCAGCACGTAGGCGGTGTCGGTCGACGAGAGCGCGATGCGCGCCCCGGGACCCTGCCACACCGTCACGTTCCACACGCTGCCATCGGTGCAGCGCCACCCGCCAGCGCTGACCATGGTGTCGGCGCCGAGGGTGGCCGGGGGGATGGGGCCGGCGGTCGCGCTGTCGCCGGCGGCGGCATCGGGGGCGGAGGAGTCGCCGCAGGCAATCAGGGCCAGCAGCACACAGGAGAGCACGGGGTGGCGCATCGAGTCAGGTCCGGTCAGGATGTCGGGTGATTCTAATCGCCCGCGCAACTCCCTTGGAGGGCGGCGCATCTCCTGCACGACCCTCGGGAGGATTCTGCATGACACGGCCACTCCTGCTCCTGCTGGCGGCCCTGCCGCTCGCGGCCCAGGCCCCCGACACCGCGGCGATGGCCCGGGCCCAGCACCTGTTGCAGGCGGCCTGCGCCGAGGAACGCGCCGCCACGTGGGACGCCGCGGTGTGTGGCCCCCTGCTGCTTGCCACGTGGACCGGCCGCACCGTGGTGGCCTCCGAGCGCGACGCCGCCGGCACGTTCACTCCCGTGGGACGCTGGTGGATCGGCACCCTGGGCGCCGGCCAGTTTCCGTCCAACTCCGCCATCGAACTCGGCGGCACCCGCTGGTCCATGGTCGTGCTCCCGCTCCCCGAGGACGACGCCCTCGCGACCACCCTCCTCGGCCACGAGCAGTTCCATCGCATCCAGCGCGACCTCGGCCTGCCGTACACCGACCCCGGCAATGCCCACCTCGACAGCGAGCGCGAGCGCACCTTGCTCCGACTCGAATGGCGGGCGCTCGCCGCCGCGATCGCGGCATCGGGCGACGCATCGTGCGCGCACAGCCGCGATGCCCTCGCCCTGCGCGCGGCACGGCACGCGGCCCACCCCGGCGCGGCACGCAGCGAGGCACTCCTCGAACGCCACGAGGGCATGGCCGAGTACACCGGCCAGCGGCTCGCGGCGGCACGGTTTGCGGGCGGTGACCAGCGACTGCGCGACCACCTGCGCCAGGCGGAGGCCTGGCCGTCGTACGTGCGGTCGTTCGCCTACGCCTCGGGCGCGGCCTATGGCGCCCTGCTCGATCGCGGCGATCCCGTGTGGCGCACCAGGATCCGCCAGGACAGCGCCGGTCCGGCCGAGCTCCTGGCCGCCACGCTGCGGTGCCCCGACACGGAGCAGGCGCTGTCGGCGCGCGCCGACCGCTACGGCGGCCAGGTCGTGGCCAGCGAGGAACGGCACCGCAGCGATTCGCTCACGACCAGGCGCCAGGACTATCGCGCCCGGCTGGTGGAGGGTCCGGTGCTCCGCTCGCCCGACGGCGCCCTCCGCTTCACGTTCGACCCCAACGCCGTCTTCCCCCTCGGCGAACACGGCAACGTCTATCCCAGCGGCACCTTCAGCGGTGCATGGGGATCGCTGGAAGTGGTGCGGGGCGGCGCGCTCGTTTCCGCGGATTTCCGCACGGTGCAGGTGCCGCTGGGAGGCCGCGAACGGGGCGACTGGACACTCACCCTGAGCGACGGGTGGCGGGTGGGGGAGAACGGACAGGTCGTCGGACCTTGAAGCCTGAGACGTGAAGGGTGAAGGGTGAAGGGTGAAGGGTGAAGGGTAGAGCGGAACCCGTCAAAGGTTCCCCTTCACCCTTCACCCTTCACCCTTTGCGTCCTACTCCACGGTCTTGTGAAACCGCCTCACCGCCAGCGCCACGAACAGCACCGCGAACCCCGAGAGGATCGCGATCTCCGGCCAGAGCACCTGTGCCGTGGTCCCCCGCAGCAGGATGCCGCGCAGCACCTCGAGGAACCAGGTCAGCGGCAGGCCGAGGCCGAGCCACTGGGCCGGCTCCGGCATCGCCTCGCGGGGAAACATGAACCCCGACAGCAGCAGGTTCGGCAGCAGGAACAGGAATCCCATCTGCATCGCCTGGGCCTGGGTGCGCACCAGGGTGGACAGGAACAGCCCGATGGCCAGGTTGGCGCCGATGAATCCCAGCGCGGTCACGTAGAGCAGCAGCAGCGATCCGCGCACCGGCACGTGGAAGATCAGCCGGCCCAGCAGCAGGATCACGGTCATCTGCACGTAGCCCACCAGCACGAACGGCAGCACCTTGCCCACCATCAGCGCCGTCCGGGAGATCGGCGTCACCACCAGCTGCTCGAGGGTGCCGCGCTCGCGTTCGCGCACCACGGCCATGCTCATCACGATCACCAGCGTCATCGAGAGCAGCACGCCCACGATCCCCGGCACGATGTAGGTGGCACTCCGGAGCGTCGGGTTGTAGAGCGGCCGCAGCTCCACCGTGATCGGCACGGTGCGGGAGCCCGTGGCACTCAGCAGCTCCAGCGACCGGCGCTGCGCGCCGAGGAGGGCGCCGCTCATGGCCGCCTGGGAGGCCAGCGGGTCGGCGGCGTCCACCAGCACCTGCACCTGGGCGGTGTGGCCGCGCTTGAGGTCGCGCGTGAAGCCGGGCGGGATCACGATCGCGGCGTTGATCCGCCCGGCCTCGATCCAGCGCCGCACCTCGTCGCGCGAGGTGGCGTCGCCGTAGTGGCGGAAGTTGCCGGTGTTGAGGATCGTCTGCACCAGCGCCCGCGAGTCCGACGTGCGCGCCTCGTCGAACACCGCGGTGGGCAGGTTGCGCACGTCGGTGCGGATCGCAAAGCCGAACAGCAGCAGCTGGATCGCGGGCACGCCCACCATCATCGCCACGGTGGGGCGATCGCGCCGAAGCTGGCGCATCTCCTTGACCAGCATCGGCCACACGCCGGAGTCCGCGATCCACGCCCAGAGCCGCTTCACGCCGGGGCTCCCTCGTCCTGTTGCTGCAGCGCGATGAACACGTCCTCGACGGTGGCCTGCCCGAACGCGGCGGTCACCTCGTCGGGCGTGCCGAGTCCGATCAGGTGACCGCGGGAGAGGAAGGCCAGCCGGTCGCAGCGCGCGGCCTCGTCCATGTAATGGGTGGTGACCAGGATCGTCATCCCGTCGCGGGCCAGCTCGTGGATGATGGTCCAGAACTGCCGCCGCGCGGCGGGATCCACGCCGGCGGTCGGCTCGTCGAGGAAGACCAGTTCGGGGCGGTGCGCGGTGGCGCACGCCAGCGACAGCTTCTGCTTCCAGCCGCCGGAGAGGGTGCCCACCAGTTGGCGGCGTCGCGGCTCGAGGCCGAGTCGCGTGAACAGCTCCGTCTCGCGCTGGCGGCGTGCGGCGCCGCGCAGGCCGTAGAGTCCCGCGTAGAAGCGGAAGTTCTCCTCCACCGACAGGTCGTCGTAGAGCCCGAACCGTTGCGACATGTAGCCGATCCGGCGGCGCACCCCCTCGGGATCGGCGATCGCATCAATCCCCGCCACCGCCACCTCGCCCGAGGTGGGGGGCAGCAGCCCGGTGAGCATCCGGATGGTGGTGGTCTTGCCGGAGCCGTTGGGACCCAGCAGGCCGAAGACCTCGCCGCGGGTCACCGTGAGGTCGAGCGACTCCACGGCCACGAGGTCGCCGAAGCGCTTGTGCAGCCGGCGGGTGACGATGGGATCGGTCACGGCGTCACGTGGAGCCGCACCACCACCGGGAGGCCGGGCTTGAAGCGGGAGGTGGTGTCGTGGATGGCGACCTTGACGCCGAAGAGGAGGTCGGCGCGCTCCTCCTCGGTGAGCGCGGTGCGGGTGACGTACTCCGCCTGGGGATTGATCGCGGTGACGCGCCCCTCGCCCGCCGCCACGCCCCCCGCCCCGGGTGGGAGAATTGCCGCCGGCATCCCCACGCGCACCATCGGCAGCACGCGCGCCGGCACGTAAACGCGCACCCACGGGGCCGACACCTGCCCGATCACCACCGCCGGCACCCCCGCCGCCAGCAGGTCGCCCGGATCGGCCAGCCGACTCATCACCACGCCCGCCTCCGGCGCCACCAGCACGAACTCCGCCGCCGTCGCCTCGCGCGCCGACAGCGCCGCCCGCGCCGAGGCCACCTCCGCCCGCGCCGCGGCGATCTGCGCGGGGCGGCTCCCCGCCTCCAGCAGCGCCACCGCCTCCCG
>CAZNOJ010000117.1:0-7223 GCA_964574665.1 uncultured Gemmatimonadaceae bacterium
CCTGATCAACATCCGGGCGCTGCCGCTGTTCAGCGGCGAGCAGGTGCCGGTGTTCCTGGTCACGCTGATCGTGTTCCTCAACCAGGGACTGGCCGGGTTCGTGATCGCCGCAGTGGCGGCGCGGTTCATCTTCCCGAGCGTCTCGCTGGAGGGGCGGCAACTGTGGCTGCTCCGCTCCTCGCCGCTCGACCCGCGCGCCATGCTGCGCAGCAAGTACCTGGTGGGGATCACGCCGCTGCTGCTGCTCGCCGTGATCCTGACCGCCACCACCAACACCATCCTGCAGGCGTCGCCCTTCATGATGCTGGTGTCGCTGCTGACGGTGGTGGGGTTCACCCTCGCCGTGAGCGGCCTGGCGCTCGGCATCGGCACGCTCTACCCGCAGTACGACTCCGAGAACGCGGCGCAGATCCCCACCTCGTTCGGCGGGCTGGTGTTCATGCTGCTGGCGATCGCGCTGCTGGCGGCGATCATCGTGCTGGAGGCGATCCCGGTGGTGGACTACCTCCGCCAGGTGCGGGAGGGCGCCGACCCGGTGCTCGCGCCGGGTGGCCTGCTCGCCTTCGGCCTCGCGGCCGGACTCACGCTGGTTGCCGGCTGGCTGCCGATGCGGCTGGCGGTGCGGCGGCTGGAGCAGCTGGAGGCATGAAGGCCACGCCCTCGCGCGGCGTTGCCATCATCCCGCCTGCGTCGATTCGCGCCCTGTGGCGCCCGGTCCCTCCGCGATGATGCCCCCGCGTGCCGGCACCCGCCGGCGTGCGCCACAGGCCATCATCTCCGGAGGTTCCGATGTCCCGCTCCATCCTGGTGCCGCTCGCGGCGGCACTGGCGCTCGCGTCGTGCGGTGAGCGCCTGCCCACCGGTGCCGCGCCCGGCGCCGTCCCCACCACCCCCGCGCAGGCCACCGCGGCCCGCGAGCGGCTGGCCGCGCGCCTCGCGGTGGCACTCGCCGACCCCGCGGTGCGTGATGAACTCGCCGAGCGGTTCGCCACCTCCACCGCGCCGGAAGGAAAGCTGCAGTTCCAGGCGCTCACCCGCCTCGAGGGGAATCGCCTCCTCGCCCGGATGGCCGGCACCAGCGGCTCGGTGGCCGACCTCCTCGCCGACCTCGACGCCGCGCGCGACCTCGAGCTCTACCTCCCGGTGCCCGCGCAACGCGCGACGTGGCAGGGCGACGCAGGCTACCTGGTGGCCACCGTCGCGCGCGACGGTGATTCACCGGTGGCGTTCGATGCCGCGGGCCGACGCACCGTGCTGTCGCCCACCGCGCCACCCGCCACGCCGGTGATCGCGCTGGTGCCGCAGGAGCACGACTTCACCGCCCCGCGCCCCACGTTCGCCACCTGCGGCAACGCGGAGTGCAGCGGGGGTGGCAGTGATGGCAGCGGTACGCGGCCCAACGATCCGGGGCTCTACCTGGTGGCCACCGACTTCGACCACGCCTTCGAGTCGTGGCTCAAGGGCGCCCCGGAGTTCGAGTTCCACGTCTACGGCACGGTCGGCGGCAAGCCCGAGCAGCTGGCCTGCACCAGCGAGGTGTCCGGGCGCGACTACCAGTGGAATGCCGACCAGCCCTCGTGGCGCGGGTCGGTGGCGCTCTTCACCCAGGCCGACATCCAGCAGTACCTCGCGCGCAACAGCACCGGCGTGATCCGGATCGTGGCCTGGGAGGATGACGACCAGCCGTGCATCCCGGTGTCGGAAGGCGCCTTCTTCAACGGCGTGCAGAAGATGCTCGACGACCTCTACAAGCAGTGGACCGGCGCCAAGACCGACCCGTGGGCCATCAAGGGGGTGCGCTCGGCGTACGCCGCGTTCGGGCTGGCGCAGGCGGTCCGCAACTTCATCGCCGGCCAGGACGACCTGATCGGCTTCGGGATCGAGCGCTCGGTGGTGGGCTGGGCGCCGGGCACGGCCAACTTCGTGCTCAAGGCCGACGGCGGGATCACGCAGGGGAGCTTCGAGACGGTGTACCGCAAGTGAAGAGAGAAGCGAGAAGCGAGAGGAGAGAAGAGGGGCTGCGTAGTATTCCCGCCCCACTCTGCTCTCCTCTCCCTTCTCGCTTCTCTCGTGTTACCGCTTCGCCCCGCACTGCGCGCAGAACCGGTCCTCGGGCTCCATCGCCGCGCCGCACTGGGCGCAGCCGGCGAGCACCGCCACCGCGGCGGCCTCGTAGCGCTGCTTCAGCATGGCGTAGTCGTCGTCGGAGAGCTTGGCCGTGGCGCGGTCGAACTCGATCTCCTTGAGGGCCAGCAGCGCCCGGCCCCGGGCCGTCTCCTCGGGGTCGGGTGGTTCGTAGACCGGTGCCGCCTCGGGCACCGGCGCCACGATCGGCTGGAGCACGAGCCAGAGCACCACCAGTCCCGTGGCACCCGCGGCGATCGCCTCGAGCAGCATCAGGCGTCCACGTCGTCGAGGGCGCGGCGCAGGCGCTCGCGCTCGGCGTCGTCGAGCGGGCCGGGTGCGGAGTGCGCCGCGACCGGGACCGTCGCGGCCGTCAGCCGGCCGCGGCGGCGGGAGATCCACGCCACCAGGGCCACCACCCCGGCCGACATCGCCAGCCCGGGCACCACGTACCCGACCAGGTCGAAGCCTTCCGCGGGCGGCGCCATCAGGATCGCCTGGCCCTCCCGTGCCACGAAGGCGGCGATGATCGCCTCGGGATCCTGGCCTGCGGTGCGCAGGTCCATGATCTCCTTGTGCAGCGCGGGCGAGAAGGTGCAGGTGAAGTCGGTGGTGCGGCAGGTGTAGATGTCGAGGGTGCAACCGCAGGTGCAGCGCAGGCGGCGCTCGATGGCGATCACCACCGGGTCGTTGTCGAGCTCGGTGAGCGGAGCGCGCTGCTGGCCCACGCCCCACGGGTCGCGGAGCGGGTCGGCGGTGCGGACCGTGTCCTGTGCCCGGGTCGCGGCCGGCAGCATCGCCGCGCCGACCAGGGCGAGCAGCCGCCGCCGGGTGATCATGTCGGCGCCCCGGTGCCGCTCAGCGAGGCGGCATAGCCCGCCTGCGACGCCCCCTGCCGGCCTCGCACGCGGGTGCGGATCTCCGGCCCGCCCGGCCACATCGCCAGCACGCCGCCCAGCACCAGCACCGCGCCGCCGATCCAGAACCACGCCACCAGCGGTGTCACGATCAGCGAGAAGCGGGCGCGCTCGGTGCCGTCGGGCGACCCCGCGTACATCACGTAGATGTCCTCGCGCAGCGACGACTTGAGCCCCACCTCCGTGCTCGGCGTGAAGGTCTCCTCGCCGAACGAGTTGACGTGCTGCCGCTTCTCGGGGATCACCTCGCCGATCGGCCGCCCGTCGCGGCTCACCCGCAGCGTGGCCGCGGAGACGCGGCGATTGAGCTGGCTGTACTGCGACACGCCGAGGTAGGTGAAGGTCACCTCGTGGCCGAAGGGCGATTGCACCGTGGCGGACTCGCCCGGCACCAGCTCCACCTCGCGCGACACCTTGAAGGCGTAGCCGGTGAAGGCCACGAAGTAGAGCACGATCCCCACGTGCACGATGTAGCCGCCATAGCGCCGCCGGTTGCGCCCCACCAGCCGCACCAGCGCGGTGGCCACGCCCTCGCCGTGCAGCTGCCGGCGGGCCCGGATCCCGCGACCGAACTCCTGGCCCACGGTCCCCAGCACGAAGCCCGCCAGCCCGAGCGACATCAGCGCGTAGCCGTTGCGGAGCCCGCCGGCCAGCACTGCGGCCAGCGTGACAAGGCCCACCGCGGTGGGCACGATGAACTGCCGCTGCAGGTTGCGCGCCGACGCCTTGCGCCACGCGATCAGCGGGCCCACCCCCGTCAGGAAGAGGAGGAAGAGCCCCAGCGGGATGTTGACCCGGTTGAAGAAGGGCGGGCCGACCGTCTTCTTGGCGTCGGTGATCCACTCCGAGAGGATCGGGAAGAGCGTCCCCCACAGCACCGAGAAGGCGATGCCGACCAGCGCCAGGTTGTTGAACAGGAAGGCCGCCTCCCGCGACGCGACCGCCTCGAGCTGCGCCTCCGGCTCCAGGGCGTCCCAGCGGGTGTGCAGCAGGGTGAAGGACAGCGTCGCCGCCACCACCAGGAAGGCGAGGAAGAAGTAGCCGACGCTCGACTGGGTGAAGGAGTGGACCGAGGCGATCACCCCGCTCCGGGTGATGAAGGTCCCGAAGATCGAGAGCAGGAACGTCGCGATCACCAGCGACAGGTTCCAGCGCTTCAGCATGCCGCGCTTCTCCTGGATCATCACCGAGTGCAGGAAGGCGGTGAGGGTGAGCCACGGGAGGAACGAGGCGTTCTCCACCGGGTCCCAGCCCCAGACGCCGCCCCAGCCGAGCTCCAGGTAGGCCCACCACATGCCGATGGTGATCCCCACCGAGAGGAAGATCCACGAGGTGAGCGCCCACTTCCGCATCGCGATGATCCAGCCGGCGTCCAGCCGGCGCGCCAGCAGCGCCGCGATCGCGAAGGCGAACGGGATCGTGAGCGAGATGTACCCCAGGTACAGCATGGGTGGGTGGGCCACCATGCCGGGGTTCTGCAGCTGGGGGTTGAGGCCGTTGCCGTCGGGCGGCGTGAAGGCCAGCCGCTCGAACGGATTGGCGCCCTCGCCGAAGAGCATCACCGCGATGAAGAACGCCGCCACCAGGTTGGTGACCCCGGCCACGTAGGGCAGCAGGTCGCGGAACCGCTGGGCCGTGAGCAGCTGCGCCAGCGCGCCGAAGATCGAGAGCACCACCGCCCAGAACAGGAGCGAGCCCTTCTGGCCCGCCCAGAAGGCGGAGATCAGGTAGTACTCGGGGAGGTTGCGGGAGGTGTAGCTCGCCACGTACTCGATGTTGAAGTCGTGGGCGAAGATCCCCTTCCAGAGGGCGACCGCGGCCACCAGCAGCGCCAGGCAGATCGCGTGGCTCGAGCGGCGGATGGTGAGCGCCACGTCGGGACGGTCCTGCCACCGGGCCAGGAACGCGAGGCCGGCGCTCCAGATCCCGACCAGGAACGCCGCCCACAGCGCGAACTGCCCCAGCAGGGTCACGACGGGCCCATCAGGTGGAGGTGGCCTGCTCGTCCCACGCCGCCTCGTACCGCGACCCGCACTTGGCGATCACGTCGGTGGCGTGGAACACGCCGTCGCGCCCGAACTTCCCCTCCACCACCACGTCGATGTCGTTCTCGTCGGTGAAGGTGTCGGGCACCATGCCCACATACTGGACCGGGAACGAATGGGCGCCGTCGGTGATCGAGAAGTCCACCCGCTGCGCGGCCGGGTCACGGCTGATCGACCCCTTGACCACCTTGGCGCTCACCTTGAGCCCCACGTCGTGGAAGGTGGAGTCGGCCGCGGTGCGCTCCACCAGCTGGGTGGGCGTGAGGAAGTAGGTGCCAGTCTGCTTGATCCCTTCGACCATCAGCACGGTCACCGCCCCGAGGATCGCGACGGCACCGACGGCGAGCTTGGTACTGGGCTTCATGGACGGGACTCCTCCTGACCGGGAAATCTAACCGGGGGGAGGACGGAGGAAGGAGGACGGAGGACGGAGAGTGGAGAGGGAGGAACAGCCTACCCCGTTCTCCGCCCTCCGTCCTCTACTCTCCATTGGCCCACGCCACCGCCGCCCCGACCGCCCTCTGCCACGCCGCCCGCTGCTCGGCGCGCCAGGCGTCGTCGCGCATGGGTTCGAAGGACCGCATTGCCCCGAGCGCCGCGGCCGGCGGCAGCTCGCCGCCGATGCCGATGGCCGCCAGCCGCGCCGCGCCATAGGCGGTGAGCTCCACCGCGGCGGGCCGCACCACCGGCACGCCGAGCAGGTCGGCCTGGAACTGCATCAGCCAGTCGTTGGCGGCGGCGCCGCCGGCCGCCCGCAGCTCGGTCACGCCGTCCCTCGCCGCGACGAGGTCGGCGGTGCCCTGGGCGATCGCCTCGAGGGTGGCGCGCCCCAGGTGGGCGCGGGTGGTCCCCCGCGTCAGCCCGGTGATGGTGCCGCGCGCGCCGGCATCCCAGTAGGGTGCGCCGAGGCCGGTGAAGGCCGGCACGAAGGTCACCCCGCCGGCGTCGGGCACCGACTGCGCCAGCGCCGCCGTCTCGTCGGCGCGCGCGATCACCTGGAGTCCGTCGCGCAGCCACTGCACCGCGGCCCCGGCAATGAACACGCTCCCTTCCAGCGCCCAGGCCAGCCCGCCGTGGGCGCCGGCCGCGATGGTCGAGAGGATCCCCGGATGCGATGGCGGCGGGGCCGCGTCGCCCGTGAAGCGAAGCAGGAACGCCCCGGTGCCGAAGGTGATCTTGGCCTCGCCCGGCTGCACGCATCCCTGCCCGAACAGCGCCGCCTGCTGATCACCGACCAGGCCGGCGATCGGCAGCGGCCGGCCGAACCAGGCCGCGTCCGCAGTGGCGACCACCTCGGCGCATCCCGCCACCCGCGGCAACATCGCCCGCGGCACGCCGAAGAGTTCGAGGAGGGCTTCGTCCCACATGCCGGTGTCGAGTGCCGCCAGCATGGTGCGCGAGGCATTGGTGCGATCGCTCACGTGTTCGCCGCCCGAGAGCCGGGCCACGAGCCAGCTCTCCACCGTCCCGGCGGCGAGGGTCCCCGCCACGGCGCGGCCGCGCAGCTGCTCATCGCGCAGCAACCACTCGAGCTTGGTGGCGGAGAAGTACGGGTCGAGCACCAGGCCGGTGCGCTCCCGGATCATCGCCTCGTGCCCGGCCGCCCGGAGCGCTTCGCAGCGCGCCGCCGTGCGCCGGTCCTGCCACACGATCGCCCGCCCCGCCGGCGCGAGGGTGCCCCGGTCCCAGAGCACCAGCGTTTCGCGCTGGTTGGTGATGCCGATCGCCTCGGGCTCCGCGCGGGCGGCCGCGATCGCGTCGCGTCCGGCGGCGACGACCGCATGGAAGAGGTCTTCGGGATCGTGCTCCACCCAGCCCGGCTGGGGGAAATGCTGGGGAATCTCGCGATAGCCGCGACCGAGGACCGCACCGTCGGGACCGATCACCAGCGCCGTGGCGCCAGTCGTCCCCTCATCGAGGGCCAGGATCGTGGGCATGACGAGAAACTAGCCACGGCAACGGGTGACAGGCGACGGAGACCAGCCGGGGGACCGTGCCCCCGCTTCACGCTTCACACTTCACGCTTCACACTTCACGCTTCACCCTTCACCCTTCACCATTCACCCTTCCCCCTTCACGCGCTGGCCACCCGTCGCCCGTCCCCCGACGCCTATATTTCCACCATGAACTACACCAC
>CAZNOJ010000118.1:0-7220 GCA_964574665.1 uncultured Gemmatimonadaceae bacterium
TCCGCCGAGGAAGTTGTGCAGGCCGTCGCCCACCAGGATCAGGTAGGTGAGTGGCGGCGGGCCACCGGTCGCGTGGTGATGTCGGTGACGCCGGATCCATCCCTCGAGCAGCAGGAACACCACGAATCCCGCCAGTGCCCAGGCCCCCGTCGAACGCCACGAGAGGCCGGCGACCTCGCTGGCCGGCAGGAGGTGAAGCAGCGCCCCGCCGAGGAGCGTGCCGGCCGCGAACGCCACCAGCGGGGTGATCAGCCGGTCGACCGTGCGCGGCGGCAGGAGGGTGGTGACGGCCCCGCTCATCGCGATCAGGGCCATGGCGGTGCCGGCGAGAAGGATCTGGACCAACACGGACATCAGGCTCCCCCGCGACTCGCGACCTGCTACTCGATCGCGTAGTTGAGCATCATCCCGGCATCCTCGTGGATCAGGTTGTGGCAATGCATCAGGTACCGGCCGCGATGGCTGTCGAAGCGCGCGATCACGTTCACGGTCTCGTTGGGATACACCAGCACCGTGTCCTTCCAGCCGTCTTCCCACGGGAAGATCGCGGCGCGCCCGCCCTCGCGCGACAGCACCTGGAACTGCACCTCGTGCAGGTGCACCGGGTGCGGGAACTGCGACGGGTTGATGAACCGCCACACCTCGGTGGCGCCGAACGGCACCTGTTCGTCGATCCGGTCGAGGTGGAACTCCCGGCCGTTGATCGTATGCCGCATCATCGCGCTCTCGAAGCGGAACTCGCGGGTGCGGCTGGCTCGCGCCGAGTCGAGCCGCTCGATCGCCGGGAACGGCCGCGCCACCCACGGTCGCTCGCGCACCTCGCGCGTCACCACCAGCTCGAGCAGGTCCATCGCCGCGCCCTGGCCGGCGCCGCCGGCCATCCGCATCCCGCCCATGCCGCGGTACGGCGATTGGAAGGCCAGCGACTGGAGCATCACCCTGCTCCCCGCGGCGAGGCCGCCGAGGTCGACCAGCAGGTCGGCGCGCTCGCCGGTGCCTAGGTCGAGGTGCGGCACCTTGACCGGTGCCGGGAGGAGGCCGCCATCGACGCCGATCAGCGTCATCTGCGCGCCGGTCGAGAGACCGAGCCGGGTGATCCGCGATGCGGTGACGTTGACGACGCGGAGGCGAAGCAGCGCGGAGTGGACATCGACCGTCGGCGTCGGGGTGCCGTTGCCGAACGGGATGTCGCCGAAGAACCCTTCCATCCGCTCGTGCATCACCGGGTTGAAGGCGAAGTCGCCCTCGGCGTCGAGGCGACGGTCCTGCAACAGCAGGGCGATTTCGCGCTCGCCGCTCGGCAGCTCGAGCGCCCGTTCGGCGTCGTCCTCCACGATGAACAGCCCCGCCACGCCGCGGTACACCTGCTCACCGGTGCGGTGGTGCGCGTGCGAGTGATACCAGTAGGTGCCGGCGCGATCGATCACCTCGAAGTCGTAGTGATACTGGCGCCCGGGGCCGATCGCGAGCCGCGGATGGCCGTCGGAGTGCTCCGGCACCCTGAGCCCGTGCCAGTGGAGGATGGTGTCCTCGGCGAGGCCGTTCTCGAGGGTGATCTGGGCGCGATCGCCCTGCCGCACCCGGAGGGTGGGTCCGATCGGTCCGTCGCCCAGGGTCCAGGCGGTGCCGCGGGTGGCGGGTCCCGAGGCGACGGGGTGGCCGTTGGCGCGGAGCGTGATCCTGTCGGGCCGAAGCTCCGGCGGGCGCCAGAGTGGTGTGCGCGCGGCGTGGGGAGGGGCCAGCAGGCGGCGCGTGTCGACGAGGGGCGCGGCAGCGGCGAGGGCGACAAAATCACGGCGACGCATGGTCGGGATTCCCTGGGGCTGGTGCCCGAAAATCTAGCCGGATCCTCCTTCACATGGCCTTCACCGCCGCGACGTACGATCCCCCCGAACCGACGTTCCCATCCGGAGGATCCATGCGTCACGCCGTGCTGTTGGCCCTGTTGCTTGCCCCTGTCCCGCTCGTCGCGCAGGCCCCCCGAGAGACTCCCCTCGGCCGCCCGACCGGCGCGTTCGGTGGGCAGTTCTCGCTGCTCCGCAACGTGCGGGAGCTGTCCGACGGCTCCATCCTGGTGGCCGATCCCCTCGAGGGGACGCTGCAGCGGATTGACCGCGCCATGGCTCGCGCCACGCCGCTCGGGCGCACCGGCGCCGGTCCGGGCGAGTACCGCCAACCCGACGCGGTCTGGCCGCTCCCGGCCGACTCCTCGCTCCTCGTGGACCTGGGCAACAACCGCCTCACCGTGATCCACCCCAACGGGCAGCTCGGCAACACCCGGCTCCTCGCCGAACCGGCGAACGGCGGCGGATTGACGCTGCTGCTGCCGAGCGGGGTGGACGCCACTGGGCGCCTCTACTATCGGGGCGGTCGTCCCGGCGACGATTCCCTCACCGTGATGCGGCTGGATCGCCGCACCGGACAATCCACGCGGGTGGCCACCTTCAAGGGGCCGCCGATGAACGACCGCTCGAGCGGGGACGAGAACAACCGCCGCACCATGCAGTCGCCGGTGCCGCTGGGTGCCTCCGACGGATGGGCAGTGACCTCGAGCGGCAGGGTCTATGTGGTGCGTGCCGCCGATTACCACGTGGACGTGATCAACCCCGATGGGTCTCGCGTCAGCGGTCCCCGGGTGTCCTTCACGCCGGTGCGGATCGGGACTGCGGAGAAGGAGGAGTTCGCGGCGGCCATGCGGCGCGGCGGTGCCCTCTCCGTCCAGATGGAGAACCGCAACGGGGAGACCTCGCTGTCGCTCGGCCGTGGCCAGCTCCCGCCGGGCGCGGAACTCGGCACCAACTTTCCCCCCACCATGCCGCCGTTCAACGCCGGCGATCTCTGGGTGGACTCGCGCGACCGGCTCTGGGTGCGCCGCTCCCAGCCCGCCGGCCAGGCGCCGCTCTACGACGTCTTCAGCGAGCGCGGTACCTTGATGGGGAGCGTCCGGTTCACCGCGGGCCGTCGCATCGCGGGGATGGGGAACGGCGTGGTGTTCGTGGCCCGCTCAGACGACGATGACCTCCAGTACCTGGAGCGGTATGCGTTGCCACTGTAGGAGAGTGGAGAACGGAGGGTGGAGGATGGAGGGACCCCACGGCCCTCTCCACCCCCCGCCCTCGGTTCTCCACCATCCTTTGCCTTGATGACTCAACCGTCGAGCGGCTCCCCTGTCCGCATCCTCATTGTCGAGGACGACCGTCGCACCGCCGACGTGATCGCCCTCTACCTGCGGCATGCCGGTCACAAGGTGTTCGTGGAGCATGAGGGAGTGACGGCGCTGGCGCGCATCGCCGCGGAGCGGTTCGACCTGCTGGTGCTCGACCGGATGCTGCCGGGCCACGACGGCCTGGCCATCTGCCGCGCGGTGCGCGAGACCGCGGCCACGCCGGTGATGATGGTGACGGCGCGCACGCTGGAGGAGGAGCGCCTCGAAGGGTTCGACGTGGGCGCCGACGACTACCTCACCAAGCCGTTCTCGCCGCGGGAGCTGGTGGCTCGCGTGCAGGCCCTGTTGCGGCGGGCGCCGCCGGGCGGCGATGACGTGCTGGTGGCCGGGGACCTGGTGGTGGATCGCGGTGCGCGCACCATCACGGTGGCCGGTGCGGTGCTCGAGGTGACGCCGAGCGAGTTCGCGATCCTCGAGGCGCTGGCGGAGCGCCCCGGCAAGGTGTGGGCTCGCGGCACGCTGGTGGAGCGGCTGCCCGGCGAGCATGATGCGCTCGACCGCACCATTGACGTGCACGTCCGCAACCTCCGCCGCAAGCTGTCGCTGCTGCCTGCCGCTCCGCGGGCGCGCATCGAGACGGTGCTCGGCGCCGGCTATCGGCTGGCGACCTCGTGATTCGCACCCTCCGGGTCCGCTTCTTCCTGCTGGTGTGGCCGCTGGTGGTGGTGGCCCTCGTGCTGCTCGGCATCCTGCTGGGGCGCTGGAGCACGGTGGAGATCCGGCGCGTGTCCGCGGAACTGCAGACGGAGCAGGAGCGGAGCAGCGCCCTCGAGCGCGTGGCGGACTCGCTGGCGACGATCCCCCACGGCGACCTCGAGGCGCTGCAGGCCGCCATCGGCCGGATCGCCGCCCGCGACTCGGCGTTCCGGGGCGCGGTGGTGGTCACCCCGGGGCGCGGGTTGGTGGCCACCGGCATCGAGGGACTCGGGCCGGAAGACGTGACGGTGGGCCCGGATCATCGCATCGACGTGAATCGCTCGGAACGGAGCGGGCATGCCGAGGCGCGGCTGCGGGTGATTGCGGTGGGCCGGCCGCTCGATCCGCCGAGCCAGGCCGATCCACGGCTGCTGGTGGTCCTGCCGCCGCTCACGGGGGCGGTGGCGTTGCAGGACTCGCTGGCGATTCCCTCCCTCCGCTCCAGCACGCTCACGCGCCGGATCGTGATCGCCCTGGTGGTGGGCTCGGTGATCGCGGCGCTGGTGACCCTGGTGCTGTCTGGCCAGCTCACCGGGCGCGTCGAGAAGCTGGCGCACGCCGTCGGGTCGCTCGGTCGCGGTGACCTGAGCGCCCGGGTGGCGGTGGAGGGCCGCGACGAGATCGCCGAACTGGCGTCACGGTTCAACGCGATGGCGGTCGGCCTCGAGGCCTCGGAGCGGCAGCGTCGCCAGATGGTGAGCGACGTGGCCCATGAGCTGCGGACGCCGCTCACCAACCTGATCGGCATGGTGGAGGCGGCGCGCGACGGGTTGCGACCGGCGGATCGCGAGCTGCTCGACACGCTCGCCGAGGAGGCGGGGTTCATCAACGCGCTGGTGGACGACCTCCGCGACCTGGCGCTTGCCGACGCGGGCGAGTTGCGATTGGCCAGGGAACCGTTCGACGCGCGGCGCCTCGCCGAGCGGATCGGCGCGTCGTTCGCCGGGAACCCGCACGGCGTGCGCGTGGCCGTGTCGGGCGCCGACCAGGCGCCGGTGCTGGGCGATGAGCGGCGCCTGGGCCAGGTGCTGCGCAACCTGGTCCAGAACGCGGTGACGCATTCGCCGGACGGTGGCGTCGTGGACGTGCGGGTCACGGGCGACGGGGGGCGGGTGACGGTCGCGGTCACCGATCAGGGCCTGGGCATTCCGCCGGAGCACCTGCCGCGGATCTGGGATCGGTTCTATCGCGTGGATCCTTCGCGGGCGCGGGCCACCGGGGGCATGGGACTGGGCTTGCCGGTGGCGCGGCGCCTGGTGGAGGCGATGGGGGGCGAGGTCACGGTGGAGTCTGTCGTCGGAACGGGAACGACATTCACGGTGCGGTTGGTCACTGCGTGAAGGGTGAAGGGTGGGGGGCGGAGGGGTCGCAGGTCCTCCCCTTTACCCTGTTACCCTTCACCATTCACGCTTTACCACCGATCCGTGCCGTGGAGCCACCGATGCCCGACACTGCCGTGACCGGCACGCCCCGCCTGCTGCTCCGGCTCGAGGGAGCAGCGCTTCTGCTCGCCGCGATGGCCGGCTACCAGGTGCTCGGCGCCTCGTGGGCCACCTTCGCCCTCCTCTTCCTGGTGCCCGACCTGTCGTTCGCCGGCTATCTCGGCGGGCCCCGCCTCGGTGCCATCACCTACAACGCGCTGCACAGCACCATCGGCGTGGCGGGCCTGGCGACCTTGGCCTACTTCGGGGACGTGGCGACCCTCTGGCCGATCGTGCTCATCTGGCTGGCCCACGTCGGCTTCGACCGCGCCCTTGGGTACGGGCTCAAGTACGGCTCGGCGTTCCAGGCCACACATCTCGGGCGCATCGGACGACCGAGCCATGTGGTGGTCGAGTAGATTGTGCCTCCCTCTCCGGAGCAAGCGCCGATGGACCTCCGCACCGCCATCCTGAACCGCCGCTCGATCAAGGAGTTCACCCCGCGCGCCGTCACGCGCGACGAGGTGGACGCGCTCCTCCAGCTCGCCTCGACCGCCCCCAACCACCGCCTCACCAACCCCCTCCGATTTCACGTGCTGGGTCCGGTGGCGCGGCGCGCGTATGGCGAGATCCTCGGCGCGCGCAAGGCGAAGAAGGCGGAGGATCCTGCGGCCGCCCAGGCGATGATTGACAAGGTGGCAGCCGGCGAGGCGGCGGTGCCCATGGTGATCGGCGTGAGCGTGGCACTGCACGACAACCCCGAGATCCGCGAAGAGGACTACGCCACCGCCATGATGGCCGTGCAGAACATCTTGCTTGGTGCCGTCGCGATGGGCCTCGGCTCGCACCTGCGATCGGGGGCGGTGATGGACGACCCGCGCACCCGGGCCCTGCTCCGGCTCGGCGAGGCAGAGCGGCTGGTGGGGCTGGTGCAGCTCGGTGAGCCGGCGGCGATCCCGGAGGCCAAGCCGCGGAAGCCGCCCAGCGAGGTGACGCACTGGCTGGCCTGAGCCGGCCCCCCTCCCCTTCCCATACCTTGCACTTCTAGGTATAGTCCCTGCGAGTGGACGTTTCACCTCGCTACGGGGACCCCATGGAGTTCAGCAAGGACCTGATGGCCGCCTCCTCGACGCCGATCGTGCTCGCGATCCTGGCCGAGGGAGACTCGTACGGCTACGCCATCCTCAAGCGGGTCAAGGAGTTGTCCGGCGGGGCCATGGAATGGACCGACGGGATGCTCTACCCCGTCCTCCACCGGCTGGAGCGGCTGGGCCACGTGGAGGCGCGCTGGGAAACCGGCGATTCCGGCCGCAAGCGGAAGTACTACCGGGTCACCCCGGCCGGGCTCGGGCAGCTCGCCGAAGAGCGCCGCCAGTGGCAGGCGGTGGACGCGACCCTCCGCGGGATCTGGCAGGCGGTGGCGTGCGCCGCCCCTGCCGGCCACGATCCCCTCACCCTCGTCCCGCAGGCGGCCTGGTGATGGACTCGCTTCCCCAATCCTCCCTCGAGGAACAGATCGATCAGTGGCGGAGCTACCTCCGCCGTCGCCAGGCCATCCACTCGGTGGACGTCGCCGAGCTCGAGGACCATCTCCGCGAGCAGGTCGGCAACCTGGTGGAGGCGGGACTCGACACCGACGAGGCGTTCCTCGTCGCCGTCAAGCGGATGGGGTCGCTTGACACCCTGTCGCGCGAGTTCGCCCGCGAGCACTCCGACCGGCTCTGGAAGCAACTGGTGGTGCCGCCAACCGGGTCCGCGGCCACCGATCGGGCCACCGCGCGCGACGGCATCGTCGCGTTCGGCCTGGCGGTGTGCGCCGCCGTGCTGGTCAAGCTGCCGATCCTCTTCGGCATCACGCTCGACGGCACGCCGGCCCA
>CAZNOJ010000119.1:0-6957 GCA_964574665.1 uncultured Gemmatimonadaceae bacterium
ACGAAACCCTGTTGAATTTTCAACGTCAAGTGGGTATGATCGGTTTCAGGAGGGACCAATGATTCCCGAGGAGCACCTGAGTCGTCGCGAGCGGGAAGTGATGGAAATTCTGCACCGACTGGGGCGGGCCACCGCGGCCGAGGTCCGGGCGGAGATGGCGGAGGCCCCGACCGACGCGGCGGTGCGGTCGGTGCTGCGGATCCTGGGTGACAAGGGCCACGTGGGGTTCGTGGCCGACGGGCCGCGGTACGTGTACACCCCCACCGTGTCGGCGCGCGCGGCCCGGCGGTCGGCGCTGGAGCGGGTGGTGCACACCTTCTTCGACGGCTCGACGGAGGGGGCGATGGCGGCGCTGCTGGAGACCAGCGGTCCGCTCACGCCGGAGATGAAGCGCCGGCTCAAGGAGCTGATTGACCGGGCGGAAGGGGAGGGGCGCTGATGGGCGACTTCCCGATTCCGCTCGACCTTCTCGCGATCAAGGCAACCCTGGTGCTGCTCGTGGCCCTGGGCCTGGCGTTCGTGCTGCGGCGCGCCTCGGGCGGTGCCCGACACGCGCTCTGGACGGCGACCACGATGGCGCTGCTGTCGCTGCCGCTGCTGGAGTCCGGCCTGCCGCAGCTTCCCGTGGCGTGGTTGCCTCCGAGTCCGACGATGCAGGAGCAACCGGTGTCGGTGGCGGCGATGCAGGAGCCGTTGCCGACGATGCCCGATGCCGATCGGTCGATCGGCGTGACGGGCGAGGAGGTCCTCCCCGGCTCGGCGGTGCAGGCCGGACGGATCGGCTGGTGGCTGGGTGTGGCCTGGCTCGCCGGAGTCCTCGGTGTCGCCGCTCCGTTGCTGCTCGGCGTGGTGCGCTCGCGGCGCCTGATGCGGGGTGCGCGCGACGTCGAGGATGCGCGGCTCGTGGCGGCCTTCGACCGGGCCCGCGCCGCGGTGGGAATCGGCGCGCCGGTCGCGCTCCGCCTCACGGCCGCGGTGCGCACGCCGATGACGGGTGGCGTCGTCCGTCCGGTGGTGCTGCTCCCCGAGGCGGCGCTGTCGTGGACCGATGACTGCATGGACGCCGTGCTCCGCCACGAGCTGGTGCACGTGCGGCAGCGGGATGCCGTGCGGCAGCTCGCCGCCCGGCTCTCGGTGGCCCTCTACTGGTTCCATCCGCTCGCGTGGCGTGCCGCACGCCTGGGCGCGCTGGCACGCGAAATGGCGTGTGACGAGGCGGTGCTCCGCCTGGGCACGCGTCCCTCCCGCTATGCCCGACACCTGCTCGAGCTCGCCGATCCGCTGCCGGTGGCGGCTGCACCGGCGCTCGTGCGACTCGATCACCCTCACCTGGAGGAGCGCGTGATGGCCATCCTGCGCCCCGCGCCACGACCCGCCACGGGTCGGCTGCATCGCCCTGTCGTCGGACTACTCTTCGCCTGGACGGCCGTGGTGGCGGCCGCGGCACCATCCGTGCGCCCCGCCGCGGCCTCCGAGGCGGAGCCGATGATCGTCGTTGACGACATGGTGCCCGCGGACCTGGTGCCGACCTGGACCGCACCGGCCACCGTGGAGCAGGCGCCCGTCGCGATGGCGCGACTGGCCGACTGCGAGTTCGGTCGCGACGCCACGGTCCGGTCGGGACCGGGCGGCGGGGTCCGCGTGCGCTCGTTCACCACCGACCGCGACGGGACCCGGATCTGTGCCGCCGTGCGCGGGGACGCCCGGGAAGGCCAGGGGTTCCTGCCGCGCGGCCGACTCCCTGCCGGCGTGCTGGTGACCCTGGCCACGCGCGACAGCGATGGCGAGCGGCGCCTCGAGATCGAGGGCAGCAGCAACGACAATGCCTATCGCTGGTTCGTGAACGGCACCGCACGGCCCTTCGACGCCGCGGCGGAGGAATGGCGCGACGCGATGTTCTCGATGGTCGAGGTGCTGAGCGTCCAGGGTGCGGCGCAACAGCGCGAGGCCGAGGTGGCGAGGGCTCAGGCGCGGCGCCAGGTCGAGGCCGCTCGCGCGGCGCAGCAGGAGGCGCGGGTCGCGATGCAGCGGAGCATGGAGGACGACCGGGTGCGGCGGGCCGAAGCGGCACGCGTGACGCGCCAGGCACTCGAAGAGGTGCGGGTGCAGAGCGCCGAGGCCGCACGCCTGGTCCGGCGCGATGTGGAGGCGGCCCGGTTGCGGGAGATGGAGGTGGCCGGAGTGCAGGAGGCGCCACCGCCGCCCGCCGCGGCGCGCGCACCACGTCCGCCGGAACCGCCGCGTGCCGTGTCGCCGGAGGACGTCGTGGTGCGCCAGCGCTTGCGCGAGGTCGAGGCGCGCGAGCGGCAGGCCACCGTGGAGGCGCGGCAGCGGTTGCGCGAGGCCGAGGTGCGCGAGCGCGAGGCGACGGTGGAGGCACGGCAGCGGATGCGGGAGGTCGAGCTCCGGCAGCGGGACGCCGAACTCGCCGAGGTGCGGCGCAGCGTGGAGCGCGCCCAGGAGGAAGTGCGCGCTCGCGTGGCGGAGGCGCCGCGCCGTCCGGAGGCGATCCGCCGCGTGGACGAGGTGCGCGTGATGCCGGCACCGGCAGCCCCGCGCGTGCCGCCCGTCATTCGCGAGCGGCGCGATGGCCCGGAGGTGGAGGCCGCCACGGCGCGCCTGCGCGCCGCGATCCGGGCGACGGGGGGCTGACACGAGAGACGTGAGACGAGAGACGAGAGACGGGCCGTTCACCGCCGACTCTCGTCTCACGTCTCACGTCTCTCGTCTAGAACCGGAACACGATCCCCATCGAGATCATCGGGTACACCTTGCCGTACTTGTCCATCTCCGCCTGGATCTCGTCGCGCTCGGCGTTGACGTCGGCCTCGAGCTGCGACCCCGCGGTGGCGTTCTGCGCCGACATCGTGAAGGTGGGCGTGCCGATGGCGACGCCGATGTCGAAGGTGAGTCCCACCGTCTCCCCGGGACCCGCGCCGCCCCAGCCAAGCCCCACATAGGGGGCCACCTCGGGCCAGAGGGCCTCCGCATTCACCGCTCCCACGGCCGATGCCGCGTATTGCCGTCCGTTGAAGATGTAGGAGCCGCCGAAGTTGGGCCGCCCCACCGCGGCCACCTCGACCGGGGCGGTGGTGATGCCGCCCGAGAGGTGGAACGACCCACCCGTGGGATAGAAGTCGAGAATTCCGTACTTGGCCTTGAAGTCCACGTCGGCGGTGAAGGAGACGCTCGAGGCGCGGTGCCGGAAGGTCCAGGAGAAGAACGACAGGCCGCCCCGCACGGCGATCTTGGGATTGAAGCGGGCGGAGGCCTCGAGGGAGAGGCCGGTGGTGCCGAAGCGGGCGCCCACGGCGCCGGTCTGGGCCGCCATCGGGGCGGCGGCGAGGGTGCACGCCAGCAGGGCGGCGAGAGGGCGGAGGGCCATGGCGGTTCGCTCGGGTGAGGGGCCGGATGAAGGGTAAGCGGGGCAAGGGTAACTTTGGAGCGTCGCCACGAGTATCGGCTTCCCCAACCGGACCCTGTGATGCTCCAGACCCCGCTCGACGCCCTCCACCGCGCCCTCGGCGCCCGGATGATCCCGTTCGCCGGCTGGGAGATGCCGGTGCAGTACTCGTCCATCGTGGACGAACACCGCGCCGTGCGCACCGGAGCGGGGTTGTTCGACCTGTCGCACATGGGCGAATTGTGGGTGCGGGGCCCCGATGCCGCCGCGGCGCTCGACCATGCGCTGGTGACGGCTCCGTCGCGCCTGGCGGTGGGGCGCGCCCACTATGCGATGATCGCCGAGCCGGACGGCGGGGTGATTGACGACCTGATCGTCTATCGCACCGGCGACACGGAGTTCCTGGTGGTGGCCAACGCCTCCAACCGTGAGGCGGTCGCGGCGGCGCTCGCCGAGCGGCTGACGGGCCATGATGCCGCGCTCGACGACGCCTCGATGCGCACGGCCCTGGTGGCGATCCAGGGACCGCGCTCGCGCGAGCTGCTGCAGGCGCACTGCAGCGAGGATCTCGCCGCGCTCAAGTACTACGCCATCCTCAAGGCCCAGGTCTGCAAGCGGGAGGCGTGGATCGCCCGCACCGGCTACACCGGCGAGGACGGCTTCGAGGTGTTCCTGGCCTGGAACGATGCGGCCCGGATCTGGAACCATCTGCTCGAGGAGGGGAAGGCCGCCGGCCTGGTCCCCTGCGGGCTCGGCGCCCGCGACACGCTGCGCCTCGAGGCCGGGATGCCGCTCTACGGGCAGGAGCTCGATCGCGGCACGTCGCCGTTCGAGGCGGGGCTTGGGCGGGTGGTCAAGTTCGACAAGCCCGGTGACTTCGTGGGCCGGGGCGCGCTGGAGGCGCTGCGGGATGCGCCCGGGAAGGCGCTGGTGGGGCTGCGGATCACCGGCCGGGGCATCGCCCGGACCGGCTATCCCGTCTATCTTCCTGCCGCCGCGGAGCCGGTCGGCACCATCACCAGCGGCACCGCGTCGCCGACGCTGGGCCACGCGATCGCGATGGCCTACGTGCCGCCGGATCTCGCCGCGCCGGGAACGGTGCTCGAGGTGGGGATCCGCAGCGAGCGCGTCGCGGCCGAGGTGATCCCGATGCCGTTCTACCGCCGGGCGAGCTGAACTTCAGCAGGAGCGCGCAGGTGAGCTATCCGACCGACCTCAGGTACTCCGACGAACACGAGTGGATCCGCGCCGAGGGCGACCACGGCACTGTGGGGATCACCGCGTTCGCGGCGGAGCAGGTGGGCGACATCGTCTTCGTGGACCTTCCCAAGCCGGGCGACGCCCTGGTGCGCGGCAAGCCGTTCGGGGTGATCGAATCGGTCAAGGCCGTGAGCGAGCTGTTCGCCCCGGTGTCGGGGACGGTGACCGAGGTGAACAGCGCCCTGGTGGACTCCCCCGAGGCGATCGGCGCCGATCCCCACGGGGCGGGCTGGCTGGTCAAGGTGGCGATCACCGAACCCGGCGAGCTCGCCGCGCTCAAGGACGCCGCGGCCTACGAGGCGATGATCGGCTCGTGAGCACCGCGCAGACCTGGTCCAGCAACGAGTTCGTCACCCGCCACATCGGTCCGCGCCTCGACGAGATCGCCGCGATGCTCGAGGTGCTGGGCTACAACGACCTCGACGCCTTCATCGCCGACGTGGTACCCGGGTCCATCCGCCAGGCCTCCCCGCTCGCGCTCGACGCCGGGCTCACCGAGCGCGAGGCGCTTGCCGAGCTGCGGGCCCTCGGCGCCCGCAACGCGGTGTTCCGGAGCTACATCGGCCAGGGCTATGCCGGCTGCTTCACGCCGCCGGTGATCCAGCGCAACGTGCTCGAGAACCCGGGATGGTACACGGCCTACACGCCCTACCAGCCCGAGATCGCGCAGGGCCGGCTCGAGGCGCTGCTCACCTTCCAGACCATGGTGGCCGACCTCACCGGGCTGCCGGTGGCCAACGCCTCGCTGCTGGACGAGGGCACCGCCGCCGCCGAGGCGATGGCGCTCACGCTCGCGGTGGTGAAGCACGGCGAGACGCCGGTGTTCCTGGTGGATGCGCAGTGCCACCCGCAGACGATCGCGGTGGTGCGCACCCGTGCCGAGGCGCGCGGGGTGGAGGTGATCGTCGCGGACCCATCGGCGTTCGACTTCGGCGCGACGGGCGACGGGCGACGGGCGGTGGGGTGCCTCGTGCAGTATCCCGCCACCGACGGCGCGCTGCGCGACTTCCGCGGCCTCGCCGAGCGGGCGCACGCGGCGGGGGCGCTGGTCACCGCGGCCACCGACCTGCTGGCGCTGGCGCTGATCGCCGCGCCGGGGGAGTGGGGTGCCGACATCGCGGTGGGCAACTCGCAGCGCTTCGGGGTCCCGATGGGGTTCGGGGGCCCGCACGCCGCGTTCTTCGCCACCCGCGACGAGCACAAGCGCCACATGCCCGGCCGGATCATCGGCGTGTCCAGGGACGTGGACGGCCGGATGGCGCTGCGCATGGCGCTGCAGACCCGCGAACAGCACATCCGCCGCGACAAGGCGACCAGCAACGTCTGCACGGCACAGGTGCTCCTCGCCGTGATGGCGGCGATGTACGCCGTGTACCACGGCCCTGAGGGGATCCGCGCCATCGCACGCCGGGTGCACGGCAAGGCGCGGGCCCTGGCGCGCGCGGTGGCCGCGGCGGGGTTCGAGGTGGCGCACGCCGACTTCTTCGACACGATTGCCGTGGTGGCCGCGCCCGACCGCGCCGACGCGGTGATGGCCGAGGCCCTGGCGCGCCGCATCAACCTGCGGCGGCTGGCCCCGGACCGGATCGCGGTGGCGCTCGACGAGACGGTGACGCGCCGCGACCTGGCCGACGTGGCGGCGTGCTTCGGGGCCACGATCACGGGTTCGCTCGACGGCGCGGCGGTCGCGCCCGGCTTCGCGCGGCAGTCCGGGTACCTCGACCATCCGGTGTTCCACGCCCATCGCAGCGAGACGGAGATGCTGCGGTACCTGCGCACCCTGGAGTCGCGCGACCTCTCGCTCACCACCGCGATGATCCCGCTCGGCTCGTGCACCATGAAGCTCAACGCCACCTCCGAGATGCAGCCGGTGAGCTGGCGCGGGTTCGCGGCGCTGCACCCGTTCGCGCCCGCGGAGCAGACGGCCGGCTATCGGGAGATGTTCCGGCAGCTGGAGGCGTGGCTCGGCGAGATCACCGGGTTCGCGGGCGTGTCGCTGCAGCCGAACGCCGGGTCCCAGGGGGAGTTCGCGGGGCTGCTCACGATCCGGGCATGGCACCGGTCGCGCGGCGAGGCCCACCGCGATGTCTGCCTGATTCCCACCTCGGCCCACGGCACCAACCCGGCGAGCGCGGTGATGGCGGGGATGCGGGTGGTGGCCGTCGCGGCCGACGCCAAGGGGAACATCGACGTGGCCGACCTGCGCGCCAAGGCGGCCGAGCACGCCGGCCAGCTCGCGGCGCTGATGGTCACCTATCCCTCGACCCACGGCGTGTTCGAGGAGTCGATCCGCG
>CAZNOJ010000120.1:0-6954 GCA_964574665.1 uncultured Gemmatimonadaceae bacterium
TGGATCTCGAACAGCTGGCCCTGCGGGCCGAAGATCGTGGTGTGGAGCGACTGGTAGCCGTTGCTCTTGGGGCTGGCGATGTAGTCCTTGATCCGCTCCTGCAGCGGGGTCCACACGTGGTGGATGATGCCCAGCACGTGGTAGCACTCGGGGACGGTGCCCACGATCACGCGCATCGCCATCAGGTCGTAGATCTCGTCGAACGGCTTGTCGCGCTTCTTCATCTTCTGGTAGATCGACCAGAGGTGCTTGGGCCGCCCGCTCACGTCGGCGTCCACGATGCCGGCGCGGGCCAGCTCCTCCTCCAGCGGCCCCTTGAGCCGGGCGATCGCCTCCTGCCGCTCCTCGCGCTTGGCCGCCACCTGCGCCGCCAGGGCGGCGTACTCCTCCGCCTCGATGAACTTGAAGGCCAGGTCCTCGAGCTCGGCCTTGACGTTGGCCATGCCGAAGCGGTGCGCCAGCGGCGCGTAGATCTCGCGGGTCTCGGTGGCGATCCGGCGCCGGCGCTCCTCGGGGAGGTGCTCCAGCGTGCGCATGTTGTGGAGCCGGTCGGCCAGCTTGATGATGATGACCCGGGCGTCCTTGGCCACCGAGAGCAGCAGCTTGCGGTAGTTCTCCGACTGCTCCTCCGCCGACGAGCGGAAGGTGAGGTGCGAGATCTTGGTGAGGCCGTCCACCAGGCCGGCCACCTCCGCGCCGAACTCCTGGGCGATGTCGTCGGTGGAGACGGTGGAATCCTCCACCACGTCGTGCAGCAGGGCGGCGCAGATCGAGGTGGTGTCCACCAGCAGGCCGGCCAGGATGGACGCCACCGCGATCGAGTGCTCCACGAAGTCCTCGCCGCTCATCCGCTTCTGGCCGCGGTGCGCGGCCGCGGAGTAGCGGAGCGCCCGGTCGATGAGCGCGATGTCGAGCCGGTCGGCGTGCCGCTCCAGGGTGGAGAAGAACACCGGCGACAGCTCGGCGAGGGTGGAGGGCGTCGAGGGGCTCACAGCAGTCCGGCGGTGGCAAAGGAGACGTGGCGATCACCGGCCACGATCACGTGGTCGTAGACCGGAAGATCGAGGAGCTGGCCGGCCGCCACCAGCTGCCGGGTCACCGCGCGATCCTCGGCCGAGGGGGTCGGATCCCCGCTCGGATGGTTGTGCACCAGAATGATACCGGCAGCGGCCTCGGCAATGGCAGCCCGGAAGACCTCGCGGGGGTGGACCAGCGAGGCGTCGAGCAGGCCCCGGGTCACCAGCACGTCGCGCAGCACGCGGGAGCGGGTGTCGAGGGCGAGGAGGTGGAACTCCTCCACGGCCAGGTCGCGGAGTGCCGGCCCCACGATCCGGATCACGTCGGCGGGCGAGGCGATGCGCGGGGCCACCGGCCGCGCCTCGCGGTCGAGCCGGAGCGCCAGCTCGAAGGCGGCCAGCAGCCGGGCCGCCTTGGCCGGCCCGATCCCCGCGGTGCGCTGCAGCTCGGCCGGCGGGCGGGCGGCCAGGCGTCGGAGCGTTCCCCCCGCCCCATCGAAGAGGCGGCGGGCCACGGTGGCGGCGTCGTCGGTGCCGTCACCGGTGCCGAGCAGGATCGCGAGCAGTTCCGGGGCGGAGAGGGCGCCGGCGCCGAGGTGCCAGAGCCGCTCGCGCGGGCGGTCGGGGGTGGGGGGCATGGGGGGAAGGTGCCGGAAGCAGCGGAGCCGGCGCGTCACGCACCGGCTCCGGAGGGAACTGCATCACGCGGGGAAGGACGCTACAGGTTCGCCCCGTGGCACTTCTTGTACTTCTTGCCGCTCCCGCACGGACACGGATCGTTGCGCCCGATGGTGGGCGCCGCCGGATCGGCGGTGGCCGCCCCCGGCTGCATCGCGCGACCGCGGGCGTCAGTGGCCTGGACACGCGGGCCGGGCGCGTTGGCCGGGAGGCCCCTCGCCGCGCTCGGGGTGACGGGACGGGGGCTGTTGAAGAGATCGTCCACCGGGTCGGAGGCCCCGCGGTCCCTCGCTTCGCTCGGGAGAACCGGCGGCGGCGCCGGCGGCCCCTGGATGTTCACCTGCACCTTGAGGAACCGCTCCGCGAACGTCCCCTGGATGTCGCGCAGCAGGTCCTCGAACATCTCGAACGCCTCCTTCTTGTACTCCACCAGCGGGTCCTTCTGCCCGTAGGCCCGGTAGTGGATCGCGTTCCGGAGCTGGTCGAGGTCGTAGAGATGGTCCTTCCACTTCTCGTCGAGCGCGCCCAGCATCACCTGCGACAGCACCTGGCGATCCACGTCCGGAATGTTGATCTGCCGCCCGACGTCGGCCAGGTACTCCAGCTTCCGGTGGAACGCCGCCTCGGCCTCCGCCACCGCCGCGGCGACCACCGCGTCGTCGGTCGGGGTGGCCTCCGGGTCGGCGATCGCCTCGGGCGCCAGCAGGTACTGCAGCGTCAGCTCCTCGCGGAGCCCCTGCCGGTCGAGCTGCTCCTCGCCGTCGGCCGGCACCACCCATTGCTCCACCAGCCGCGTCACCGCGGTGCGGATCATCTTGAGCGCCTCGGCCTTGATCTCCTCGCCCTTCTCCAGCGCGAAGAGCCGCGTGGAGTAGATCACGTCGCGCTGCTGGTTGAGCACGTCGTCGTACTCGAGGGCGCGCTTGCGCTGCTGGAAGTTCTGCAGCTCCACCCGCTTCTGGGCGCTCTCGATCGCCGCCGTGATCAGCTTGCCGGTGATCACCTCCCCTTCCTCGGCGCCGCCCTTGTCCATCATCCGCGAGATGCGGTCCATCCCGCCGAAGAGCCGCATCAGGTCGTCTTCGAGCGACAGGAAGAAGAGCGACTGCCCCGGATCGCCCTGGCGCCCCGAGCGGCCGCGCAGCTGCCGGTCGATCCGCCGCGACTCGTGCCGCTCGGTGCCCACGATGTGCAGCCCCGCCTCCTCGGCGGCCAGGTCGAGCGCCTGGCCGAGCTTGATGTCGGTGCCGCGGCCGGCCATGTTGGTCGCGATCGTGATCGCGCCCCGCTGCCCCGCCTTGGCCACGATCTCGGCCTCGCGCTGGTGGTACTTGGCGTTGAGCACCTCGTGGGCCAGCCCGCGCCGCTTGAGCTGCCGCGACAACGTCTCCGAGATCTCCACGTTGGTGGTGCCGATCAGCACCGGCCACCCGGCCTGGTGCACCCGCTCCACCTCGTCGATCACCGCGTTGAACTTCTCGCGCCGAGTCCGGTAGATCCGGTCGGGCAGGTCGGCCCGCGCGATCGGCTTGTTGGTCGGGATCACCGCCACGTCGAGGCCGTAGATCGTGTAGAACTCGGTCTCCTCGGTCTCGGCCGTGCCGGTCATCCCGGCCAGCTTCTCGTACATCCGGAAGTAGTTCTGGATGGTGATGGTGGCGAAGGTCTGCGTCTCGCCCTTGACCGTCACCCCCTCCTTGGCCTCCACTGCCTGGTGCAGCCCGTCGCTCCAGCGCCGCCCGTGCATGATCCGCCCGGTGTTCTCGTCCACGATGAGCACCTGGCCGTCCTGCACGATGTACTCCACCTCGCGCTCGTAGAGCGCGTGCGCCTGCAGCAGCTTGTGGATGATGTGCAGCTGCTCGCTCTTCTTGGCGTAGGCCGCCTCCAGGGCGCGCCGCGCCTCCAGCCGCTGGGCCGGGTCGAGGGCCGGGTCGTGGTCGATCCGGTGGAACTCCAGCGAGATGTCGGGCACCACGAAGAGGTCGGGGTCGTTGGGCGACAGCGCCGCCGCCCCCCGGTCGGTCAGGTGGACCGAGTGGCCCTTCTCGTCGAGCACGAAGAAGAGCTCCTCCTCCACGTCGCGCATCGCCTGCTGCCGCATCGGCAGCTTGCGGTCGGCGATGTGGTTGAGCTCGGTCCGCAGCACCAGCTGCTGCACCCCGGGCTCGTTCAGCAGCTTGAGGAGCCGCTTGTTCTTGGGACCGCCGAGCTTGGCCACGTACAGCTTGACCCCGGCGTCCTGCCGCGTCTTGTCGTCGGCCAGCAGCTTCTCGCCCTCGGCCACCAGCGCGCCCACCACCTCGTTCTGCCTGCGCACCAGGTCCACCACCCGGCCGTTGTTGGCCCGGTACTCGGTGGAGTCCTCGTCGCCCACCGGGCCCGAGATGATCAGCGGGGTCCGCGCCTCGTCGATCAGGATCGAGTCCACCTCGTCGATGATCGCATAGACATGCTCCCGCTGCACCCGCTGCTCCAGCGCGAACACCATGTTGTCGCGCAGGTAGTCGAACCCGAACTCGTTGTTGGTGCCGTAGAGCACGTCGGCGTGGTAGGCGGCCTGGCGCTCGGGCGACGACGGCTGGGTGTCGTCGAGGCAGCGCACCGTGAGCCCCAGCCAGCCGAGCACGTGCCCCATCCACTGCGAGTCGCGCCGCGCCAGGTAGTTGTTGACGGTGACGAGGTGCACGCCCCGCCCGGGCAGGGCGTTGAGGTAGAGCGGCAGCACCGCCACCAGCGTCTTGCCCTCGCCGGTGGCCATCTCGGCGATCCGGCCGCGGTGCAGGTTGATCCCGCCGATCAGCTGCACGTCGTAGGGCACCATGTTCCAGGTCATCGGCTGGCCGGTGACCTCGAAGGTGGTCCCCACCAGCCGCCGGCAGGCCTCCCGCACGGCGGCGTAGGCCTCGGGGAGCAGCTCGTCGAGCGTGGTGGCGATGGCCTGCTTCCAGGCGTGCTCGGCCTTCTGCAGGTCGCCCTCGAGGCGGTCGCGCTCCACCGGATCCGCGGTGTCGCGCTTGATGGCCTTGATCCGGTCCACCTCGGCCCGGAGCGCGCCGGTGCGCTCCTCCAGGACCGCCCGGAACCGGGCGGTCTCGGCCTGGACCTCCGCATCCGCGAGGCCCGCGAGGCGCTCCTCGTGCCGGCGGATCTCCGCCAGCGCCGGCTGCAGCTTTTTGGCCTCGCGCTCGTGCCGCGACCCGAAGATCGACTCCACCACCTGCTTGATCATCCCGCTCCACCTGTCTGCTGATAAAGGGCCAACCCGGAAATGTAGTCGGCCACCCGCTCGGGGACCCATCCGCGCAGCGACAGCCCGCGCGCGGCCCTGGACCGGATCGCGGTGCTGGAGATCTCGACCGCGGGCACCGCCACCGTCTCGAACCCGTCCGGCGGCGCGATCCCGCCCCGGGCGAAGGTCACCACCCGGGCCAGGTCACGAATCCCGGCCGGGTCGCGCCAGCGCCCGAACTCGGCCGCGGCGTCGCTGCCCAGCAGGAGCACCAGTTCCGCTCCGGGCCACTCGTCCCGCAGCCCCCGCAGGGTGTCCACCGTGTACGAGGTGCCCCCGCGCGCGATCTCGCGGCCGTCGGCCGCCAGCGCCGCGATCCCCTCGCTCGCCAATTCGGTCATCCGGAGCCGGTGCACCGCCGGGGCACCATGTCCGGACTTGAGCGGCTGCGCCGCCGAGACCACCAGCAAGACGCGATCGAGGCCCAGCGCCTCGTGGGCGAGCTGGGCCGCGATCAGGTGTCCGTGGTGGATCGGGTCGAACGACCCGCCCAGGATGCCGAGGCGCACCTCAGCCGCCCGGCACCGCGGCCGACGGCGCCGCGGTGGGCAGCGGGCAGCTCACGGCGAGCTGCGGGGCGTCCGGATGATTGCTGCGGAAGTAGGTGCACATCTCCTGCACGTCCTCCTGGTATCCCAGCCGCCGATAGGCGCTCACCAGCCGCTCCAGCGCACGCGGCGCCAGCGTGGTCCGCGGGTAGCGCGCCACCAGGTCCTTGAGGTAGAGGATCGCCGAATCGTACGCCTTGTACCGCAGGTAGAAATCCGCGGCCTTGAACGACTTGAGGGCGAACCACTCCTCGAGCCCCGCGATCCGCTGCCGCGCCGTGGCGGCCACCGGCGAGTCGCCGTAGCGGGTCAGCAGCTCCTGCCACGTGGCCATCGCCTGGGTGCCGTAGGTGGGGTCGAGCTCGGGCCGTCGCCAGAGCTTGGCGTAGGCGTCCCCCGCCTTGAGCAGCCCGGTCGGCGCCAGCGAGTCGGTGGGGTATTCGTCGGCGGTGCGCCGATACTCCCGCACCGCCTGCAGGTAGCTCTTCTGCCCCATGCGCGCGTCGCCGAGGGCAATGCGGGTGGCCGGCAACCGGCGGTCACCGCGCGGCATCTCGAGCAGCAACCGCTCGTAGGCAATCGCCGCGTCGTTCCATTCGCCCTCGTCGAGCAGCGCGCGCGCGTTGGTCACCAGCGTGTCGAGCTGCTCGGCGGTGGCGCGCAGGGCGGCCTGCGGTGCCGGTTGCGTCTCGGGGGATCCGCCGCCGCAGCCCAGGGCCCCCAGCACCAGCATCGTCACGGCGAAAGTGCGCATCACGGAATTCCGGCCTCTTCGGTCGAGTCCTGGGCTTCGCTGCTCCGAAGCCGCTCCAATGCCAGCGTGGTGAGGGAGTCGCTGGTGGCTCCCGTGCCGGCCGCGGTGCGCCACGCCAGCTGTGCCGCCGCCACTTCGCCCCGGAGGATATGGACGTCACCCAGCGCAATCAGTGCACGGCGGCCGGTGGCCCCGGCGGCATCACGCCGGATGGCCCCGCCCAGCGCGGCTTCCGCCGTCACCGCGTCGCCGGCCTCCAGGGCCTCCAGCCCCGCCTGCAACAGGCAGCGGGCATGGTCGGGTGCCACCGCCGTTCCCGACGAATCCCCGGCCCGCCGCTCCACCGCGGCGTAGAGCGACCGGGCCCGGTCGCACCGGCCGCCCTCGTGCTCGGCCCGGCCCCACGCCATCAGCGCATCCAGTGCCCGCTGTTGCGAGGGCAGCGAGGCCAGCACCACCGGGGCGAGGTCCACCACATCTTCCCGCGCCGGGAAGTCTTCCAGCCGGAGCGGTACCGCGAGCCGTCCGACGGGCCACTCCGGGGCCAGGGCGACCAGCGCCCGAAGCGCCGTGGCCAGCGCCACCCGGTCGCCGGCCTGACCCGCGGCGGCGGCCGTCCGGGCGAGGCCCGCTGCCGCCTCGCCGCGGCGGGCGGAGTCGCGCACG
>CAZNOJ010000121.1:0-6672 GCA_964574665.1 uncultured Gemmatimonadaceae bacterium
CACGAAGGCGCCCTTGTTGGCCGCCTCCATGATCCCCGGGCCGCCGCCGGTGATGACCGGCGCGCCGGCGCGCGCGAACAGCGCGCCGACCTGCTCCGCGGCCAGGTAATCGGGATCGCCCGGCTTGGTGCGCGCGGAACCGAAGACCGACACGCCGCCGGCCACATCCTGCAGGTTCTCGAACCCCCAGGTGAACTCCCCCATGATGCGGAGCACCCGCCAGGAATCGGAGTTGCGCCGGATCCGGAGGGTCTCGGCGTCCACGGGAACGTTGAGGAGCTTCTCGTCCTCGGTGGGGGTTCCCTTGCGGCTGGTTTCGGGAAGGTCGCCGGCGTGGCTCTCGGTCACGGGCACTGGCTCCTGGTCGGTCGCGGCCCAAATATAGGCGTGCGTGGTGGTGTAGGTTTCAGGCGTGCAACCCGATCCTCGCTACCGCGGCACCTGGGGTGGCCTGCTGCTGGCGCTGGCGGCGCGGGCCCTCGTGTCGCCGCGCCTCGCCGTGGCGCTGGTGGCCGCGGCCTGGGCGTTCCGACGCCGCGACTGGTGGCGGCGCCCGCCGTTCCTGCCGCTGCCGGACCGCGCGTACCTGCGCTGGCGGATGTACACCGCCTACGGCAGCGAGGCGGCAGTGCCGCCGCGCGAGGACGTGATCCGCTTCGCGCGGTGGCGTCGCACCACGATGCGCCTGTGACCGACCGCCCGCACCTCGTGATCGTGGGCGGTGGCTTCGCGGGGCTGTACCTCGCCAAGCGGCTGCGGCGGGCCCCGCTCCGGATCACCGTGATCGACCGGCGCAACCACCACCTGTTCCAGCCCATGCTCTACCAGGTGGCCACCGCCGCGCTCAATCCGGCCGACATCGCCGCCCCGATCCGCTCGGTGCTCCGCCGTCACCGCAACACCGAGGTGCTGCTCGGCGAGGTGGACCGCGTCGATCCCGCCGCGCGCACCGTGCATCTCGCCGACGGGGCGACCATCGGCTACGACTACCTGGCTGTCGCCCCCGGCGCGCGGCACTCGTACTTCGGGCACCCGGAATGGGAGCCGGCGGCGCCGGGCCTCAAGTCGCTCGGGGACGCCCTCGAGATCCGGCGCCGCGTGCTGCTCGCCTTCGAGCGGGCCGAGCGCGAGGCGGATCCAGCCCTGCGGCACGAGTTGCTCACCTTCGTGGTGGTGGGCGGCGGCCCCACCGGCGTGGAGGTGGCCGGCGCCCTCGCCGAGATCCGTCGGTTCGCGCTGGCGCGCGACTTCCGCCACATCGATCCCCGCGAGGCGGCCGTGCTGTTGCTCGAGGGCGGTCCCCGCATCCTGCCGAGCTACCCGGAATCGCTCTCCGCCCGTGCCAAGGCCGACCTCCGTCGCCTCGGCGTGATCGTGCGCGAGGAGACGCTGGTCACCCGGGTCACCGACAGCACGGTGGAGGCGGGCGCACTCCGCATCCCGGCCACCACGGTGGTGTGGGCCGCCGGCAACCAGGCCTCGCCCCTGCTGGCGTCGCTCGGCGTGCCGCTCACGCGGCAGGGCCGCGTGGTGGTGGAGTCCGACTGCAGCGTGCCGGGTCACCCCGAGCTCTTCGTGCTCGGCGACGCCGCGTGGCACGAGCATGAGGGTCGGCCTCCGGTGCCCGCCACCTGCCCGGGGGCGATCCAGATGGGGCAGTACGCCGCCCGGGCGATTCGGGCCTCGCTCGCCCATGCGCCGCGCCGACCGTTCCGGTTCCGGGACAAGGGCCAGCTTGCCGTGATCGGGCGCGGCCACGCCGTGGCCGACATCGGTCGGCTGCATTTCGGCGGGCTGCTCGCCTGGCTGATCTGGGCGTTCCTGCACATCGCCTACCTGATCGGGTTCCGGAGTCGCCTGCTGGTGATGATCCAGTACGCCTGGTCGTACGTCACCTTCGGCCACGGTGCGCGGCTGATCACCGGCGAGACCGGCGAATACGCCGCCCGGGTGGCCCCGTCCGCATGACGGCCCCGCCCACGCTCGACGAGGTGCGCCGGGAGGCGGCACGCATCGGCTTCGTGGCGTGCGGGGCCGCGCGGCTCGACCCCTCGCGTCGCGGCGAGGCACTGGACGCGTGGCTGGCGCGAGGCTATGCCGGCACCATGGGGTACCTGCCGCGCCAGGCCCGCAAGCGCAAGGCGCCGGGCACGATCACGCCGGGCGCGGTCACCGCCATCGTGGTGCTGGAGAACTACACGCCGGCCGAGGGGATCGTCGCCGATCCGTCCGAGGCGTTCCATGTCGCCGCCTATGCGCGCGGCACCGACTACCACCTCGTCACCCACGGGCGACTGCACCGGTTGAGCGAGTGGCTCAAGGCGCGCGGCGCGCGGGTGGCGCACACCTGGGTGGACGACGGTCCCGTGCCCGAGCGCGAGCTCGCCGAGCGCGCCGGACTCGGCTGGATCGGCAAGAACACCATGCTGATCCACCCGCGCCTCGGCTCGTTCACGCTGATCGGATCGGTGTTCACCGACCTGACCTTCGCCGAGGAGACGCCGGCCGAGGCCGACCTGTGCGGCAGCTGCACGCGCTGCCTCGACGCCTGTCCCACCGGCGCGCTGCCGGCGCCTCGGCTGCTCGACGCCACGCGGTGCATCTCCTACCTCACCATCGAGCAGCGCGCGGAGCCGTCGGCGGAGCTGGCGGCCGCCCTGCAGGGCTGGGCCTTCGGCTGCGACATCTGCAACACCGTGTGCCCGTGGAACGTCAAGTTCGCCACCGCGACCGCGGTGCCCGAGTTCGCCGATCGCCGCGACCCGGATCGTCATGATCCGGCCGCGTTCGAGCGGATGGACGAGGCCGAGTTCCGTCGGCGGCACGCCGACACTCCCCTGGCGCGGCCCGGTCTCGACCGGATGCGCCGCAACGTCCGGCTGGCCGTGGCCAGCCAGGCCACCCGATCCTGACATGACCGCACTGCACGCGATCGCCATCTTCGTCCACGACCTGGAACGGGCCCGCGCGTTCTACGAGGAGGCCCTCGGGCTGCCGCTTGCCGCCGCAGGGAGCTTCGGCTTCCAGTTCGGCGAGGCCCCGCCGTTCCTCGGCGTCCATCCCGCCAACCACCCCGGGGCCAAGGCGATGGTGGGCCGCGAGACCGGGCTCACCTTTCGCGTGGCCGACCTGGTGGCCACGCGCGCCGAGCTGCAGGCGCGGGACATCGCCTTCCTCACCGAGCCGGTGCAGCAGGGCTTCGGCCTGATGGCGATGGTGGCCGATCCCGACGGCAACGTGCTGGCGCTGTGGGAGGACAACGTGAGCGAGGCGCCATGAGCCTGCCGCGCGAATTCCGGAGCGACAACGCCGCGCCGGTGCACCCCGCCGTGCTGGAGGCGATCGCGGCCGCCAACCAGGGCTCCGCCGGGGCCTACGGCAACGATCCGTGGACGGCGCGGGCCCAGGAGTGGTTCCGGCTGCAGTTCGGGGAGGAGGCCAGCGCGTTCCTGGTGTGGAACGGCACCGGGGCCAACGTGACCGCGCTGCGGGCGATGACCCGCCCGTGGCAGGCCGTCATCACCTCGGAGCACGCCCACATCAACGTGGACGAATGCGGCGCGCCCGAGTTGCTGGCGGGGGTCAAGCTGATCGACCTGCCGAGTCCCGACGGCAAGCTGACGCCCGAGGAGATCGAGGAGGCGGCGACCCGCGGGCTCGGGTTCGAGCATCACGTGCAGCCGGCCGTGGTCTCGATCTCGCAGAGCACCGAGTACGGCACGGTGTACACCCTCGAGGAGCTGGCCGCGCTGGGCGAGGCGGTGCACGAGCACGGCCTGCTGCTGCACATGGACGGGGCGCGGCTCGTCAACGCCTCGGCGGCGCTCCACATGCCGTTGCGCGAGCTCACCGCCGACGCGGGAGTGGACCTCCTCTCCTTCGGGCTCACCAAGAACGGCGCCATGGCCGCCGAGGCGGTGGTGGTGCTCGACCCGAAGCTGGCGGCGCCGCTCAAGTACATCCGCAAGCAGTCCACCCAGCTCGCCTCCAAGATGCGCTACCTCGCCGCACAGTTCGTCGCCATGGCCGACGGCGACCTCTGGCTCCGCAATGCCCGGCACGCCAACGCCATGGCGCAGCGGCTGGCGGAGGGGCTGGCGACGGTGCCCGGGCTGGAGATCACCCAGTCGGTGGATGCCAACGCCGTGTTTGCCCACCTGCCCGAGGGCATGACCGAGCGGCTGCAGCAGGAGTTCCACTTCTACGTCTGGAACGAGGCGACCGGCGAGGTGCGCCTGATGACCAACTGGGCGACCGACGAGGCGGATGTGGACGAGTTGGTGGAGGCGGTGCAGCGTGGCTGACGTCGGCGACGGGCACCGGGCAACAGGCGACGGTTCCCGGT
This sequence comes from uncultured Gemmatimonadaceae bacterium, assembly GCA_964574665.1. GTDB lineage: Bacteria > Gemmatimonadota > Gemmatimonadetes > Gemmatimonadales > GWC2-71-9 > Palsa-1233. Next base: position 4,346 of record CAZNOJ010000121.1, read on the forward strand.
CGCCCGTCGCGCGTCGCCCGTCGCCTGCCGTGTTCGGCGCACTCTGCCTCTTCGGTGGCCTGTCGCTCCTGACCATGTCCGGCGTGACGCTGCCCTGGGACACGGCGGTGCTGCAGTGGTTCGGTGCGCATCGCACGCCGGCGATGATCGAGGCGATGCTGATCGGCTCCTACCTCGCCGACGGCATCCCGATCGCGCTGGCCGGCCTGGGCAGTTGTGCGCTGCTCTGGGCGGCGGGCCGCACGCGCCAGGCGCAGGCGCTGCTCGCGGCCGGGCTCAGTGGCGAGGCGCTCTATCTCGTGGCCAAGGCCGGCTTCCAGCGCACCCGTCCCGAGGTGATCGAGCAACTCTCCAGCGCCGGATGGCACGCCTATCCCTCGGGGCACACGATGATGGCCACGATCATCTGGGGGCTGGCGATGGTGCTGCTGGCCGGGCGCGTGTCGCGGGCGATGCGACCGGTGTTCCAGGTGCTGGCGTTCGCGATTCCCCTGGCGGTGGCCACCTCGCGCGTGGGGCTCGGCGTGCACTACCCCACGGACGTGCTGGCGGGCCTCGCGCTGGGGCTGGCCTGGATGCTCTTCTGGCGCGACTGGTCGAGGACCCCGTCCACCTCGCGGTCCGCCGCCAGCGCGTAGTCGATCCGCTCGGCGAGGTCGCGCGCGGCATCGAGGTCGGCCGTGAGCGCCCCGGCCTCGCCCTGCTGCGCGTGCATCCGCAGCAATCCCAGTCGCAGGGTCTCGATCGCGCCAACCGCCGCCTCGAGCCGCGCGGCCCAGGGCCCGTCGGCCTCGCGGTCGAGTTGCGCGCGCGCGTGCGCCGCCTCGTGTTCCAGGCGGGTCACCACCAGCGGCAGGTCGGCGAGCTGCCGCTGCTGCGACGCCGGCAGCGCCTCGTACAGCGTGGCGGTGGCGCTGCCCACGGCCGCCTCGGTGGGCCGCCAGGCCGCGAATCCGTCGCGACGGGTGGGCAGGCCGAACGCCGCGACCTTGCCGAAGAGCCGGGCCATCGGCGAGCGCCAGAACCACGCCCGCGCCCGCGCCCAGGGATCGATGGGCCGCACCCGGCGTCCCGGGATCAGCAGCCCCTTGAGCGCCCCCGCGAGCCCCATCAGCGTGGCGAGCGCGAACATCAGGAACGCGGGTGACTCGAAGAACGGGATGCCAAGGATTCCCGCACCGAGGATGATGCCGGCCGCGAGCGCGAACATCCCGTAGCTCGCGATGCGGACCAGCCTGGGGAGCCAGTGAATCGGGCGGCCGGCGTCGAAGCGGAGTTCCTCCTCGCGACGCGCCCGGGTCACCTCCGCCGCGTGGTGCAGGTCCTCGATCGTGGCGCCGGCCTCGAGCGCGCGGCGCGTCTCCACCAATCGCCAGAGGCAGTGGCCCAGCCACGGGATCGGGATCGCCATCGTGAAGAGACCGAGGAACACCACGGCGCCGAGCGGCCAGCCGTGGGTGGCGCCGAGGGTGTAGATGAAGGTCGCGAGGCCGTAGAAGAGCAGCGACCACACCACGTACAATCCCTTCATCTCGCGGCCGCGCTCGGCCCAGATCCGCACCGGCACCGGCAGGTCGGCGGTGATCGGCAGCGGTGGGGCGAACGCCTCGGCCATCGAGCCGGCGTCGGGCCAGCGATCATCGGGGCGCTTCTCGAGGGCGCGGTCGATCGCGGCGGCCAGCCGCGGCGGCAGGTCGGCGGCCGTGTCGATCAGCGACGGGGCCGGCCGGGTGAGGTGCTGCGCGATGAGCTGCGTGATGTCGCCGCGGAAGGGCGGCTGCCCGGTGAGCGCGTGGAAGCCCACCGCGCCAAGCGCATACAGGTCGGCGCGCGCATCGCAGGGTTCGCCGGCCGCCTGTTCGGGCGAGAAGTACTCCGGCGTCCCCAGGATCCGGCCGCGGGGGAGGTCGTCGGTGTCGAGGTGGGCGATGCCGAAGTCGGCCACCATCGCCCGGTCATCGCCGTCGAGCAGGATGTTGTCGGGCTTGATGTCGCGATGCACCACCCCCTGGGCGTGGGCGTGCGCGAGGGCCCACGCCACGTCACGCAGGATCCGCGCGGCCTCCCACGGCGGCAGCTTGCCGCGGCGGCGGAGCCGGTCGCCCAGCGTCTCGCCGGCCACGTACTGCATCGCGAAGAAGACGTGGTCACCGGCCTCCTCGACCGCGTGGATCGGCACGATGTTGGGGTGCGAGAGGCGCGCCGCCATGCGCGCCTCGGTGAGGAACCGCTCCCGCACCGCGGCGATCGCGGCGCGATCGGGGGGCAGCAGCTTGAGCGCCACCGGTCGGTCGAGCCGCACGTCGCGCGCGAGGTACACGATCCCC
>CAZNOJ010000122.1:0-3477 GCA_964574665.1 uncultured Gemmatimonadaceae bacterium
GCCGGCCCCAAGCCCCGCGACGACGAGCTCGACCTCTTCGGGCTCACCCACGTCGGCAAGGTCCGCAAGGCCAATCAGGACCACTTCCTGCTCTGCACCGTGCATCCGCAGGTGCTGATCCACGGCACCTCGCTGCCGGCCCCGGAGCAGCTCCCCCTCCGCGGCCAGCGGCTCGCCACGATCATGCTGGTGGCCGACGGCGTCGGCAGCGGCACCGGGGGCGGCGAGGCAAGCCAGATCGCCACCGAATCCATCACCCGGTACGTCGCCTCCACCCTCCGCTGCTACCACGCCGCGGGCTCGGCCCACGAGGGCGAGTTCGAGGCGGCCCTCCGCGCCGCCGCACTCGGCGCCCACGACGTGGTGCGCGCCGAGAACGCGTCGCAGCGCGAACCCAGCACCATGGCCACCACGCTCACGCTCGCCATCGTCACCTGGCCGTGGGTGTACGTGGTGCAGGTGGGTGACTCCCGCTGCTACCACTATCTCCACGGCGCCCTCCGCCAGGTCACCAGTGACCAGACCATGGCCCAGTCGCTGGTGGATCAGGGGGTCCTCCCCGCCGACAAGCTCAAGCAGTCGCCGTTCAGCAACGTCCTCACCAGCGCCATCGGAGGCGAGGCCGCCATACCCGTGGTCAGCCGGCTCGACATCACCGACCGCGCCTCGGTGCTGCTGCTCTGCAGCGACGGCCTCACCAAGCACGTGAGCGACGCGGAGATCGCCGAGCAGGTCGGCCGGATGACCTCGTCGGAGCAGCTCTGCCACACGCTGCTCGAGATGGCCATGGACCGCGGCGGCAGCGACAACATCACCATCCTGGCCGGCCGAGCGCCTCGTACCCCCGCACGGTGAGGGTGACCTCTCGCGACCCGCGACCCGCGCCGCGCGACCTGTTCCTGGAGCACACCGGCGCCGTCGTCCCGCTGATCGGCGGCCCGATGTATCCCTGCTCCAATCCCGAGCTGGTCGCCGCCGTCTCCGCCGCCGGCGCCATCGGCGTCGTGCAGCCCCTTGCCCTCACCTACGTGCACGGGTGGAAGTTCCGCGAAGGGCTCCGCTTCATCCGCACCCTCACCGATGGCCCGGTCGGCATGAACGCGCTGATCGAGGGATCCTCGCGGCGATACCGCGCCCGGATGGAGGAGTGGATCGCCATCGCCCTGGAGGAGGGGATCCGCTTCTTCATCACCTCGCTCGGCAACCCGCGCTGGGTGGTGGAGATGGTGCGGCCGCTGGGCGGCGTGGTCTACCACGACGCCACCGAGCGCCGCTGGGCGGACAAGGGCCTCGCCGCAGGGGCCAGCGGCCTCATCGCGGTCAACAACCTGGCCGGCGGGCACGCCGGCCCGCGTGATCCTGCGGCGCTCCTCGCGGAACTCGCCCCGTTCGGCGTCCCGGTGGTCGCCGCCGGCGGCGTGGGGGATGCCGAGGGGTACCGGCGGATGCTGGACCTGGGATACGCCGGGGTGCAGTGCGGCACCCGGTTCATCGCCACCACCGAGTGCACCGCGAGCGAGCCCTACAAGCAGGCGATCGTCCGCGCCCGGGCCAGTGACATCGTGCTGTCGGAGCGGATCACGGGGGTGCCGGTCGCGGTGCTCCGGACGCCCTGGGTCGAACGGGTGGGGCTCCGCGCCGGCCCCGTGGCGCGGCGCCTGCTGCGCTGGCGGCGCACCCGCCACTGGATGCGCACCGCGTACGCGCTCAAGTCGGTCTGGCAGCTCAAGCGGTCGTCCTACGACGCCACCGGGACCCGGGACTACTGGCAGGCGGGCAAGTCCGTCGAGGCCATCACCGGGATCCTGCCGGTGGCCGAGGTCGTGCGGCAATTCCGAGCGGCAACCCCCTGATATCGGCCCCGGCCCCCTTCCGGGCCGGACGGATTGGCAACATCTTCCATCCAGTCCCCGCCACTCCGGCGGTCTTGCGGCACCCGACTCCACACCCCACAACGAGGCATCGGTATGTTCCCACGGAACGTCCGGCTCACCTCCCTCCTCACCCTGGCCACCGTGCTGTTCGGCGGCGGCTCCCTGGCGGCACAGGCCACGGCCACGGTCCGCGGCACGGTAACCCGGGCCGACGGCGGCGAGGTGCTCGCCGGCGTGCAGATCACCGTGGCCGGCACCGGCCTCGCCACCGCCACCAACACCCAGGGCCGCTACGTCCTCCAGCGGGTGCCGGCCGGTGCCCAGACCATCGTCTTCCGCTGGCCGGGATACGCGATGGTGACGCGCGAGATCAACGCCAGCGGCGAGGTGACCCTCGACGTGTCGCTTGAGGCGGTGCCCGTGTCGCTCGCCGACGTCACCGTCTCGGCGGCGTCGCGCGAACCCGAGCGGATGGTCGAGGCCCCCGCCGCCGTCACCGCCATCGAACCGCGGGTGCTGCAGTCCACCGCCCCAACCGGCCAGGCGCCGCTGGCGCTGGCGCAGGCCCCGGGGGTGGACCTGGTGCAGAGCGGCGTCAACGACTTCAACATCAACGCCCGCGGCTTCAACTCGTCGCTCAATCGCCGCGTCCTCACCCTGCTCGACGGCCGTGACCTCGCCATCGCCTTCCTCGGTTCGCAGGAGTGGAACACCCTGCCGGTGTCCATGGACGAGCTGCGCGGCATGGAGCTGGTCCGCGGCCCGGGCTCGGCGCTCTATGGCGCCAACGCCTTCGCCGGCGTGATCAACATGAGCACCCTGTCGCCGCGCGAATCGCCGGGCGGCAAGTTCTCCATCTCCGGCGGCGAGCTCTCGTCGCTCAAGGTCGACGGCCGCTGGGCCGGCGTCTTCGGCGAAGGCCGCTGGGGCGTCCGCCTCAACGGCGGCTACAGCAGCAACGACACCTGGAGCCGCTCGCGCACCCTGGTGGACCGGACCGCGATCCAGACCGAGTACGCCGAGGCCGTCGAGGGCACCGACATCGTGGTGCCGCTGATGAGCTCGCCCGAGGTGCGCGCCCTCATGGGCCAGACCTGCGGCGGACAGGACGAGGTCTGCGCCACGCTAGACCGCACCCCGCAGGGCGACCGCGACCCGATCACCGCGGCCTACGGCTCGGCCCGCCTCGACTACTACCTCGACAACGGTGCGGCGTTCACGGTGGAAGGCGGCGCCTCGCAGGTCAAGAACGAGGTGCTCGTCACCGGCATCGGCCGGGTGCAGGTGGTCGAGGGGTTCAAGCCCTATGGCCGGATCGCCTACAACGGCATCCACCTCAACGCCTTCGCCTACTGGAACCGGCGCGAATCGAAGGAACCGCAGTACTCGCTGGCCTCCGGCGCCGTGCTGCTCGAGAAGTCGGACATCATGCACGCCGAGGTCCAGGGCAACACCAACTTCATGGCCGATGCCGGCCGCTTGATCGGCGGGGCATCGTTCCGGCAGTACAACGTGGACACCGAGGGGACGCTGATGCTCCCCGACGACGACGACCGGAGCGACAAGGTCTACTCCGTCTTCGGGCAGGCGGAGTACCGCCTCA
>CAZNOJ010000122.1:3577-6599 GCA_964574665.1 uncultured Gemmatimonadaceae bacterium
CTCGGCCCAGGTCCCGGTCTTCGCCTCGGGCAACCGCGACCTCGACGTCGAGAAGACGATCGGCTACGAGCTGGGGTGGAAGGGATCCCTCTCCTCGCGGGTGTTCGTGACGGTTGACGCGTACATGAACAACATCAAGGACTTCGTCGCCGACCTCCTCCCGGGGATCAACCCGGCGTTCCCCTTCTGGACGCCGCCCGCCGCGGTCCCGGAACAGGCCCGGGCCGCCCTGGTTGGCGCAATCAAGCAGCAACTCGGCGCCTCGCCGGCCACCGCGCTCGCCGCGGCGGGGCTCACCCGCACCGAGAACGGCAACACCGCGATCGTGGTGAGCTACGGCAACGAGGGCGAGGTCGACCAGAAGGGCGTCGACGTGGGCCTCGGCTTCCAGCTCACCCCGGAGATCCGCCTCGACGGCACGTTCTCGTGGTTCGACTTCGAGGTGGTGTCGCAGCGCGCCGGCGACCAGTTGCTCCCCAACACGCCGGAGAAGAAGGGTACCGTGTCCCTGGCCTACGCCGGGATCACCAACGGCCTCGACGCCTCGGTGACCGTGCGGATGGTCGAGCAGTACGACTGGGCAGCGGGCGTCTTCGTGGGCACCGTGCCGAGCAGCAACACGGTGAACGCCTCCGCGGGCTTCCGGCTCACCCCGAACTTCCGGATCTTCGCGGTGGGCACCAACCTGCTCGACCAGCAGCGCTACCACCTCTACGGCGGCTCGGTGCTCGGCCGTCGCATCCTGGGAGGCATCACCGCGACGTTCTGACGGGCCTTCAGGCCCGTCATCCCGAGCGAAGCGCCCGTGAGGGCGCGAAGTCGAGGGATCTGGTGGTGAAACGAGAAAGCGGCGGCCCGAAGGCCGCCGCTTTCTCGTATCTCGTATCTCGTATCTCGTTACCTTGCGCCGTGCTCCACACCCTCCCCGCCGTCGCCGGCCCGGGCGACGCCGTGCGCGACATCCTCGTGGCGACCCCACCCGGGTACGGCCGCTCCGCGGCGCGCTATCCGGTGGTCTACCTGCAGGACGGCCAGAACCTCTTCGATCCCGACACCGCCTATGCCGGGGAGTGGGGCCTCCGCGACACCCTCGCCGCGCGCGGACGCCGTCACCCCGCCCTGCTGGTGGGCATCCCCAACCTCGGCCCCGACCGGCTCCGCGAGTACTCGCCGTTCGACGATCCTGTACGCGGGCCGGGCGAGGCGGTCGGCTACCTGCAGTGGATCATCCGCGTGGTGAAGCCGCTGGTGGACGGCACCTTCCGCACCCTGCCGGGTCGGCGCCATACCGCCGTGGCCGGGTCGTCCATGGGCGGGCTCTTCGCGCTCTACGCGCTGCTGGCCGGCGCCGCCACCTTCGGCGCGGCGTGGTCCCTCTCCCCGGCGCTGTGGTACGGCGACGAGGCGATCTTCCGCTGGCTGCGCCGCCAGCCCGGTCCGGTGGGCACCATCTACCTCGACGTGGGCCAGCAGGAGGGCGACGACGCCCTTTTCGACGTCCGCCGCATGCGTGACCTCCTCCTCGACCGGGGCTGGACCCTGGGCGGCACCCTGAGTTACCGCGAGGACCCCGACGGGGAGCACAACGAAGCGGCATGGGGACGCCGGATTCGCGAGGAATGGTCCCGCCTGGTCGCCCCCCTCGGCGCGCCGTAGCCCGGCCGTCTGGCGCTCCGGGGACCGGACGGTACATTCGGCCACCCCCGGTTCCGCTCCCACGAGGTTCCCCGATGCGCATCCGCCACCCGCTGTGGGCAGCCGTCGTGCTGCTCGCGGCCTGCGAGCCCGCCACCCCGGCGGCCACCACCCCCACCGCCGCTGACAGCACGGCCCTCCGTGAGCTCGGCACGGCCTACGCCAACGCGTGGAATGCGCGCGACGCGGCCGGGATCGCCGCGATGATGGCCAGCGAGTATCACGAGGTCACGCCGATGGGGGCGCATCACGCCTCGGCCGCCGACGCCCAGGCCGCCCTCGCCACGGAGTTCGCCCAGTTCCCGGCGGGCGCCACCATCACCATCAACACCGTGTTCACCAAGTTCGTCGGGGCCGACCACGCCTATTCGGGCGGCACCTACACCGTCGCCGGCATGCCTGCCGGGATGCCGACCCAGGGGTCGTGGCTGGTGGTGAACGTGCGGGAATCCACCGGCTGGAAGATGGCCGCCGGACTCGGCGCGGCCGACATCACGCCGATGATGCCGGCGGCGCCAGAAGGCGGGCAGTAACGATCGCCAAGGGGCGACGAACCGGACCGCGCCTTCCTCGTCCCGAGCGAAGCGAGGGACCCCCCGCCCATGTGCCTGGGTGAGAGGTCCCTCGCTTGGCTCGGGACGAGCACCTGCCGTTCGCCGTTCGCCGCCTACCCCTCCGTCGGCACCGGATGCTCCCCGGTCTTCGGCCGCCACGCCTCGGCGCCGCCGATGAACCGTGACGCCAGCCGGGTCATCCGGTTCCGGAACCCATCCACGATCTCGTAGAAGGTCGGGATCACCAGCAGCGACAGGATCGTGGAGGTGATCACCCCGCCGATCACTGCGCGGCCCAGCGGGGCGTTGAAGTCGGCGCCCTCGCCCAGGCCGATGGACACCGGCAGCATGCCGGCGATCAGCGCGAACGAGGTCATCAGGATCGGCCGCAACCGGATCCGGCCCGCCTCGATCAGCGCATCCCGCAGCGGCAGCCCCCGCTCCTCGCGGGCCCACTTCGCGAAGTCGATCAGCAGGATCGAGTTCTTGGTGACGATCCCCATCAGCAGCATCACGCCCATGAGCGACATGATGTTGAGCGTGTCGCCGGTGACGATCAGGGCCACGACCACGCCGATCAGCGACAGCGGCAGCGAGACCAGGATCGCGAGCGGGTCGAGGAATGACCCGAACTGGATCACCAGGATCAGGTACATCAGCAGCACGGCGATGCCGAGCGCCAGGAAGATGGCGCCGAAGGTGTTGTTCTGCTCCTGGTTCCAGCCGCCCTCGGTGATGCTGTACCCCGGCGGCAGCGTCAGGTTCTCGAACGC
>CAZNOJ010000123.1:0-6528 GCA_964574665.1 uncultured Gemmatimonadaceae bacterium
CCTGGTCAACGACCCGCCGGTGCTCCTCGCCGACGAACCCACCGGCAACCTCGATGAACGCGCCACGCGGGGGGTGTTCCAGCTCCTCCGGGACATCAACGAGGCCGGCACCGTGGTGGTGATGGCGACGCACGACCTCGACCTCGTGCGGCACTCGGGCCAGCGGATCCTGGAACTTCGCGACGGCCGGCTGGTGTTCGACTCGACCGCGGACCAGGGGGGCGCGCTGTGAACCTGCTCTGGCGCGAGGCCCTGCTGTCGTTCCGTCGCACCCGGACGCTCTCCATCCTGTCGGTCACCACCATCGCCTTCGCCCTCTTCGTGTCGGGCCTCTTCGGGCTGGTGGCGCTCAACCTCCGCAAGGCCATCGGCACCATCGAGGAACGGGTGGAGGTGGTGGCCTTCGTGCTGCGGGGCACGCCGTCGCAGGCACTGGCCGTGGCGCTGGAGGACATTGCGGCGTTCCCCGAGGTGCTGGCCGTGAAGTACGTGTCGGAGGAGGAGGCGCTCGCCACGGCCCGCGAGGAGCTGGTCGAGTTCCAGGACGCCTACGCCGACCTCGAGGTCAACCCGCTGCCGCCGTCCATCGAGGTGCGCCTCAAGCCCGGCTTCCGCGACGCCGCCCATGCCGGGGATGTGGCCGAGCGCCTGACCGGCTTCCAGTTCGTGGAGGACGTCCGCTTCGGCCGCGAGTGGGTGGAGGAACTCGACCGGATCCGCACCCTCGCGGCGGTGATCGGCCTCTCGATCGGCCTGGCCTTCGCGCTGGTCTCCATCGTGATCATCGGGATCACCATCCGGATCACCGTGCTGCACCGCGCGCGGGAGATCCACATCATGCGCCTCGTGGGGGCCACCGACTGGTTCATCCGCGGGCCGTTCCTGCTCGAAGGCGCCCTCAAGGGCTTCCTGGGCGGCCTGCTGGCGGTGATCCTCTCGCTGCTGGTCTACCTCGGCTTCCGGTCCCGCGGCCCGGGGCTGGGCATGGGGCTGGCATTCTTCTCCCCGCTCCAGATGCTCGGCTTCGTCGCCTTCGGCGTGCTGCTCGGCCTGTTCGGCTCGCTGGTGAGCGTGGGTCGGCACCTGAGAAAGGTGTGAGCGTGCGGATGGCCGAACGGCGGAGCGACGGGCGACAAGCGACGCGTGACGTGCTGCGTGATGCCCGTCGCCTGTCGCTCGTGGCCCTGCTCGCGGCGTTCGCCACCGCCCCGCTCTCCGCGCAGGCCAACCCCGAACTCGAGCGTTCCCGCCAGCGACTCGAGCAGATCCGCCGCGAACGCGACCAGCTCCGGGCCCAGCAGCAGCGGCTGCAGGGCCAGGTCACCGACGTCAATGCCCAGCTCCGCAACATCGAGCGGCAGCGCGAGAGCACCAGCGAGCTGGTGGCCGAGATCGAGCGGCAGATCGGCGGGCTGGGTTCGCAGCTGGAGCGCTCGTCGGTGGAACTCACCCTGGCCGACGACAACCTGGCCGAGCGCAAGGCGGTGCTGCAGCGGCGCCTGGCCGACATCTACAAGCGCGGGCCGCTGTACACCTTCCAGGTGCTGCTCGCGGCCGAGTCGTTCGGCGACCTGGTGACCCGCTACAAGTACCTGCACCTCACCTCGCGGCAGGATCGCGCATTGGTGCACGAGGTCGAGCGCCTCACCGAGCGGGTGCGCGCCCGTCGCAACGAACTGCTCGGCATCCAGACCCAGCTCGACCGGCGCCGCGAGGAGCGCTCGGCCGAGCTGGAGCGCTACGGGGAGCTGATGCAGGAGCGCCAGTCCACCCTGCGCGGACTGCAGCGCTCCACCGCGCAGACCCGCGACCGGCTCACCGCGCTGGAGCGCGACGAGGCGCGCCTCAACGACCTGCTCGCCACGCTGGAGCGGGCCCGCCGCACGGCGGGCGCCGCCCCCACTCCACCGGGGACCGGCATCTCCACCGCCGACGTCGGCCGGCTCGCCTGGCCGGTCGACGGCGAGATCCTCTACCAGTTCGGCCGCGAACAACTCGCCAACGGCGGCGTGATCCTGCGCAATGGAATCGGCATCTCCGCCCCGGTCGGCACCGCCGTCAAGGCCGTGTCGGAGGGCACGGTGGCGCTCCGCCAGCGGCTCAGCACGTACGGACTCACGCTGATCGTCGAGCACGGCAACGGCTACTGGGCGGTCTACTCCCAGCTCGCCAGCGCGACGGTCGCGCAGGGCGACCGGATCACGGAGGGACAGATCATCGGCACGGTGGGCGGCGAAGGGTCGGACCGCGGACCCCACCTCTACTTCGAGATCCGCGGCGAGAACCAGATCGCGCTGGATCCGATGACGTGGCTCCGGAGGAGACAGTAGGAGGGCGGAGGACGGAGGAGGAGGGACGGAGACGGGAGGGTGGAGAACCGAGGCGTGCGTGCCCTCCGTTCTCCGCCCTCCGTTCTCCACCCTCCTTCCTACGCCGCCACCCCGATCCGATCCACGTCCTGCCGCTTGCCGTCGAGGAGTGCCGCTTCCACCAGGGCGAAGAGATCCTCGGGCTTGTGCACGCCGGGGTGCGGGAAGAGCGCCACCCCCGCGGTGAGTCGGCATCGCACGCCCAGCTGGAGCTCGCCGAGGCCGGCGGCAGCCATCTGCTCCCGGATCCTCCGCACCATGCCGCGGGCTCCCTCGAGGTCGGTTTCCGGGAGCAGCAGCAGGAACTCCTCGCCGCCATAGCGGGCCACGAAGTCGGGCCCCCGCAATTCCCGTTGCAGCAGCTTGCCGAGGTCGGCCAGCACCCGGTGTCCGCCGTCGCGGCCGAGGCGATCGTTGATGGTGCGCATCGCGTCGATGTCGAGGAGCACCAGCGCGAAGTTGACGCGATAGCGCCGGGCCCGCTCGAACTCCTCGCGGATGCGCCGGTCGAGGGCATCGAGGGTGCCGCAGCCGGTGAGCGGATCCACGTGCGCCGCAATCGACTGCCGCCGCGCGATCGCCCCGCGCCGATCCTCGGTCTCCAGCAGGCGCGCCGTGGCCGCCACCGCCAGCTCGGCGATCGTCACCTGGCCGGGCAGCAGCGGCGCGTCGCCGCGCCTGGTGCGCAGCACCACGGTCCCGATCGGCCGGCCGAGGGGCGCCAGCGGGATCGCGGCCACCGAATCGAGGTCCGCCGGCGGGGCCGCCGCCGCTGGGGTCGCCTCGCCCGCGGCGAACATCGGGTCCACGCCGACGTTGCGGAGGTAGATTGTCTCGCCGCGCGAGAAGGCCGCCACCGATTCCGGCCAGCGGTCCAGCGACACATCGGCGTCGCGCACCTTGGGCGCATCGCTCGCGGCCACCAGCCGGCCGCTGCTCGCCCGGTCGCTGTGCAGCAGGCAGCTCACGGAACGCAGCTCGAGAATTCGCGACAGCCCGCGCACCAGGGCATGCAGCATGTCGTCGCGGTGCAGTTCGGTGGCCACCTGCTGCAGGATCTCGAAGAGGCGCAGGTCGTTGCCGGCCGGGAGGCGGCCGCCGCCGCGCGGCGCAAGCACCCGCGCCCACAGGCGGGCGATCAGCACCGCATGGTCGGCCGGCAAGAGGATGACCTCGTCGGCACCGGCCTGCGCGGCGCGCAGCAGGTCGTCCGGCGTCCCGCCGGGAAGGATGGTCACCACCTGCGCCCCGGTGGGACGCGCCCCGGCCAGGGTGTTCACCAATTCGGCGCAATTGGCGGAGAGTGCCTCGCAGCAGTGGATCAGCAGGGACGGCCGCCCGGGGATGTTGCCCGGATCGCTCGCCTCGGAGACCTGGAAGCCGGCCCGCAACAGGTCGCGCTCCAGCCCCTCGGGACGGGCCTCGGGCCGACCCAACAGCACGACCGAGGGCCGGGCGCCAAGCCCGGCGCCACCCGACCACCCACCGGCAGGAGTTCCGATGTCCGCCAAGTCCGTCACGCGACCTCGCCGTTCCAGTGCGTCGCACGTCCAGGACACGCCAGAGTGCCTGGGTGCCCACGTCTCGATTCAAGGAGGACCACCAACTGCCCCGGCCCGGGGCACCGCCATCGGGGCCACCGCGCTGCAGATCTTCACCAAGACACCGAATGTCTGGCGAGACCCCGTCATCACCCCCGAAGTCGCCACCGCCTTCCATCGGGAACGGGAGGCGCACCCCACGGCCGCCATCGTTTCGCACGATTCATACCTGATCAACCTCGCCTCCCCCGACCCCGACCTGCGCGCCAAGTCGCTGGCATCGTTCCAATCTGAAATGTCCCGGTCCGCCCTGCTCGGGCTCGATGGGGTCGTCTCGCACCCCGGGAACTACATCGACTCCCGCGACGGGGGGATCGAACGCAACGCCCAGGGGATCACCGCCGGACTCCGGGCCGTCCCTGGCGAGCTGATGCTCCTGCTGGAGACCACCGCCGGCACCGGCACCGCCCTGGGGCGGAGCTTCGAGGAGCTGCGGCAGATCCGGGACCTGGTGGCCGACGATGTCCGCCACCGGGTGGCATTCTGCGCCGACACCTGCCACCTCTACAGCGCCGGCTACGACCTGGTGGGTGACTTTGACGGCGTCTGGAAGGTCTGGGATGAGGTGCTCGGCCTCCCCTTGCTGCGATGCCTGCACCTCAATGACAGCAAGACCCCCTTCGCATCCCACCGTGACCGGCACGAGTTGATCGGCGAGGGATCGCTCGGGCCCGAGCCGTTCCGCCGCCTGATGCGCGACCCGCGGTTCGCGGCGATCCCCAAGCTGCTGGAGACACCGAAGGGCGATGATGAGGTGACCAACGATCGCCGCATGCTGGCCCTGCTCCGTTCCTTCACGCTGGATTGACCCCGACCCGCGCCACGGGACATCTTCGCCCCATGCCCAGATCACTGGTGTTCCTCGCCGTCCTGCTGGCCCCTGCCCCCGTCACGGCCCAGGCCTTCGTCCGCGTCGGCGCCGGCGTCACGGCCAGCACCGATTTCGTCAAGGACTTCATCGTCGAGCCGATCGGGTCGCGCCAGTCCATGGCCCCCACCGTCACCGGGCTGGTGGGGTGGCGGCTCCCCAGCGGCAACCGGCTCGGCGTCGAGGTGCGCTATGCGATGGGAACCTGGGAGCTGGCGGACCGCGGAGTCACCGACGACCTTGGCGGCCTCGTCACCCTGGGCGTGGCCCTGGTGGGTGACGGCCCGATCCGCGGTGCGCTGCGCTGGGAAGCGGTGGCGGGCAAGCTCGCCTACCGCCCGGAGCGCGAGGTCGGGCTCTTCTCCGGCGGGGCCCCGTCGCCCTGGCTGGTGGGAGGCGGCTTGACCTGGTCTCGGCCGATGGGCGGCGCCCTCGCGCTGGTGGTGGGCGCCCGCTACGACTACCACGGCTTCAACACCGATCGCCTCGACGGCGACGACTACACCGGCCGCCAGGCGGTGCACCGCCTCGGCCTCTCGCTCGCGCTGGAACGGGGGTTCTGATGCGCACGCTCGCCCGCGCCGCCACGACGGCGCTCCTGCTGACCGCGTGCACCGACATCATCTCGCCGCCGCGGGTCGAACATTACGAGTACCGGCTCTTCATTCCGGATGGCGCGGGAGGACTCGACCCGCTCGCCTTCCACTGGCCGCGCGAGATGCTCCCGGTGCGCGTCTGGGTGGCTGGGGACGACCCGCTCCGCCCCCACGTCGAGGCCGCGATGCGCGACTGGGAGAACGCCTTCCTGTACGGCGAGTTCCGCGCGATCCTCGTGGACGACGTCGGCCAGGCCGACATCGTGGTGCGCAACGAGGTCGCGCCGCCCAAGCTGGTGGCGTCATGGCGCCTGGGCTCGAGCGCCCCCGAGTGCCGCGGCGAGACCTCGTTCTCCTCCGAGGGCGTCGACCAGGGCCAGCTGATCCTGCCGTTCGAGGTCTACGTCTGGGCACGGATCCCCGAGACCGACCCGGATCTGCAGCCCTGCTATCAACTGTCCGTCCTGCACGAGTTCGGGCACGCCATCGGCATCTTCGCCCACTCGCCGTCGATCGACGACCTGATGTATTCCGACGCGGTGCGCACCGACCTGTCGGCGCGGGACCGCGCCACCGCCGAGGCGGCCGCCCACCTCCCGGCCACGCTGGTGCCCGTGCGCTAGCGGCCCGTCACCCCGGGGCGATTTGCCTCCCTCCCGGCACGCGACCATTTTTCGGCACCGAACCCAACCCGAAAGTGGAGTCGCGATGCCGGTCGAAGCCGCAGTGCCGTCATGGGTCACCAGCGCGCGCCTCACGGCGTGGGTCGCCGAGGTCGCCGCCCTCACCACGCCCGACCGGATCCACTGGTGCGACGGCAGCGCGGCGGAGTCCGACGCCCTGTTCGACCAGATGGTGGCGCACGGCACGTTCCTGCGGCTCAATCCCGACAAGCGGCCCAACTCGTACCTCGCGCTCTCCGACCCCGGCGACGTGGCGCGCGTCGAGGACCGCACCTTCATCTGCAGCAAGCGGAAGCAGGACGCCGGCCCCACCAACAACTGGGTGGACCCGCGCGAGATGCGCGCCACCCTGCAGGGGCTCTTCGACGGCTCGATGCGCGGCCGCACGATGTACGTGGTGCCCTTCTCGAT
>CAZNOJ010000124.1:0-6525 GCA_964574665.1 uncultured Gemmatimonadaceae bacterium
GGCGTGGCCACGCCGCGGCAGCGCGCCCGGGCCTCGGCGGCCGCCTGCGACACGCCGCCTCCGGTGGCTTCCGCGGTGCCGCTGGGCCGGCCCGGCTCGCTCTCGAGCACCGCCCGCTCGACCTCGAGCGCGGTGGCCCCCTCGACCCGGTACGGATGGAGCCCCGTGAGCAGTTCGTGGAGCACGAGGCCGAGGGCGTGGACGTCGGCCGCCGTCGTCACCGCGCGGCCATCGAGCTGCTCCGGCGCGGCATAGGCCACGGTCAGCGGCCGGTGGTCGGGGCGGGTGAGCGCGAGGTCGTCGCCGGTCGCCGCCGACCCGATCCGCTTCCCGATGCCGAAATCGAGGAGGCGCGGATGTCCGTCGGCATCGACGACGATGTTCGACGGCTTGATGTCACGGTGCAGCACGAGGGCCCGGTGCGCGTGCGCCACGGCCTCGCAGCTCTCGAGGAAGACACGCAGCCGCCCGTCCACGTCGAGGCCATGGTCGTCGCACCAGGTGGTGATCGCCGTGCCGTCCACCCACGCCATGGCGAACCACGGTCGGCCGTCGTCGGCGATGCCCGCCTCGAGGAAACGGGCGATGTTCGGATGCGACAATCCCGCCAGCATCTGCTGCTCCAGCGCAAAGCGCTGGCGGGCCTCCGCCCCGATCGCGTCGGCCCGCATCACCTTCACCGCCGCGACGGCCCCGCTGCCGTCGGTGGCCCGGAACACCTCACCCATGCCGCCGCTGCCGATCCGGCCGAGGACGCGCCATCGCCCGAACGCGGTGGGGAGCGCCTCGCCCGTGGGGGCGCCCAGCGCGGAGAGGTCGATGGCCGAACGCTCCAGGAAGTCGGGGGCGGTGTCGAGGGCGGCCAGCAGGTCCTCCACGATCTGCCGCAGCCGCACGTCGCCGCGACACCGCGCGGCGAGAAAGGCCTCCCGCTCCGCTGCGGGGAGCCCGTGCGCGAGGTCCGCCAGCGCCTCGATCTCCGCCCAGCGCTCTGGGGTCATGGCGAGGCCACGAGCTCGCGGTGCAGCCAGGCGCGGGCCGCATTCCATGTGCGGCGCACGGTGCGCTCGGAGACGCCGAGCACGGCGGCGACCTCCGGGTTGGAGAGCCCGCCGAAGAAGCGGTACTGCACCACCCTGCTGCCCAGCGGGTTGAACTCGGCCATGCGCTGCATCGCCGCGTCGAGGGCAATCAACCCGTCGGCCGACTCCTCACTGGCGGGTGCGGCCTGGATCGCCTCGATCGCGTCGAGGGGAAGCGGCACCGTGCCGGTGCCGCGCTTCTGGGCGCGCCGCGCCCGCGCGTGGTCCACAAGCACGCGCCGCATCCCCTCCGATGCCACCGCGAAGAAGTGGTTCCGATCGTGCCAGTTGACGCGGTGCTGGTCGACGAGCCGCAGCCACGCCTCGTGGACCAGCGCCGTCGTGTCGAGGGTGTGGCCCATCCCCTCGCCCCGCAGGCGGTGATGGGCCAGCCGCTTGAGTTCCTCGTAGACGAGCGGCAGGAGCTCGTCGAGCGCGCCGGCACGACCGGCGGCCGCCTGATGCAGCAGGCCGGTGATCTCCTGGCGGGGGTGGTTGCCGTCGGACATGGTGTTCGAGGGGAAGGCGATTCTGGAAGTATACTTTCCGGGCCGACCACCCCCCCCTTGGCCGGATTCCCCCGGGAATCTCGCGTTACGTGGTGGATGCCCCTGCCCGGGGGTGAAGGGGAGGGTTGGTGCGGCGCAAGCTCCTGCCACGACTCGCGGGAATCGCCCTGGTCGCCGGATCAGGGCTGGGCGCGGCGTTCGCCGATCGCGGGCGCGACCCCTGCTCGGTGATCCTGGTGGCGCACGGCCGGAATCCCCTGATCCTCAGGCCCACGGGGTCCGGCTTCACCGCGGAGTTCCGCTCGAACCCGATCCGCTTCGATGCGCCGCTGCACACCGGCGGGGCCGCTGACTGCGACCGGCCGATGGGGGCGATCACCGAGCGCTACGCCCCGGGCGCCACCTCGATCCTGAAGCTGGTGGGCGCCGACATGTACCACGCCGGCAACGGCGTCTGGCGCGTCGCCACTCGTCCCCAGCTGCAATACCCATGGCGGGACCTCCGCGACCTCTCGGTCGGCGCCATGAACGAGTTCTGGGTCTTCTCGTTCGAGGGCGCGCTCACCGACGCGGCCTGGGCCGTCGCCTCGCAGCACCGGGCCGAGACCGACGCGCTCACCGCGGCGGGTGCCGCGGCGGTCGCCGATCTGGTGGTGGTGCAGGCGCTCCAGGGCTACGTGGGGGGCGCGGAGCTCGCCACCCTGCGTGATGCCGTCGTGGCGAGCGCGGTCGCTGCCGTGCAGGGCAGGGTGGCGCTGGTGAAGGACACGAGACTCCGGGGTGCGGCGCTCCGCGTCGCGATCCTTCCGCAGGTGGACGCGATCCTCGCCGACGTGGGCGCGACCGTGATCGGCGCGCATCCCGTGGCCCAGACGGTCCAGTACGAAGCCGCGGTGCGCGACGAATGCACCCACCTGCTCGATCTCAGCTGGACCTTCAAGGGTGGCGTCTCACGCGCGGCGCTCACGGTGCGCTGCGGCGAGCCCGAAGACGAACCCGACGAGCCCACGCCACCCGCCCCGCCCCGCCCTCCCCCGGTGGCCTCGCCCGTGCTGACGCTCATGGCGCCGACGCTCAAGCCCGGTGAGGCGGGCACCGTGACGGTCACGGCCGCGATGGCTGGTCCGCCCCCGGCCGCGGTGGCGCTGGCCACTGCCACCGTCACGGGGATCGCCCCGGTCGCGCCGGACGGTTCACCAGAACCGGTGGCGGCGCTCGCCGGCAACAGTGCGGCATTCGACTTCGCCGCGGCGCGTCCTCGCCGGGATGCAGCGTACCCTGTACGAGTGCAGGTGCGCACCGATGATGCCTCCGGCCGCCTGACCGAGGTCGCGACCGGCACGATCACGGTTGACAATGTCGGCCCCACGATCCCGGTGATCACGCCCGGGTCGGCCACCGCAAGACCGGGTGAGCTGCTCACCCTCGACGGGGCCGTGGTGACGGTCGATGACGACAACGCCGACCGGTCGAATGCCGGCGAGGTAATGGTGGGGTCGCTGACCCTGGCGCATCCGGACGGGCTCCGCACCGCGCCGACGTTCGACCGAGCCGACAACCCGCTCCGTCTGTCGCACGACCCGGGATCGGGCCGCTACCAGTTCCGGTTTTCGCGCAGCGGCCGGGTGGAAGACCCCCACCCGCACGGCACCTGGGCGGCCACCGTCACGATGGCGGATGACAACGGCCTCAGGGCCACCTCCACGGTCGGGCTCACGGTCGAAGACGTGCCCCCGGAAGTGCTGAGCGTGGTGGTGACGCCGGCGTCGGTGCACCGCGGACAGGGTGCCCTCATCCAGGTCGCGATCCGGGTGCGCGACGCCAACGAGGCGGCCGACATCGTCGGGGTGTCTGTGGATGCCCGCGACGCCGGCGGCGCGATCTACACGCTCGGGCAGGGACTGGTCGAAACGGGACGCGGACCGGACTGGATCACCCTGCAGCTGGCGCAGCCCTTCCGGCAGACCGACGTGCCCGGTCCGCACCCGATTCCGGTGACGGTGTCCGACGAACGGCACGTCGGCACCGGTGGCGGCACGCTCTTCGTGGGCAACACCGCACCCCAGACCTTCGGTCACGGCTACATCACCGGGTTCGATCCGGTGACCGAGCGCGCGGCCCAATCCGCCTTCGCGCCGACACGCGGGCTCTGCCCCAATGAGCCCTTCCGTGCCGGCGTGATCGCGGGCGACCCGGAGGGCGATGCCCTCGCCCTCGTCGCCACCATCGTCGAGACCGGGGCGACGGCCACGCTCCGCAACACCGGCGGGCGGATCTGGGTGGTGGACATGCGCGCGCCGGGCACGCCCGGTCAGTACACCATCCGCATTGACGTCAACGAGGTGCCGGCCGACCTGGCCACCTCGCTCACGATGCCGCTGGAGGTGGTGCGGTGTGACGGTCAGCAGGACCAGCGCCGCATCGCGACCGCCGAACCGGTCACGCCAGCCGACGTGGCGCGTGCCCCCCGCGACGACGCGTCGCAACTGCTGGTGGGAAGTTTCGCTGGCGCCACGGTGGGGGCCGCGGCTGGCGCCGACCCCGGTGGTGAAGGGGGCCCCCGCGTGCGCGCCCTCGAGGATTCGCTGGCGATGCTGCTCGCCCGGCTCGACGGCGGGCACTCGGCGGAGGTCGAGACCTACCTGGTGGCGACCGGCGGCTCGACTGGGCCAGTGGTCCAGTTCTATGGCCTCAACCGCAGCGGCGCACCGGTTGCCATGCCCACCGGGGCAGTGGTGTTCGAGCCGGTGCGGATCGACCGCTCCACGCAACAGCGGATCGCCGCACTGCTCGGGCAGCTCGTGGCCGCCGGGGCCGGGCCCCAGGTGCTCAACGCCTACTGCCTCGAGCTGCTCCGGAAGCCGCCGGCCGCCGGCACGGTGCTGCGCGTGGCCTCGGCACCCGTGCAGCAGGCGCTCGGTCCGCTGCAGCAGATCTTCGACGTCAGCGATCGCCTGGCGGCGCTTGGGCGATTCCGCCCCGACAGCGACCCCGAGGGCTACCTGCACGCCATGCGTCAATGGGCGATCTGGACCCACCGGGAGCGACTCGACCTGGGCGGGTTCGCGCGCGAGTTCCTCCGGGTGACGCGAGACAATGTCGTGCAGGCCGGCGAGGCGTGGACCGCCGAGGTGGAGCGGGCGGTGCGCGGCCTGGTGCCCAACCGTTGGAACGACATCCAGCAGGTGCTGACGGAACTCGGGCAGGGCGCCCCGTCGCCCGGTGCCCCGTGACCCAAGGGAGGCAGACGATGTGGATCCGGATGGCGAGTGCGATCCTGGCCGGTGGGGCCGCCCTGGTGCCGCTGCGCGCCAGCGCCCAGGATGAACCGATCCTCACCGTGCAGGTGCAGCCCGGCAGCGGAGTGGCCAGCCTGCCGGTCACGCGCTCCCTCGGTGACCTCCGCCAGGTGATCGGCACGGCGACGTCTGGCACGCCCCTTCGCTTCAACATGAACAACGCCAACATCGGCAAGGGCCAGCGCGTCAGCGTCAACACCCATCAGGGCGAACTGGTCCTGATCGAGGAGGGCACCACTGACCGTCGCTGCGAGGAGGCGCGTCAGCAGCCACGCGAGTCGTGGTGCCAGGAGGTCGCCGTGCTCACCTGGGGCACTGCGGCGGAGTTCGGCGTGTCAGGCACCGCCGGCGCCCTCCAGGTCACCACCCGGCGTCCGCCGGGCCCGGCGCGACCGCCCTCGAAGCTCGGACTCGGCCTCGACCTGGCCTACACCAACTTCTTCCGGCTTGCCGACGTGGCCTGCGACGAGACGGCGATCACTGGCCTCACGGCCTGCGACGCGGAGGCGACCGGAGTGTCCTTCGGCGTCCGCGCCGAACTGCGGCTTACCGGCGTTCTCGCTGCCGGCATCGGCTACACGAGGGCGGGCTATGCCGTGAACCAGCACTACGGTGCGGCGGCCGTCCGCCACGACGTGACGGTGAACGCGATCGACTTCTACGGCATGGCGCGCTTCGCCGCGGGCCCGCGGGTGCGCCCATTCGGGATCCTCGGGTTCAGCTACTACGACAACAGCGACGACGTCTCGCTGGCGGACCAGCCCTACCTCACCCAGGGCCAGGGTGGTCCCCGGATGTTGTATGGCGCGGGTGTCGAGCTGGGGGTGCTGCAGCGCGTGGACCTGCGCGCGCTGCTCCGCTACGGCGGCGGCGCCAAGCGCGACGCGGACAGCAACCTGGGATTCGGCGTCGGCGTGTACCACCACTTCTAGGCGGGGGCGGCAATGCGAAGCATCTGGCGGATGGCGGCCCTGGCGGCCCTGGTGCTGGTGGGTTCGTGCGACGAGAAGGACTCCGACTTCTTCACCACCACGGTGGGCGACGGCGGCGGCACCCTTGGCCTCCGCGTCAACGGCACGCCCGCGGGCGCCACGGTGACCGTGACGCGCAATGGCACCAGCGTGTTCAGTGACGTGGTGGGCACCACGCCGCGCATCCTCGAGGGGCTCACCTTCGGGACCTACCAGGTCACCGTGACCCCGCCCTCGGGATACGACTGCGGCGTCGAGACGGTGTCGGTCACGATCAACGACGCCACGCCGGATCCCGACGTGGAGTTCGACTGTGCCCCGCCGGTCGGGATGTTCCAGATGGGAGTCACGGGCCTGGGGAGTGGCCTGTCACTGGCCATGACACTCGACGGCCCCGTAGACCGCTCCGGCCAGCTCGGCCTCGCAGGGCTCACCTTCAGTGACCTGCCGCTGGGTGACTACAACTGGAACCTCCAGGCGCGGGTGGACTACACCTGCGCCCCGCTGACCGGCGGCTTCACCCTCAGCACCGGGGGCCAGCAGGCCACGGCGCAGGTCGGGTGCACGCCGGTGGATGGCTCGCTCCAGGTGACCGTGAGCGGCGCCACGGCGAACGTCTCGTACACCGGGCCCGAGACCGGTGGCGGCGCGGTCGGCGGCACCC
>CAZNOJ010000125.1:0-6522 GCA_964574665.1 uncultured Gemmatimonadaceae bacterium
GGCGGCGACGTCACCGCCATGCGCCTGCTGGCCGGGATGTACGATCGCGGCAACGGCGTGGCCCAGGATCCGGCGCAGGCCGTGTCGTGGTACCGTCGCGCGGCGCCGAATGACGCCGAGTCGCAGTTCCAGTTGTCGCGCCTCTACGAGATCGGTCGCGGCACGCCGCGCGATCCGCGCGCCAACATCACCGCGCTTCGCGAGGCGGCGGCCAAGGGGCACCTGCAGGCGATCCTCACGCTCGCCTCGCGGTTGGAGGGCGGCGCGGGCATGAACCGCGACTACAACGAGGCCGCCCTCTGGTACCAGCGCGCCGCCGAGCAGGGCTCGGCCACGGCGATGCTCAAGCTGGCGGATTGGTCGGCGCGGGGCCGCGGTGTGACCCGGGACGAGGCTCAGGGGGTCGAGTGGTATCGCCGTGCCGCGGAGGCCGGGTCGTCCGAGGGCGCCTGGCTGGCGGCACGAGCCTATCTGGAGGGTCGGGGCGTGGCGGCCAACGAGGAACTCGGCATGACGCTGCTCAGGCAGGCGGCGCGTGCCGGGAACCCGCAGGCCGCCGAGGAGTTGCGCCGCCGCGGAGGATAGGCCACCGCGCACCCCTGTCTGGAGGCCGCCTTGCATCCGAGACCATCCCGCTTCCTGCCCCTCGCCCTCGCCGCCCTGGTTTCGTGCGGCACCACCACCCCGAATCCATCTCCGCCAGCGTGCCGTGTCACCGGCGTCGCGGTCTCGGGTGCGCCAGCCCTCCTGCAGGTGGGACAGGTCGCCCAACTCGCGGCGCAGGTGAGCAGCGAGGATTGCAGCACACTGCCCAGCATCACCTGGAGCAGCTCACGCACCGATGTCGTCGGCCTCACGGCTGAGGGGGTGGCCACCGCCCTGGCCGCCGGCATTGCGACGCTGCGGGCCACCGCGGGCGGAGTGATCGGGGAGGCCACCGTGATCGTGGAGGTGGTGCCGGTCGCCTCGGTGCGGATCACCCCCGACTCGCTGGTGGCGCCTGCGGGCGTGACGCTGTCGCTCCACGCCGAGGCACTCGACGCGGCCGGTGGCGTGCTCATCGGACGCACCGTGACGTGGAACAGCGACAACGGCCTCGGTGCACAAGTCAGCCACGAAGGGGAAGTCTTCACCGTCAATCCCGGGCAGCGCGCCGTCATCACGGCCACCATCGAGGGGCGGAGCGCCTCGACGGTGATCCACGTGGTGCGTCGCCGACTCGCGCACGTGCACTCCGAGGCGACACCCGGTCCCGACCCTGCCCCGCCACCCTCGGGCCACAGCTTCAACTCGCTGGGCGGGGTGAACCTCGTCTCCTCGAGCGAGGACGGCGTCTACCGGGTGGAGTTTCCCGCCCAGGGGCGCCAGGGGATCGAGAAGGAACTGATCTTCGTCGCGGCGCACGGCACGGTGCGCAACGCATGGTGCAACCAGGCGCCGTGGACCGAGCAGTCCCTCGCCATCGCGTGTCATGCCGGCGGCGGATGGACCTGGCCCACGCCCTGGCAGGCGGTGCTGGTCGCCTCAGGCGCGTTCTCCGGACGATGGGGCTTCGCCACGTTCACGCCTCCAAATCCCTTCAACGAGGCCGATCCCGAACACCGGTTCAGTGCGTCGGGTGGCGCGATCACCGCGGAGCGGATCTCCAGTGGTTCCTATCGCGTGCGGTTCGCGGGCCTGGGCCGGAACATCGGGCCCGGGGCCGAAGCGGTGTTCGTCGTCGCACGACAATCCGAGTGGAGCTGCCGTCCCAGTGGGTGGGATGCCTCCGGGGCAGACCTCGTGGTGATCGTGAACTGCCAGACATTCTTCCTGCCGCTGGATGCGCCCTTCTCGGTGCTGGTGCTCGATGGCCCGCGGCCCGGGGGCAAGTCGGCCGTGGTGTACGCGGACCAGCCCACGCTTGCCCTGTACCAACCCACCAACAGCGCGGTGAAGCCGGCGGGGAGTGCCACCGTGCAGCGACTGGCCTCGGGGAGGTACCGCGTGCTGCTCGAGGGATTCCACCGCACCGGCGAGGCGCGGGAGGCGTTCCTGGTCACCGCCGTGGACGAGGCGCTCACCCACTGCCAGGTCACCGGCTGGACACCGTCGCTGCAACCGGGCCAGGTGACCAGCGTGGACGTGGACTGCGGCGACCGGTTCGGCAACTACATGGACACCCGGTTCTCGCTGATCGGCATCCAGTAGAACCTGAAGGGGGGCACACGAACGCCCTGCCGGCCTCGAGTCCGACAGGGCGTCGTGTCACGGCCACCGGGTCACTGCAGCCCGATGATCGAGAACGGTGCATCCACGGGGACGCCGCCGATGGTCCGGCAGCGCACTTCGACCTCAGCCACTTGGCCCGGAGCCCCCGTGGTGGTCCACCCGGTGTTCTGGCAGCGGTGCATGCCGTTGCCGGTGGCCACCACGAGGTAGGTCTCGGAGAGCCCCGCCGTCCGGTAGAAGTCGGTGAACGCTACCCGATAGTCACCGGTATTGGTGCGGGTGACGGTCACGGTGCCATTGCCTCGCACAGCGGCGTTGGTCGGCGTGTAGCTGGCGGTGGCCGGCTGGTCGGCGTGGGCGAATGCCAGGCGGGCGCCGGGCCGGGGCTTGTCCACCACGAGGATGGTGAATCGGGAGTCGAGGGTCTCGCCCGTGGGGGTGTAGCAGCGGACCTCCACATCGAGGTGCGCGCCGACGGTGGTCCACCCGGTCGGCCGGCAATCCGTGGTCTCCGCACTGCCGTAGGGGCTCACGAAGACGCCCTCGCGATCCGACGCGGCGGTGCGGCCGAGCCCCTCGAGGCGAACGGTGTAGGCACCGATCCCCGTGCGGGTGGAGATGATCTCCCCGCCGGTGGGATTGAAGCGATACTCCGGGTCGGCGGTGACCGTGCCGGCCCCGCTCTGGATCCAGGCGTAGCCCCAGCGGCCGGTGAACGCGGTGCTGCCGACCATGGCCACCGTCCAGAGCATGTCGGTGGGTGCCCCGGTGCGATCCAGGCAGTTGAGCGAGGTGGCGGCGGCGCCCCAGCTCCCGATGCGGCACCAGGCACCATCGGGGCCGCCGTACGCCGACACGAACCAGGCCTCGGTTTCATGCGCGGCAGCCCCGCTACCCGGGAACGCCGCGCTGTAGCGCCCGACCGAGAGGCGGCTCACCGTGGGAGGCGTGCCGATGTTGCGGTACTGGTACGACGCGTCCGGAAAGTCCTCCCCTGCTGGGAGGAGGATGTCGTTCCAGAAGAACCCGAAACGGGAGCGCACCACGTGCACCCGGGCCTGCCCAGCCACGCCCACGGCGGTCGCGGTGACGGTGCCGCTGCTCCCCGCGGTGAGCCCGGTCACCTGACCGGCTGCGGACACCGTCACGGCGGCCGGGTCGAGCGAGAGCCAGGTGTAGGCCAGCCCGGGAATCGCCACCGCACCGGCATCGCGTGCCGTGGCGGACAGCGTGGGTCCGGCACCGACGCCGATCACCAGCGAATCGGGACTCACCTCCACGGTGGACACCTGGGGCGTGGTGACCAGGATGGAGGCGTTGCCGCTCTTTCCGCCTGCCGTGGCCGTGATCGTCACCTGTCCGGCGGCCACGCCGGTCACCACGCCGGCATTGCTCACCGTCGCTCGACCGTTGTTGGAGCTCGACCACGTCACCGTCGGTGCCGTGGTGCAGTTGGCATGGGTCACGTTGGCGGTCAACTGCACCGTGGCGGTGACCAGCAGTTCGGCGGGGGCACCGGTCACCCCCACGGCCGAAACCGTGCAGGTCGGATCGGGATCCGGGTCCGGCGTGGTGGAGCTGCTGCTGCACGCCACCACCATGGCGCCGATCGCGAGCGTGAGGACATTGGGCAGGGGACGGGGCGCCACGACAACCTCCGGAGTGCAGGGGAGTCCTCTCAGGATCGGTCCGCGCGAGCCGAACCTGAACCCCGCCTGTCGTTCCCTCCTGCACCTCCGGGAAACCATGCCGCGTGCCCGGTCGTATCCCGCGATGGACCTTCGTTCCGGAGCCACCCATGCCGCGCCTCGCCGCCCTGCTCGGTTGCGTTGCCCTCACCGCCGGGCCCCTCGGGGCGCAAGCGGCGCCGCCGTCGCCCCTCGACGCCGACCACTGGGGCGTGGTGGACACCCATCCCGCCATGGCGGCAGTGCGGCAGCTGCGCGACATCCCCTACCTGCGCGACTCCCTCGGCGTGCTCACGGTGGACCTCTACCTGCCGCCGAGCGCCCCACCGGGGACGCGCCTGCCGGCGGTGCTGTTCCTCAACGGCGTCGGCGATTCGCCGGGCGATCGCGTCAAGGACTGGGCGATCTACCGGAGCTGGCCACGCCTGCTCGCCGCCCAGGGGATCATCGGCATCTCGATGGACGCCGATCGCAACCGGATCGGTGCCTCGGTCGAAGGCGTGCTTCGCTGGCTGGCGGCAGAGGGTCCGCGCCATGGCATCGATCCGGAACGCCTCGGGGTCTATGCCGCCTCGGCCAACGTGCGGGCCGCAACCGCGGCACTCCTGGGCGCGGCGCCCGTGCCGGGGGTCCGTGCCGCGGTGCTCTATTACGGCGGGGCGCCGGTGGAGGCACCACGCGCCGACTTGCCCGTGATGTTCGTGGTGGCCGAGGGCGATCATCGGCCGGGCACGGCCGCGCGCTATGACTCGCTCTGGGCGCGCGTCACGGCGGCGCGCGCGCCGTGGACGGTCGTCTTCGCGGCCGGTTTGCCGCATGCCTTCGACGCGTTCGACGATTCCGAGGGCTCGCGCCGGCTGGTGCGGCAGACGATCGCGTTCTGGCGGGCGCACCTCGACCCGCTCGACCCGCCGCTCGCGCCGGCCCTCGCCCGTGCCGCCGTGGCGGGCACGTACTGGGGACCCGACACCGCGCGGTCCATCCCTCCCATGGCACGCTACCTCGCCGCGCATCCCGACGATCGCGCCGGCTGGTACCAGTACGGCCGCATGCTGCGCACGGCCGGACTGCTCGAGCGGGCGGACTCGGCGCTGGCCCGTGCCTCCGCGCTGGGACTCGACGCGCAGTGGCTGCACCTCGACGTGGGGCTCCTGCGGCTGGCGCAGCGACGGTGGGATGACGCGCGCACGGCGCTCCGTCGCGTGGCGGCAAGTGAACTGGAGAGCTCGCTGGTCCACGGCCAGATCGGCTGGGCGTCGCTGATGCTGCGTGACTACCCCGCGGCGGCACAGTCGTACGAGCGGGCGTTCGCGCTGGGGATCCCCCCGGGGCGCAGCACGCAGGGGGTGGCCAACTACAACCTCGCCATCGCCTATGCCCACCTGGGCCGCCGTGACGAGGCGTTCGCCCGGCTCGCGGGGGCGGTCGAGCAAGGGATCACCGCGCGCGCCCAGTACGCGGACGACGAAGACCTGGCCCCGCTGCGGGGAGATGCGCGGTTCGCGGAAATGCTGGCACGGCTGCAGCCGTAATGGGTGAAGGGTGAAGGGTGAAGGGTGAAGGGGAGAAGCGCCCCCGTCCCCCTTCACCCTTCACCCTTCACCCTTTCCGCATCGGGACGGCGGGATTTGAACCCGCGACCCCTACCACCCCAAGGTAGTGCGCTACCGGGCTGCGCTACGTCCCGCTGATGCAGGGGTCCAAGCTAGCGGAACCGGGGGGGACGGGGCAACCATTCAGGATGAGCGCCCCCCTCGAATACCGCGTTGTCCCGGGCGATCCTGGCGCCCCGCTACTGGTCCTCCTTCACGGCCGCGGCTCCGACGAGCGCGACCTGGCCACCCTCGGTGCCCTGCTCTGGCCGGGCGCCACCGTGGTGACGCCGCGGGCACCGTTTCCCGGGGCTCCGTGGGGCTACGGTCCCGGCTGGGCGTGGTACCGCTTCCTCCAGGAACGCACCCCCGAGCCGGAGACGTTCGTGGAGGGACAGGAGCGGCTCGCGGCCTTCCTCGACGGGATCCCCGAGTCCACCGGCACCGTCGGCGCACCGCTCATCGTGGGCGGTTTCTCGCAGGGCGGCACCTCGGCGCTAGCGTGGTCACTCCGGCATCCCGGTCGCGCCGCGGCGGTGTTGGTGTTCTCCGGATTCCTCGCGGAACACCCTTCCGTGGTGGCCACGCCCGAGACGGTGCGGGACACCGCGTACTGGTGGGGGCACGGGACCGCCGATGCCATGATGCCGTATCGTCACGGCGAGGCCGGCTGGGCGGCGTTGCGGGCGGCAGGCGCCACGCTGCGCGCGCTCCCGGTCGAGGGCATGGGCCACAGCATCACGCGCGAGGAAGCGGCCGACGCGGCGGCGTTCCTGCGCGAGCACATGCAGGTGCGATAGGATCGTCATCGAGCGCCGCCTCAAACGATGCCAAAGCAAGACGCCCCGCATCGCGGGGCGTCGAGGAGGACTGCGCATCGTGTCGGGCAGAGCCACTGGTCGGAATTGAACCGACGACCGCTCGATTACGAATCGAGTGCTCTACCCCTGAGCTACAGTGGCGGAGCTCTGGCGCGATGCCCTGGCGCGGATTCGAACCGCGACGCCTTTCGGCACTACCCCCTCAAGATA
>CAZNOJ010000126.1:0-6356 GCA_964574665.1 uncultured Gemmatimonadaceae bacterium
CGCACTCCCCGGCCTGGTCGCAGATCGGGCAGTCGAGCGGGTGGTTGATCAGCAGGAACTCGAGCACGCCCTGGCGCGCCTTGAGCGCGGCCTCCGAGTGCACGTGCACCACCTGCCCCTCGGCAGCGGCGGTGACACAGGCCGGCACCAGCTTGGGGAGCTTCTCCACCTCGACCAGGCACATCCGGCACACCGCCGGCGACGGCAGCGCGGGATGGTAGCAGTAGTGCGGCACCAGCACGCCGGCCTGCTTGGCGGCCTCGATGAGCATCGTCCCCTTGGGGACCTCGACGCCCATCCCGTTGACCGTGAGGGACACCAGGTCGCCGGCCACGTCAGCCTCCCACCAGCGCGGGGACGCGCGCCCCGGTGAGGTAGGCCTCGAACTCGTCGCGGAACTTGGCCAGGCCGCTCACCACCGGCGCCGCGCAGGAGTCGGAAAGCACGCAGATCGTCTTGCCGGTCATGTTGTCGGCCAGGTCGAGCAGCAGGTCGAGGTCGGCGGCCGTCCCCTCGCCGCGGAGGATCCGCTCCAGCACGCGCACCGTCCAGGCGGTGCCCTCGCGGCAGTTGGTGCACTGGGCGCAGCTCTCGTGGGCGTAGAACCTGGCCAGCCGCCAGATCTGGAGGACCAGGTCGGTGGAATCGTCCATCACGATCATGCCGCCCGAGCCGAGCAGCGAGCCCTTGGCGGCGATCCCCTCGTAGTCGGTGAGGCATTCCTCCGCCTCCTGGGCCGTCATGATCGGCACCGACGAGCCGCCGGGGATGACCGCCTTGATGGTGCGGCCGGGCAGCGGCCCGCCGCAGCACCCCCAGATGAGCTCGCGCATCGGGAGGCCCATCGTGATCTCGTACGTGCCGGGACGCTGCACGTGCCCGCACACCGAGATGAGCTTGGTGCCGGTGCTCTTGGGCGAGCCCATCGCCAGGCCGGCGTACCAGGCCCCGCCCCGGTTGATGATGTGCGGCACCGCGGCGAGCGTCTCGACGTTGTTGATCGTGGTGGGCATGCCGAAGAGCCCGGCCACTGCCGGGAACGGCGGCTTGATCCGCGGGTTGCCCCGCTTGCCCTCGATGGCGTTCATCAGCGCGGTCTCCTCCCCGCAGATGTACGCCCCGGCGCCCCAGTGCACCACCACGTCAAGCCGCCTGCCCGACCCCATGGCACTCGGCCCCAGCACCCCGGCGGCGTACGCCTCGCGGACCGCCTCCTCGAGCACCGCGCCCGCCTGGGTGTACTCGCCGCGGACGAAGATGTAGCACGTCTCCGCCCGGATGCCGAGGCAGCCGATGGCACACCCCTCGATCAGCGCGTGCGGGGTCCAGCGCAGGATCTCGCGGTCCTTGAACGTGCCGGGCTCGGATTCGTCGGCGTTGCAGCAGAGGTAGTGGGGCCGGCCGTCGTCCTTCGGCATGAAGCCCCACTTCATCCCGGTCGGGAACCCCGCCCCGCCGCGGCCGCGCAGTCCGGAGGCCTTCACTTCCTCGACGATCTGCTCCGGGGTCATCCCCAGCGCCTTCCGCAGGGCCTGGTAGCCACCCCGCTCCACCCAGCCGGCGTGGCTCCGCGCGGCGGCCACCCCGAAGTGTTCGGAGAGGAGCGGCGTTTCGCTGGGGTGGATCGGGTGCGGATAGCCCATCAGGGATACCGGGTGAGGAGCTCGGGCACCGCCTCGGCGGTCACCGACTCGAGGAAGTCGTCGTCAATCAGCAGGGGCGTCACGAAGCCGCATGCCCCGAGGCACTCGGTCTCGACCACCGTGAAGCGCCCGTCGGGGGACGTGGCGCCGAGCTCCCCGCAGCCGGTGTGCTCCAGCAGCGCCGCGACCACGTCGCCGGCGCCGCACATCAGGCAAGGCGACGTGGTGCAGACCTGGATGAAGTGCCGCCCGACCGGATGGGTGTGGTACATGGTGTAGAAGGTGACCACCCCGCGCACGTACGCCGGCGTGAGGCCGAGCTCGGCGGCGATCTCCTCGATCGCGGCCGGCGACACCCAGCCGTGGGCCCGCTGGGCCATCCAGAGCGCCGGGAGCAGCAGCGCCTGCCGGTTGGGATAGCGTGCCGCCATCGCGTCGAGCGTGGCCTTCCGCTCCGGCGTGAACACCGGGCCGGTCACCGCGGGTTCGGCGCTCACCGGTCCACCTCGCCCATGACGATGTCCACCGAGGCATTGATCGCGATCACGTCGGAGAGCAGCGCCCCCTCGCAGAGGCG
The DNA here is from genome assembly GCA_964574665.1 of uncultured Gemmatimonadaceae bacterium. GTDB lineage: Bacteria > Gemmatimonadota > Gemmatimonadetes > Gemmatimonadales > GWC2-71-9 > Palsa-1233. The sequence continues at coordinate 2,221 of CAZNOJ010000126.1, forward strand.
GGGCAGCGCGGACAGGTTGATGAACGACGGCGGGCGGACCCGCCACCGGACCGGCTTGGCCGTGCCGTCGGAGACGAGGTAGTAGCCCAGCTCACCCTTGGGATTCTCGACCGCCTGGTACACCTCGCCCGGCGGCGGCTTGATCCCCTCCATGACCTGCTTGAAGTGGAAGATCATCGCCTCCATGTCGCTCATGGCCCGCGACTTGGGCGGCAGGATCACGCGGGGATCGCTGACGTTGACGGGGCCCGGCTCGAGGCGGTCGAGCGCCTGCGCCAGGATGCGGGTGGACTGGAACATCTCCTCGAGCCGCACGCGGTAGCGATCGTAGATGTCGCCGTGCTGCCCGACGGGGATGTCGAAGTCGAACGTCTCGTAGCCGAGGTAGGGCCGGTCCTTGCGCACGTCGAACGGGACGCCGGAGGCGCGCAGCATGGGGCCCGACAGCGACCAGTTGATCGCCTCCGCGGCAGAGATTGCCCCCACGCCCTGGGTGCGCCCGATCCAGATCGCGTTGCGGGTGAACATGGTGTCCACTTCGCGCAGGGTGTTCGGGAAGGTGTCCACGAACTGCCGCAGCCGGTCGGTCCAGCCGTCGGGCACGTCGGCCATCATGCCGCCCACCCGGGCCACCGAGGTGGTGAGCCGGGCGCCGGTCCACGCTTCCTGCAGGTTGTAGACCCGCTCGCGCTCCTGGAACATCCAGAGGAACGGGGTGAACGCCCCGAGGTCGATGCCGGTGGTCCCCGCCCACACGAGGTGCGAGATGATGCGCGACAGCTCCATCGCGATCACGCGGAGCAGGCGGCAGCGCTCGGTCACCTCGATCCCCATCAGCGCCTCGGCCGCCATGGCAAAGGCGATGTTGTTCGCCATGGGCGCGAGGTAGTCGGTGCGATCGGTGAGCGGGATGATCTGGTTGTACTGGCGGTACTCGCCGAGCTTCTCGAACCCGGAATGCAGGTACCCGATGTGGGGGATCACCCGCCGGACCGTTTCCCCCTCGAGTTCGACCACCAGCCGGAGCACCCCGTGGGTGGCGGGATGCTGCGGGCCGATGTTCACCAGCATGTGCTCCGCGCCGAAGTCGTCGTGCACCGACTCCGAGGGGCGCCGGTTCACGCCGAGCGGGACCGTGACCAGCCGGCCGGAGGAATCCACCGCCGGCGTGCGGAGTTCCATCTCCAGGGTGCGCGGCGTCACGCCGTGCCCTCGCGCTCGCGCTCGGACGCCTCGAGCCGGGCCCGCACGTCGGCGGGCAGCTCGTGGTAGGCCTCGGCGATGGTGAGTTCCTCCATGGAGTAGTGCGCGGCCGGGTTCGCCGAGAGGGCCTGCCGCGTCTGCTCGCTGCGCGAGCGGTGGCCGCGGAGTGGGAACGACTTCCGGAGCGGGTGGCCCTCGTCGTACGTCTCCCACATCAGCAGGCGGCGCAGGTCGGGGTGACCCCGGAACCGGATGCCGAACATGTCGTACGCCTCGCGCTCCAGCCAATCCGCCCCCGACCAGAGGTCGTACACACTCTCCACCACCAGGTCGCCGGCGGGATCCAGCGGGATCTTGACCCGCAGGTCGGCACCGTGCGGCAGCGAGCGGAGCTGGTACACCACCTCGAGCGGCAATTCCGGATCACGGTACTCCACCGCGGTCACGTCGCAGAGGTAGTCGTAGCGCTGGCCAGGATCCTCGGCGAGCCAGGTGAGGATCTCGCGCGCCCGGGCCGGCTCGAGCCAGACGACCACCTGCCCCGACCGGACGGCGTCGCGCCGCACGGCGGGGCCGAATCGCGCCCGCAGGGCGGCCACGCTCCGGGTGGCCACGGCCGCGACCTGGCTCGCGGTGCCCGAGGTCACCAGCACGCTCACCCCGACCTCGTCTGCGACACGGAGTTGCCGAACGGCTCCGAGACCTGGTCGATCTCCTCCGGCCGGCGGAACAGCCCGTCCGGGCCCACGAGGTGCTCCACCCGCAGGGAGGGGTCGCTCAGCGATTCGCCCTTGATCTTCTTCTGCAGCAGCATGATGCCGTAGATCAGCCCCTCGGGCCGGGGCGGGCAGCCCGGCACGTACACGTCCACCGGGATGATCGTGTCGATCCCCTGCACCATGGCGTAGTTGTCGAAGATTCCGCCGCTCGACGCGCAGGCCCCCATGGAAATGGCCCACTTGGGCTGCGGCATCTGGTCCCAGATCCGGCGGATCACGGGCGCCAGCTTGAACGGCAGCCGGCCGGCGCAGATCAGGACGTCGGCCTGGCGCGGCGAGAATGACTGCCGCTCCATGCCGAACCGCGAGATGTCGAAGCGCGAGGCGGCGGTGGCCATGTACTCGATGGCGCAGCAGGCGGTGCCGAACGGCATCGGCCAGAGGGAATTGGCGCGGGCCCAGTTGGACAGGAAGTCGAGCCGGGTGGTGATCCAGTTGGGCGACATCGTCTCGACGACGCCGGCCTGGTGGCCCGGCCCGGCCGGCGGGGTCAGTCCCATTGCAGCGCGCCCCGCTTCCAGAGGTAGAGGTAGCCCACGCCCAGGATCACCACGAAGGTCAGCATCTCGAGCAGCAGCACGCCGCCGAACTCGCGCATCTGGTGGAACGCCACGGCCCACGGCACCATGAACACGGTCTCGATGTCGAAGATGATGAACAGCATCGCGACGAGGTAGAACTTGACCGAGAACCGCTCCCGCGCGTCGCCCAGCCCCAGCATCCCCGACTCGTAGGGGGCGGCCTTGATCGGCGTCGGCCGATAGGTCTGCAGCACGTGGGAGATGCCGAGAATCAGGGCCGCGTTGGCGACCACGAACACGAGGAGGAGCAGGATCGGGATGTACTGCTGGAGCACGCGTCACCCCCGCTCGTGAAATATTTCACAACCGCCCCAAACCTACCCCGCCCTCCGGGCGATTTCAACTCGGGTCGGAGCCCGGTTAAAGCGCGTGGGGCGGCGGACTTGGCCCGCGGTGGAGGGGGGACGCGGCGGCGGTGTAGATTCCCGGCCCGTCCTTCCACCCGCCACCCCCGAGGAACGAAGATGTCGATCAAGTCTGACCGCTGGATCCGGCGGATGGCCCGGGAACACGGGATGATCGAGCCCTTCGTGGAGGGGCAGGTGCGCGCCGGCGCCATCTCCTACGGGGTGTCCTCCTACGGCTACGACATGCGGGTGGCCGACGAGTTCCGGATCTTCACCAACGTCCTCTCCGCGGTGGTGGACCCGAAGCACTTCGACGACAAGAGCTTCGTGGAGTTCCGGGGGGAGGTGTGCGTGGTGCCGCCCAACTCCTTCGCCCTCGCCCGGAGCGTGGAGTACTTCCGGATTCCCCGCAACGTGCTGACCATCTGCGTCGGCAAGAGCACCTACGCCCGCTGCGGGATCATCACCAACGTGACCCCGTTCGAGCCGGAGTGGGAGGGCCACGTGACCCTGGAGATCAGCAACACCACGCCCCTGCCGGCGCGGATCTACGCCAACGAGGGGATCTGCCAGGTGCTGTTCTTCGAGGCCGACGCCGACGACGTCTGCGAGACCAGCTACCGCGACAAGGCCGGCAAGTACCAGGGCCAGCGGGGCGTCACCCTGCCCCGGCTGTAGCCCCGCCCGCCCCACGCCTCAGGCGTGGGCCAGCGGCTTGCCCCGGAACACGGTGCGCCAGCCGGCCAGGTCCCCTTCCATGATCCGGGCCGCCTCGAGCGCCAGGTCGCTGGTGGGCAGGCTTTCGAGCTCGCCGGGGGCGCCCAGCTGGTCGAGCCGCCGGCTCATTTCCTCGAGCCGGGCCGCCAGCGCGGCCGATCGCAGGCTGCTCCCCAGCACGTCGGCCTGGCCGAGGAAGCCGTGGCGGGCGGCCCCGAAGGCCGGCAGCACGATGGTGGCGAAGGCCAGCGCGGTCACCAGCCAGCCGGGATAGACCGGCCGCGCCAGGCCGACCGCCTCCCAGGGCAGGATCGCGCCGAGGTGGACGGCCACCGCCAGCAGGGCGGCGGCGAAGGCCGCCTCCACCTGGGGGTGGAAGCGGTGCTCGATGGCCCCGAGGCGGGTGGCGGTGGCGTGGTGATAGGCCACCTGGCCGGCCAGCTCGTGCTGCTGCAGGAAGCGCCGGGCCTGGTCGAGCGCCGCGGCGTCCAGGGTGCCCGACGGCATCC